>CACJLA010000031.1 GCA_902594145.1 uncultured Alphaproteobacteria bacterium | reverse complement strand
ATGAAATATTCTTACTCAATAAAGAGAAAAAAAACAAAAAAAATTCAAATTGGAAATATTTATGTAGGGGGAGACTCGCCAATTACAGTTCAAACAATGACAAATACTCTTACGCATGACATTGATGCAACGCTCAAGCAGATATCACAAATTGAACAAGAAGGATGTGATATAGTCAGAGTTTCAGTCCCTGATGAAAAATCATCACAAGCATTAAAAAAAATAATTTCAGAAATAAATATTCCTTTAGTTGCTGATATACACTTTCATTATAAAAGAGCACTTGAGGCGGCAGAAAATGGAGCACATTGTCTACGAATAAACCCTGGTAACATTGGCTCTAAAGATAAGGTGAAAGAGGTCGTTGAGGCCGCTAAACAGAATAAAATACCTATTAGAATAGGTGTTAATGCTGGAAGCTTAGAAAAAACAATTTTAGAAAAATATAAAAGCCCAACTGCTGAAGCATTATTTGAAAGTGCTAAATTAAATATAAAACTATTAGAGGATCTTAATTTTGATAATTTCAAAATAAGCGTTAAAGCCTCAAATGTTTTCACTGCTGTAGAGTCTTATAGAATGTTATCTAATTTTTGTGAATATCCTCTTCATTTAGGTATTACTGAAGCTGGAAGTTATTTTAGCGGTTCTATTAAGTCATCCATTGGTCTTGGATTACTCCTTTATGAAGGTATCGGTGATACTGTAAGAGTTTCACTTTCTGATCATCCAACACAGGAGGTTAAGGTGGGATTTGAAATGTTAAAATCATTAAATTTAAGAGACTATGGGGTTACTATAATATCATGTCCATCCTGTGCTAGACAGCAGTTTGATGTGATTGAGACAGTAAAGAGTGTTGAAAAAAAACTTTCTCATATTAAAAAACCTATTACAGTTTCTATAATTGGATGTGTTGTTAATGGGCCTGGAGAGGCCACCATGACAAATATAGGTATCACAGGGGGTGGTAATAATACACATATGGTCTACGTTGATGGTGAAAAAAGTCATCGAATTCAAAATGAGGATCTAGTTGAGTACTTGGTCGAAACTATTGAAGATAAAGTTGAACAGATACATCATTTAAAATGAAAAATAATATTAATTTAGTTAAAGGCACACATGATATTTACGGAGCTGAGATGGAAAAGTTTGAATTTATTATTGAAAGTTTTTATTCAGTTTGTAAAAAATTTAATTTTCAATCCATACAAACCCCTATCATTGAACAACAGGAGTTATTTTCAAGGGCTGTTGGTGAGCAAACAGACATTGTCTCTAAAGAAATGTATTCATTTCTTGATAAAGGCGATATTAATATATGTTTGAGACCTGAGGCTACTAGTGGTCTTGCTAGGTTTGCTGCTTCAAATTATCAATCTGGTTTAATGAAATTAGTTACCCACGGCCCTATGTTTAGAAGAGAAAGGCCCCAGAAGGGCAGATACAGACAGTTTCATCAGATAAATATTGAGACTATTGGAGAAAAAAGTCCTTATATTGATTTTGAACTAATTCTAGTTGCAAGGCTATTATTGGATGAACTTGGTGTGAGTAAAAATAAATACAAGCTATTAATAAATTCACTTGGATCAAAAGAAGATCAGCTCAGTTATTCTAAATTATTGAAAAAATATTTAAGCGATTTTAAAAATCAATTATCTGAAACATCAATTTCAAGACTAAATAAAAATCCACTTAGAATTTTGGATAGCAAAGACCCAGAAGACTCTGAAATTTTAAAAAATGCACCAAAAATCAGTGAAAACTTATCTATTGAAAGTATAAATTATTTTGATCAGGTAAAAAAACTTCTTAACAGTAATGAAATAAAATTTTTTGAGGAACCAAAATTAGTAAGAGGATTAGATTATTATTCGCACACAACCTTTGAATTCCAAACAATAGAAGATAAAAGACAAAATGCAATATTAGCTGGTGGTAGGTATGACAAGTTAATTAGTATGATTTCATCTAGAGATATTCCAGGAATTGGCTGGGCAGCTGGCGTAGAAAGATTAATGGATTTAGTAATGATTAAAGATGAAA
>CACJLA010000030.1 GCA_902594145.1 uncultured Alphaproteobacteria bacterium | reverse complement strand
TAACGAACCCCAAGCTTTAGAAGCTAGAGCGTTTTTTGCATAACCTACTGCATCATTTATATCTTCTTTGCTAGCGCAATCAAAACTAGCCCACGATGTGTTATTGTGAGGATTTTCGGATTGCATTATTTGCCCTTCGGACCCAGATAGCCATTCTCCATTAATATAAAGTTGATAGTGATTAGTTAATTTTTCCATTATTAAAACCGGGGCATTACATCAGAGATAAATCTATCTAAAAAAATTTTTTTATCTTTTATACTTAAGTGAGAGTCAATCCAAATAGAGTACTCATCAAAGCCTAAATCTTCATATCGTTTAATATTATTAATAACTTCGTTTAAGGTACCAATATTTTGATTTTTTTTCATCTCATTTGGGGAACACATTTCATTATTATCTAATTCATTTTGAGTAAGAGGATCCATTGTTCCTTGGACAACTGATCGATTATTTTTAAACCAGGCGCCAAAATTATTATAAAACTTTGACACGGCGACAGAACCTTTAAGTATATCTTCATCATTACTACCAATATAACAATGATTGAGAACCATAGATAATGGTTTTGGTTTATTAGGATATTTGGTGCATATATCGTCAAATATATTTTTTAGTCTTTCAATTTCCTCAAATCCTTTCCATAGTGGCGTTACTTGAACATCCCAATCATTAGATATTGCAAATTCGTGGCTATTAGGGTCTCTGGCTGCTATCCATATTGGGGGTCCACTGTCATTTAAAGGTTTGGGAATAGATGTTGTGCTTGGAAATTGAAAATATTTTCCATCATGGGCATAATCACCCTTCCATAACTTTTGAAGTGTAGGAACTATTTCTCTCATGCGCAAACCAGCTTCCATGGCGTCCATTCCAGGCATTATCCTATCGTACTCATACAAGTAAGCCCCTCTGGCAAGGCCTAATTCTAATCTGCCGTTAGATAAGATGTCAGTCATGGCCGCTTCACCAGCTAATTTGATTGGATGCCAAAAAGGAACTATTAGTGTGCCTGTTCCCAATTGTATCTTTTTTGTATATCGGCAAAGATCAGCAATAGTAATAAAAGGATTTGGAGCAATCGCATAGTTCATAGCATGATGCTCACCAGTCCAAATAGCTCTCATGTCACTTTGATCCGCCATTTGACATAGACTAATGAAATCCTCATATAATTGAGTGTATGACTGATCAGGGTTATCTCTGATCATATGAACAAATAAGGAAAATTTCATAATTTGATTAAACCGTTAATACTCTAAACCCTTAATAAATTGATTTAAATAAAAATTAAATTGATTGAAATGAGTTAAAAATAAAGCGTGTTTGGCATTTTTTATTATTATTATTTTACTGTTATGAAATTTAGCTAATTTTTTTGACATTAAAGGAGAGGAATTTTGATCTTTTTCACCTGTGATGAACATCATTGGACATGTAATTTTCTTAATTACTTCGTTGGTGTTTCCTTTAATTTCTGAAAAAGTTTTATAACCAATCGAGTACCCTTTATAATTAAATGATCTTTTATTATTTTTTATTAAACGTTCGGCAAATTTATAATTATCAATTACTATTTTAGTTTTAGATGAACCAAACCATCTTTTAAGAGGCTCCTCAACAATATTTTTTTTATTAGTATTCAATTCTATCTCTTTTGCCCTAAATTGAACTTTTTTTAGCTTCAACAATTATGAGAGGTATTGAACACGTAATGATACCAACATCACTTTTGGCAATGGTAGACAGTAGCATAGGCGGCAAAACAGGAATTAATAGTAAACTTGGTAAAAATTTAATTGGAACCTTTTATCTACCTAAAAAAGTATTCATTTGTTCAGATTTTTTGAAAACTTTGCCAAAAAGAGAGACATCATGTGGGTTCGCAGAAATTATAAAATATTGCCTAATTGACTCAAAGAAATTACATAATCTTCTTATTTCTCGATCTAAAATTGATATAAATAAATTAATTACCCTCTCCATTAATTCAAAATTTAAATTTATCACCGATTACAAGGAAAAATTAAATTCAAAAAATTCTAGAGCAATTCTAAACTTTGGACACACTATTGGTCACGCTATTGAAAATTCTAACTTTTATAAAGGAAATCTTAAACACGGGGAAGCAATCTCTTTGGGCATGATCGTAGAATTGAAAATATCTAGTTTATTTAAT
>CACJLA010000029.1 GCA_902594145.1 uncultured Alphaproteobacteria bacterium | reverse complement strand
TTCATGTCATACGCAAGTTAAAGGTGGAGAGAATAAAGTAGGCCCCGCAATGTGGGGTATAGTAAATAGGTCAAAAGGATCTATGGAAGGTTTTGCATATTCAGGTGCTTTGGTAGAGTTTGGTGGTGATTGGAATGTTGAAGAACTAAACAAATTTTTATTAAAACCAAAAAAATATATCGCAGGTACTAAAATGAATTATAACGGTATCAAAAAAGACCAAGATAGGGCAGATTTAATAAAATGGCTAACTTCTCTTAGCGATTAAAGTTTTCATTCCTACAATTTTCAATATCATGTAATTTATGAGTTCTATATCATTAGATTCTAATAAATTAAAATCATTGTTTGGGGCATATTACGACAGAAGAATGATAAGAATTCTTCTTTTAGGTATTATAAGTGGTTTTCCCTGGGTATTAATTGCTAGTGCGCTTTCTCTATGGTTAAAAGAAGAGGGCCTAAGTAGAAGTACAATAGGTTGGGCTGGACTTATTTTTGGTGTATATGCATTCAATTTTTTATGGGCACCAATAATTGATCGATTAAAACTTCCTTTTTTTACTAATAAATTGGGTCACAGAAAATCAATAATTATGTTGATGCAAACAGTCATTTTAATTTGCCTTATTATATGGAGTGCCTTAGAGCCAACTCAAAACTTAGCCTTAATTATTGGAGTAGGATTGGCTATTGCTATCTCATCTGCAACTCAAGATATAACAATTGATGCTCTAAGAATTGAACAAATTAAAAAAGATGAAACTTCAAGCATGGCTGCAGGTGCAGCAATGGCTGTTGTAGGATGGTGGACTGGTTTTAAGCTTGGAGGGTTTATTTGTCTTGAAATAGCTGAAAGACTTGAAATATCAGGTGTAGAACAATATTGGCAAGTTACATTTATTTTTTTAATGGCCATTATAGTTCTATGTAATGTAGGTTTAACATTAATTCCCGAGTCAAATAAAGAGAGATTTCAGGATATTACAAATACAGATACTTCAAATTCAAATGTTAATAGTGTTAGGAATGCAGGATATTTATTTGCCTCTATAGGGGTTATATGTTTTTTAACTGGAAAGTTCTTTGAAAAAATTTGGTTTACAAATGGGGGATTAACATTTGTAATTTTAGGTGGAACATTTTACCTTTTCTCATTTTATATACAAAAATTTGGCGAAGATAATCCTATTTCACAAACCCTGTACTATTTAAATAATGTAGTAGCAAACCCTTTAAATAGTTTTTTTAGCATTAATGGTGTGAAAATAGGCATAGCTATTCTTGCTTTCGTATTTTTATTTAAAATTGGTGAAGCTTTTTTAGGAAGAATGAGTTTAGTATTTTACAAAGAAATAGGCTTTTCAAAGGGTGATATTGCTATCTTTTCAAAAGCATTAGGTTGGATAACGACCATTGTATTTACTCTGATCGGGGGAGCTATCGCCATGAGAAGTGGTATTTTTAAAACATTAATCATTGCAGGTATTGCGATGGCTGCCACAAATATTTTATTTTCTATTCTCGCCTGGGTCGGTCCATCTAAAACCCTTTTTGCTTTTGCTGTTATATTGGATGACTTAGCAGCTGCATTTGCAACAGTTGCTTTTGTTGCATTTATTTCCTTATTAGTTGATCGCAGTTTTACTGCTACCCAGTATGCCTTATTAGCATCTGTAGGAACAGCAGGAAGGACTTTATTGGCATCTTCCTCGGGAGCTCTTGTAGATGGATTGGGTGGTGACTGGGGATTATTTTTTATTATAACAGCTCTAATGGTTGTCCCTTCTTTGATTTGTTTAATGCTAATAAAAAATAAAATTAAATTTAATAGTTTTAATTAATTATAGAAGAAGATAATTTATTATAACCAGCTGTAAACCCAGACAGTGAATATGTTATAGTGGCTTCTCTATTATCAAGCAGTAATATTTTTATACTTATTTGATTTCCAGCTTTAAAAAAATTAACAAAATTTTCTCCAATTATTTCTGCAACAAAACAGGCACTTTGATTACAGTAAGCATAATTTAATTCTAAAGGATCTTTTTCATCTATTTGTAATGAGACCGGGCTTTTTAAATTTACTGCATGAGGAAAAGCTATTTGCATCTGAGTTAAATTATCTGGATTTATTGTGATTGATAAATAACTAACAACTTCTTCTGAATTTGGGTCAAATACTAACTCTCTTAAATCACAAATTTTTTGTTGTTGCTCTTCTACACAAGTAAATTGCCAAGCTTCAAAATTTTCTTGTTCTAAAATATGGCTGTCAGCAAATAAAGTTCCAATTAATAAAAAATAGATGAGTATAATTCTCATATAAAAAGCATACATAATGTAAATTTTTATCCAATAAAGAAATCATTAATTTTTTAACTCTA
>CACJLA010000028.1 GCA_902594145.1 uncultured Alphaproteobacteria bacterium | reverse complement strand
ACCTGTGACCCCTTGCGTGTCGAGCAAGTACTCTAACCAACTGAGCTACACGCCCATAATTTTAGGGCAAAAATACTTTTAAATTAAATAAAAAATTAGTAAATAAAATTTTAATTAAATTTTTTCATTTGAAATATTAATTTTAATTCACTTAATTTAAGCCAATTTAATAGTAAAAAATATATAACTAAACCAATAAGAATTTGTATTGTTAGGTCAAAATATATATTTAGACTTATTATTTTTTTTATTACTAATATTGAAACAGTCATAGTAAATGAACCAATTAAAATCTTAATTAATTTATTTAAGTCAAATATAATTATTTTTTCAAAAAAACTGTTAAAATGTTTTTTCAAGTAAAAAATTTGAATAAACAAATTTAACCATACACTTATAGCTCCAGATATAGCCAATCCAATAACACCCAAAGGCTTATACAACAGAAAACATAAAACTAGGTTACAAATAAAAGTAGGAATAGCTGCATTGACTGGATACTTTACTTTCTCATAAGAATAAAATACTTGATTGAAAATTCTTGCTAGCATATATCCAGGCAATGAGAAAGAATAAATTAATAAAATTTTTGATGTGATTAATACATCATCATTATTAAATTCTCCCCTACCAAATAAGACTAAAATAATGTCCTCGCTCAGAATAAAAATGCCAAAAGCACTAGGTATTGCAAAGAGATAACAAAATATAACTGTTTCATTAAAAGCTTTTGAATTCTTACTCTCATCGCTAATATTTTTACTCAAATAAGGAAGGAGTGTGAAAGATATGGCAACAGCGGTAAGAGCGAATGGTAAATCAATTATTCTGTCAGCATAATAAATTTGGCTTATAGCACCCTCACCTACTAAAGATGCAAATAACATTGAAATAAAAATATTTAATTGAACAATACCAGAGCCCAGTAAAGAGTATAAAAATCTTTTAAAGAATTTTTTTAACTGGCTAGATAGTTCAGTAATACTTTTTAATCCGGTGCTCCAAAATATTTTAATTGCACCTATATTGATAAATAAAAGTATTAATTGAGTAAAACCTGCAACAATCATTGACCAAGCAAGTGCGAAGTGAGACTCAGATTTAAAAATAACTAAAGATAAAATCATAAAAATATTAAGAATAACTGATAAAAAAGAAGGTAGGAAAAATTTTCCCTTAACATTTAATACTGAACTCAATACTGACGACAAAGTTACAAATATTAAAAAAGGGAAAGTTATGGTTAATAACTCATTTGCAAATAAAAATTGACTTTCATTTAATAAAAAACCTGGTGCTAATAATGAAATTACTTGTTCACTAAATAAAAATATTAAAAAAGAAATAAATAATGTAATTACAAAAAAAAAGTTAAATATTAGCCATATAAAATCTTTTGCAATTTTTGTATTTATTTTTTCTTGATTAACATATATTGGTATAAATACACTATTCATTGAACCCTCAGCAAAAATTCTTCTAAATAAATTTGGTAACCTAAAAGCAAAAAGAAATGCATCTGACATTAAGTTTGCACCTAAATAGTTTGCAAAAAGTATATCTCTAATGAAGCCTGTTAAACGTGAGCCAAAAATATTTGAAGAAATCTTAGAAAAATTACTAATTTTCATTAAGTTTAGGAAAATTCTTGTTCCAAAATCTCAATAATTTTATTTTTGTCAATTAAACCTGGAATAATTTGATTTCCTATGATCGTAGCTGGGCTTCCAGTAAACTTAAATTCATCGACGTAATTTTTATGAATTGATAGAAAATCTCTCACTTCTTGGGAGTCAATATCATTTTTAAGTATTTCAAGATCAATACCTTTAAGAAATAAATCTGCTAAGATATCTTCCATTTTTGATTTTCTCCCAGAAGAGTATAAGTAATTATGAACAACATTAAATTGTCCTTGTAAAGATGAGGCTAAAGCTATTTTTGATAAATCCTCTGAAGAATTTCCTAAAATTGGCATTTGTATAATTACTAATTTTATGGAATTATCTTTTTTCATAACCGCTAATAATTCTTCATGGTATTTTTGACAATAACCACAATTATAATCAACGAACTCGTATATAACCTTATTGGCATTAGAGTCTCCTAAATACATTTGATGCACTTGTTGGTTTAAACTTTGGATGCTAGTAATTTGCTTTTGATTAATTTTTTCCTGTTCTAACTTATTTTGATTTAATTGGTACTCTCTAAGAACTGTTAATATAAAATCTGGGTTTTGTTTTATAAAATTTTTTATACTTTGATCAAATTCCCTCTTTGTAAAGTATTCATTCAAGTCAATTTCTTGTAATTTAGATTTATTGAAATTTGGTTCAGGATTAAGATTAGTGTTTTCATTAAATTGTGCATTTGAAAAATTTAAATTATTTAAGGGGTTGTTTTTATTT
>CACJLA010000027.1 GCA_902594145.1 uncultured Alphaproteobacteria bacterium | reverse complement strand
TTGATGGAATGGTAATCAAAATTAGTGGCTTGGATTTACAGAGAATGTTAGGAAATACCAATAAATTTCCTAGATGGGCAATAGCTGCTAAATTTAGTTCTGAGGAAGCATTAACTCAAGTTAAAAAAATAGAACTACAAATAGGAAGAACTGGAGCCATAACACCTGTAGCTAGACTAAAGCCAATTAATATTGGAGGGGTAATAGTATCAAATGCTACTCTTCATAATTTTGATGAAATTATAAGAAAAGATATAAGGATTGATGATTTTGTTTGGGTAAAAAGAGCTGGAGATGTAATTCCATATGTTTCAAAAGTTGATATAGAGAAAAGGAAAATTTCTAATAAAAAATTTAACATTCCAAAAAAATGTTTATGTGGAAATAAAATTATAAAAATCAAAGGTGAGGCAGTACAAAGGTGTAGTGTAGGAAAAAATCAATGTAAATATCAAAACATAGAAACTTTAAAGCATTTTGTATCTAAGAAGGCAATGAACATAGACGGACTTGGTGAGAAATTGATTGAAAAATTTGTTAGTCTTAATTTAATTTCTGAAAAACATGATATATACGAATTAGAAAATCATAAAGATAAAATTATTAAACTAGATGGATTTGGTGAAAAATCTTTTTTAAATCTTATTGAGTCAATCAACAAATCAAAGATTAGTTCTTTATCAAGATATTTATTTTCTCTTGGTTTAAGGTATTTGGGTGAGAATAATTCTGAGCTTATATCTTTAAATTTTAAAAATAAAATTAAATTTAAAAATTTCATTAAATCAAAAAAACTAAGAGAACAACTTGAAAATATTGATGGATTAGGTGAAAAAGCAATCAATTCATTTATTAATTACTTTTCTAATGAAGATAATCTTAAAGAGTCATTTGCAATCCTTGATATAATTGAAATTGAGGAAATTGAGCGTAATTATGAAAGTCTAAATAAAAGTATTTTATTTACCGGAACTCTTAAAAAAATGTCACGTGACAGGGCAAAAGAATTAGCAAAAAAAAAAGGATATAAAATTGCTTCGAACGTTTCAAAAAATTTAGATATACTTGTATATGGAGAAAAATCTGGCTCTAAATTAAAAAAAGCTAATGATTTAAAAATTAATATTTTAAATGAGAAGGATTTTTTAAATCTTATTAATTAAATTTTTTATAAAATAATCTTTATAATCATCACTCAATCTTGGTTTAAGAATTTTATAAATTTCCCTGTGATATTTTTTAATATAATTTCTCTCAAAGTTTGTGATTAACTCGAAATTAACTAAATCCAAATCATAAGGTACTAATGTAACGTTTTTTAGTTTTAAACTATTATTTATATTTTTTGTTACATATAAGTTTTCTATTCTTAAACCATATTGACCTTCAACGTAGTAACCTGGTTCAATGGAAAATAAAGCATTCTTAAGTAAAATATCGTTAGATCTTGATGAAATAATAGGATATTTTTCATGTACATCGCCAAAATTACCTACACCGTGTCCGGTCCCATGATTATAAGTTATATTGAATTTTGATAGATATTTTCTTATAAATAAATCTATTTCTAATGTTCTAATATTTCTTGGAAATATTTTGTTTTCTATTCTGATTAAAGACTTTAACAAATAAGTATATGAAAATTTAATTCTTGAAAGATTTTTTGCTCCAATTTTTATTACCCTTGTAATATCTGTAGTTCCCTCTAAATATTGAGCGCCAGAGTCAATTAATAATAAATTTCTGTTTTTAGATGACAAAGATTTCTCAGGGTTTGGTTTGTAATGAACAATGGCAGCATTCGAGTCAAATGCACTTATATAATCAAAAGAATTTCTAAAAAAATTAATACCCTCTTTTCTTTTATTGTATAAAATTTCTGAAACTTCATATTCATTTTTAGGGTTAATTTTTTTTTGTTTTAATTCAAAAATAAATTTAAGAACAGCTAAACCATCTTCAATATGGCAAGACTCTATATTTTCTATTTCTTTTGATGTTTTAATACCCATGTATTTAGAAATATTAATTTTGGTCTCAGATACATTTAGAAAATTAGATAATCGCATGTACATATTTAGATTTAAGAATTCATAAGAAGTCTCAATATTTTTAAGTTTTGATGATTTAAGATATTTAATAAATTTTTCTTCTTTAAAAATTTGAAAACTTTTACTTATTTTACTTACTTTTTTTAAATTTAAATGATTTGTTATTAAAATGGGATTAATATTTTTTTTTGGAATGAATAAACCTGCAAACGGCTTTGTAGAATTCCAAAGCTCAAAAGACCTTATGTTAAGTAAATATGCAACTTGGGCATTATTCCAAATTAGTATTCCATCAGTTTTAAGTTTACTTTTGATCCATTTCAAATTTTTAACGAACGGTCTTGGTATTAAATATTTTGGCATACTCATTGGGTAAGAAATATTAAAATTTGGATAATAATTTTTTAAGAAAAAGTTTTTAGATTGGGGGGTAATTATTATTTTATTTTTCTCTAACTTAGAGTTAATTTCTCTAAATTCTTTAATTGAAATTAATTTTGAGTCTAAAATGCCTGATAAATTTTTGTTTTGCGATAAAAGATAA
>CACJLA010000026.1 GCA_902594145.1 uncultured Alphaproteobacteria bacterium | reverse complement strand
GTAGTCCAAAATTCTTAGTCCCATCTGCAGAAACAGATCTTAAAATAATATCAGGAATTAAATCTCCCTCTTTCAATTATGGAAAAAGTTTTCTAATGTTTTAAGATATATTTTTTCAGTAGTTTTAAGATCATCCACTGAAACGCATTCATTAACTTTGTGAAGGGTTTTATTAATCGTTCCAAATTCAAAAACAGGACAAACTTCCTGCATAAATCTAGCATCTGATGTTCCACCACCTGTATCTTGACTTGCCTCTAATCCAGTTACATCTTTTATTGCTTTAATACAATGCTTTGTAAATGGGTTATCAAAAGCTTGGAAGGGCATACCTCTAAAGGTTAATTTCAAATTATATTTACAATTATTTTCTGAACAAAGCCTAGTTAAGTGTTTTTCAAAATAGTTTTGTACTTTTGCTTGATCCCAATTATCATTAAATCGCATGTCACCTACAGTTATTAATTTTTCAGGGATAACATTTTTTGCTTTATTATTTAAATTTATTTGGGTGAACTGTAGAGTTGAAGGTTCAAAGTATTCCGCTCCATCATCAAGTTTTTGATCATCAAAGAAGGAAATCAACTTAGACATACAATGTATTGGGTTTTGAGCTAGTTGAGGGTAAGCAGCGTGTCCTTGTTTACCAATAATTTCAATTTGAACATCTACAGCTCCTTTTCTTCCCACTTTTATTTGATCGCCAATTACTTTCTCTGAGGATGACTCAGTAGCTATTGAGCCATCAATCCTTATATTATTTTCTTTTAACCATTTTACGACCTTCTTCACTCCGTTAACAGAGTCAGCCTCTTCATCTCCTGTAATAATAAAACTTATTGTGCCGTTAAAATCTTTGTTTTCCTTGATAAATTTAAAAACACTTACCATGCTAGCTGCAGTACAACCCTTCATATCCTCAGATCCACGACCATAAAGATACCCATCTTTAATTGTTGGCTCAAAAGGATGAGTGTCCCAATCTTCTAAGTTACCAGGAGGTACTACGTCAACATGACATAAAAAATTAAAATGTTTTCCATTGGTGTTAGTTGGTCCATATGTAGCCATGATATTTATGACTTCGTAGCTTCCATCCCCATCAAAATTTAATTGTTTTGTTACAAAACCATTTTCTTCAAATGTTTTAATTAAAAAGTCAAAAATATCTTGCTTCGCAGGGGTAACAGAATCAAATGATATTAATTTTTTTGATAATTCTATTGTGTCTAACATCTTAATCTCTTAACAATTCATTAACTGAGGTTTTTGATCGAGTTTTTTCATCAACAGTTTTAACAATAACAACACAGTACAAAGATGCATCACCTTTTGAACTTGGAAAACTACCTGGTACAACTACTGAATAAGGAGGAACTTTTCCCATATAAATTTCTTTAGTTTCACGATTATAAATTTTAGTTGAAGCTCCAATAAATACCCCCATAGATAATACTGAACCCTCTCCAACTATCACACCTTCTGCAACTTCAGATCTAGCACCAATAAAACAATTATCTTCAATTATTACAGGATTTGCTTGTAAGGGCTCTAATACGCCACCTATACCTGCACCACCTGAAATATGACAATTTTTTCCAACTTGCGCGCAAGAGCCAACTGTTGCCCAAGTGTCTACCATAGTTCCTTCATCAACATAAGCACCTAGGTTAACAAAACAAGGCATCAAGACAGCACTCTTTGCAATAAAAGCTGACCTTCTTACAACACAGTTAGGAACTGCTCTAAAGCCAGCTGATTGAAAATTTTCCGATGTCCAATTTTGAAATTTTGAGGGAACTTTATCCCACCATGAAGTATTCCCATCGCTAACACTTGGGCCGCCAGTAATTATCTCCATATCCTGTATTCTAAAACTTAAAAGTATCGATTTTTTAAGCCATTGATTGACGTGCCAAACATCATCTTTTTTTTCGCATACTCGAAGTTTTCCTTTGTCTAATAAGTTTAGAACGCTCTCAATACTTTTTTTTGCTTCACCATCCTCAATAAAATTAATTTGATCTCTTTGATCCCATAACTTTTCAATAATTTCCTGATGGCTCATACTACCTTTATATTACGTTTTTTAAGAAATTTTCCAAATTATCAGTAACATGAGAAATATAACCTTTTTCATCAATAATTTTTTGGATATCTGATTGTTGGTTAACATCTTTATTTAAGTTGTATTCTAAATTGTTCGTTACCCAAACTGTTTGCCATCCCATATTATGAGGCTCTTTTAAATTAATATGAAGGTCCTCAAACATAGCCGTTGAATTGTTGTCTAAATTGAATTTATCTTGGAATGAGTCATAAACTACCTTATGAGGTTTTGGCATATAATTACTCTCAGAAATATCAAAACATCCATCAAAAATATCTGTCATATTAAGTCTTTCTAATACCTTTTCGACATGGTCGATGTTTGCATTTGTAAAAATATATTTTTTTCCATTTAAGCTATTTAATAATTTTGCAAGTGGGATATTTGGCTGAACTACTTCATAATTAATTTGATGAACGTAATCTAAATATTCATCAGGGTTAACCTGATGCTCGATCATAAGTCCTCTTAGTGTCGTCCCATACTGATGATAATATTTAGATCTTAATGCTTGCGCTTCTCCAGAGCCTAAGTTTAATTTATCCTCTATAA
>CACJLA010000025.1 GCA_902594145.1 uncultured Alphaproteobacteria bacterium | reverse complement strand
TGGAGATACTGTTAGAATTTATAGTAATTATGGAAGTGAGGGATTAGAACTATTTAATCTCATTTACAAATATTCTGATACAAAAGAGTTAATAATATCTTATTTAGAGGGTAGTTTTATTTACGAAATTAAAGAAATCCCTCTTACTTCTAAAAAAATTTTTGTTTCTGGAGAAATTAAAACAAGTTTGTATAAAGCCATGAAAGATCAAGGGATATCAGAAATAGTAATTAATGAAATTATAAGAATTTACAGTTTTGATGTTGATTTTCAGAGAGATATTTATGAGGGAGATAAATTTGAAATGATATTTACAAAAAGTATGAATATGGATGGTAAGACAATTCAAATCGAAGATCCAGAATATCTTATGCTTTCATCAAGAGGCACTCCACTATTTTACTATCTTTATGATACAAATGAATTTAGTGAATATTTTGATGAAAAAGGAAAAGGGATGACAAAAAGCTTGATGAAGACTCCTATAAATGGTGCGAGACTCAGCTCCAGTTATGGCATGAGAAAACACCCTATCTCTGGATATAATAAAATGCACAAAGGAGTAGATTTTGCTGCTCCATCAGGAACTCCAATATTTGCAGCTGGAAATGGTGTTATAGAATATGTTGGTAGAAATGGTGGATATGGGAAATATATCAGAATACGTCATGACAGCACTTACAAAACAGCTTATGCTCACTTGAAGAATTACAAAAAAGGGATATCCAGTGGTGTGAGAGTCAAACAAGGAGATGTTATTGGTTATGTTGGCTCAACTGGAATATCTACTGGGCCACATTTACATTATGAAATTATTGTCAATGGAGTTCAAATTAATCCAGCAACACTAAAACTTCCATCTGGAAGAAAGCTTAATGAGCAACAGCTTAATGAATTTAGAAGTCTAGTTTTTAATATAGATGAAGAAGTTAGTATTTATAAAAATATGATTAACTAAGCTAACTGGCTTGCTAAATCTTCAAAATCGGAACTTGAAGATTGTTCGACCTTATCTTCTTTTTTTGTGTCATTATCGTTTTTTTCAGATTTATCTTTGTTAATGATTTTTCTAGCAACAAAACCCTTATTGGGGTTATCTGTTTGTCTAAAATAATGTTCAGCATGTTGAAGATAAAACTGTTCTAAAACGTCATCACCTTGGCCTTTAGCATCTTTTGCTTTATTAAGAAATTCATTATATTGGTCTTTTGGATTCTTACCGTTTCTTTTATAGCCATTTGTATTTCCGTTAGTCTGTAGGTATGGAGAATCTGCTACCCCACCTCTAGAAGAGTTGATTTTTCTCTGCCCACCGTAAGGCTTTCGTTTTACAAAATTTTTCATAAATTTTTATTCGATTATCCTAAAAGAAGCCCATCAATTAGTATTAGGGAGTTTTAACTTTATCAATCTATCTAAACTAAGATAATCAACCTTTTTATAGACTATTTTTACACCTTTTTCTAATAAATATTTATACATATTTTCAGTAATAATTGGATCAATTTCAAAATATATAAATCCTTTAAATTTAACACTAATTAAATGATCAACAATATTTAAATAATAATCTATACCTAATTCTCCACCATCAAGTGATATTCTAGGGTCATACAATGTTTCGTTATTTAAACTCAGATAATTACTTGTTGGTATGTAAGGAGGGTTACAAACAATAAAATCAATATTTTTAAGTCTATTTATAGGATAATTTTCAAATAAATTTGAATGAAATAATTTTGAATTTTTTTGTTTTTCAAATTTTATTATATTTTTTTTGCAAGCATCGAGAGCTTTTTTGGAAATATCTATAAAGTCACAAAAAGAATTTTCTAACTCATCTATAATAGAAATACCTAAGCAGCCAGTTCCACAACACAAATCAAGAAAATTAAATTTTTTCTTATTCTTAATTTGTAAGCAATCATTTAAAATTTGTTCGACTAAAATTTCTGAGTCTGCTCTAGGATCTAGAGTATAATCATCTGTATAAAAAATATTTTTCCAGAAGCCTTTTTCATTAATAATTTTTGCCAATGGTTTTCCTTTAATTCTTTCATTTAAAATCTTATTAATTAATTTTTTATCAATTTCACTATTGTTGACGTCTAAATAGTTTTCTTTTTTTGCAGAGTATGAAATCATTATTTGAGACTCTTGCTCAGCTTGATTATCTGAAATTGAATTTAATTTTTCAAGTAGTCTTTTTTTTATTTCTAATTTATTTAAGCAGATATTATTTAACATTTAATTGACTCAGCTTATCAGCTTGTTCACTTGCTGACAAAGCTGATATCATTTCATCCAATGCCTCACCAGTTAAGAACTGATCTAATTTATAAAGTGTTAAGTTAATTCTATGATCAGAAACTCTCCCCTGTGGAAAGTTATAAGTTCTAATTCTTTCAGATCTATCTCCAGAGCCAACTTGGTTTTTTCTATTTGATGACTCTTCTTCCTGTTTTTTTATTCTTTCTACCTCATATAATCGTGAACGCAGAATTTTTAATGCTTTAGCTTTATTTTTGTGTTGAGATCTTTCGTCTTGTTGAGTTACCACAATGTTTGTAGGAAGGTGTGTTATTCTTACTGCACTATCTGTGGTATTGACTGATTGTCCTCCTGCTCCTCCTGATCTATAAACGTCTATTCTCAGGTCAGTATCTTTTATATCTAAATCAACATCCTCAGCCTCTGGTAAAACAGCTACCGTAGCAGCAGATGTGTGAATTCTGCCACCAGACTCAGTTTCAGGAATTCGTTGAACTCTATGAACGCCAGACTCATTTTTTAAAAATTTGAATACACCATCTCCCTTAATCTCAATTATTGCCTCTTTAATTCCTTTCAAGCCGGTCTCACTTTTTTCCATTGGCTGGAACTTCCAACTTTTCAATGAAGAGTATCTCTCATACATCCTGTACAAATCGCCTGCAAATAAAGCAGCCTCATCACCTCCAGTACCAGCTCTAATTTCTAAAATTACATTTTTATCATCAGCCTCATCTTTAGGTAATAGAGCTATAAGCAATTCTTTGTTTTTATTTTCTAAATCTTTTTCAAAAACAGGTAATTCTTGTTTTGCTATATCTCTTAGATCTTCGTCACTCTCATTTTCAAGAATGTCTTTATAATCCTTAA
>CACJLA010000024.1 GCA_902594145.1 uncultured Alphaproteobacteria bacterium | reverse complement strand
CAGGGACGCCCCATTTTTCTTTCGTGTTTTCAGCATATGATTTCCACTTAGGATTAGTTTTAAAAATATCACAAATATTCGAGGTATTAAAAGATCGATCTGTTGTGATACATCCCGATAGTAACAGAGTAAGGATAATTAAATATTTCACTAATTGAAATTTTTCCTTAAGAATTCACTAATTATTTCCAATCCCTGTAATGCTGCACCATTAGATCCTAATATCGAGCCATGAGACCAGGCATAGGTATCAAAATGCAGCCAAGGTGTGTCAGATTTATTCAAAAATTCTTTTAAAAAAAGTGCTGCTGTGATAGATCCAGCCATACCATCCAAAGAAGCATTACTTAATTCTGCAACTTGCGATTTAATCTTTTTTAGATAGGGTTGGTACAAAGGTAATCTCCAACATCTCAGTTTTTCTTTGTTTAAATTATCAATTTTTTTTGCAATTAATTCATTGTTACAAAAATAAGCAGGTAAGTCCTCACCTAAAGCAACCCTAGCTGCACCAGTAAGGGTTGCGAAATCAATAATCATACTTGGGTTATAAGACATCGCTTTTTCAATAGCATCTGCCAATAAAAGTCTTCCCTCGGCATCCGTGTGTGCAATTTCAACTGACTTCCCTGATGCTGATTGGTAGACATCACCTGGTCTCATTGATTTAGAGGATACTGAGTTCTCAGCTAAAGGAGCAATTAAAACTATTTTAGTTTTTGTTAGCAAGTAATTTGCCAATAAAAATAATGATATTGCAATAGCAGAACCACCCATATCTTTTTTCATGTTTCTCATAGAGTTTCCTGGTTTAATATTTACACCACCAGTGTCAAATGTGACTCCCTTACCAATAATGACGAGAGGCTTATCTTTTTGAAGAATTTTTTTATTTGTTATTTCTATTACTTTTGGTTTAACAAATGAAGATTTACCAACAGCATAAGTAAGAGGAAATTGTGTACCTATATCTTTCTCAGAATATTCAACAAAATTAAATTTTTTAAACATCTGATTACTTTTTATTTTTGTGTAATAAGATAATGGATTTAGTTTGTTTGCAGGGCTGTTGATTAAATCTCTAGAAAAATTGATACACTGTGTGTAAAAAATAAGAAATTCTAATTCTTTTTGGTCTTTGATATACAATAAATTTTTCTTAGGTTTTGACTGATAGTTATAATTTCCCCAAGCCCAAGCTTTATGTATTTCTGATTCTTTTGATTTAGCAAATTTTGCAAATATGTAGTAATTACCATTATTTAATGAGGAAAAAGAACTGACTCCATCAAGATTTTGATCTACCCCCTCTCCTATGAGAACCTCTTTTAGTCTTCCATCTTCATAAGGAACTTTAAGAATTTTTCCAGATTCTGCCTTGAAATTATTAGATAAAGACCAATTTTTAATAAATGATGATTGTTTTAAAAGCCATTTATCAAATTTGATTTGTGAAATGATAGATATTTTTGTAGAACACTCAGTATTGTCATTGGTAAACATTGCTTATAATAAGGATATTAGAAAAAAATGAATAAACAACAAGCGGAAAAGAAAACAGTAAAATTTGAAACAGAGGTATCAAAACTTTTAGATATAGTAGCTAACTCACTTTATACAGAAAAAGAAATATTTTTACGTGAGTTAGTATCAAATTCATCAGATGCTTGTGAAAAACTTAGGTATGTTAGTCAAACCAACTCTAAAGCTGCAAAAACAAATAAGTTTGAAATTAAGGTTCATATAAATGAAAAGAACAATACCATATCTATAAAAGATAATGGGATTGGTATGGACGAAAAGGACATGCAGTCAAATTTAGGCACGATTGCGAAATCTGGAACAGAAGATTTTATAAAAAAGATGGGTGATAAGAAAGGTGATATAAATCAAATTGGTAAATTTGGTGTTGGTTTTTATTCATCATTTATGGTCTCAGATCAAGTAGTAGTTAGATCAAAAAAATATGACTCATCTAATGGTTACCTCTGGACTTCAGATGGCAAGGGTACATTTTCAATTGAAGAAACAGAATATAATGAAATTGGAACTGAAATTACTTTATCCATTAAGAAGGATGAAAAAGAGTTTTTAAGTAAATACAAAATAGAAGAAATAATAAAAAAATATTCTGATTTTGTTCCTTTTCCCATTTTTGTGACGTCCGAAGATGATAAAAAGGAAAAGAAAAAAGATGAAAAACCTGAAGAGCAAGTTAATTCTGCTGAAGCTATTTGGCTAAAAGAAAAATCAAAGATAAAAAAAGATGACTACAAATCTTTTTATAACCAAGTTTCAAGTTACTATGATGAACCTTTAACAACAATTCATTTTAAAGCTGAAGGAGTCGTAAATTACACTGCACTTCTATATTTACCCAAAACACAGCCTCAAGATCTTTATCATCCAGATCGAAAAAACAAACTAAAGCTGTACGTAAATAAAGTATTTATTTCTGATAAATTAGATGCATTAATTCCTGCTTGGTTGAGATTTGTACCAGGTGTAGTAGACACTGAGGATCTGAGTTTAAATATCTCAAGAGAAATTTTACAGAATAATGCAGTAATTAATAAAATATCTAATGCTATTACAAAAAGAGTTCTTAAAGAAATTCAAGAATTAAAGAAAAAAAAACCTAATGAATTTCAAGAATTTTGGAAAAATTTTGGACCTGTTATTAAAGAGGGACTATATGAATTTAACAACTTTCATGATCAGATATTTGAGTTTTCAACATTTCACTGTTCTGAAAAAGAGGAGATGATTACATTAGATCAATACATAAGTGATTTTTCAAATGATAAAAAGAAAATCTATTACATATCAGGTGAAAATAAAGGCAACCTTATTAACAGTCCTCAAATGGAATTATTTAAAAATAAAAAAATAAATGTTCTGTTAATCACAGATCCAGTTGACGAATTCTGGATGCCAATGAAAATTAAATTCAAAGAGTATGAGTTTACATCTATTACTAAAGGCGAAGTAGATATAGAGGACAAAAAAGACTCAAAAAAAGGAAAAGAAGAACCTAAAGAAGATAAAGATTTTGTTGGATTTTTAAAAGACAATCTTAAAGATAAAGTTAAAGATGTTAAAATTTCTAAGAGATTAACTACAAGTGCTTCATGTTTGGTTGCTGATGAGAATGATATGGATATGCATTTAAAAAAATTGATGGCTGCTAATAATCAAAATATTTCTGATGAAAAAAGAATTTTAGAAATAAATATTAATCATGAATTGGTTAATAAGCTAAAGTCTTTAGACAAAAACCAAAAAGATAAATTTTGTGAAATTCTTTATGATCATGCAAAACTGATGGAAGGTGAAAACTTAGACGATCCAAAAAAATATACTAATTTGGTCTCAGAACTTGTATCTCTATGAGTGATCAAGTTAATTTAGAAAATTCTCAAGAAGTAGAATATGTCTCAAAGACGGTAAATGTAATCATGTGCGACGGTGGTAGCGGCGATCTCGGCCATCCAGCCGTTTATTTTAAGATCGATAAAAAACAAGAAGTTATTTGTAACTATTGTAATAAAAAATTTATCAAAAAGGACTAACTTTTTTTTTCTTTATTAACTTCTCTAACTAAAAAATCTCTAAGAGCCTCAATTTTTTTGGAACCTTTTAGTTCAGGGGGGTATGTAAAATATATAATAGTCTTAGGAGTGTCGACAGTTGGCAAAATAGGAACAAGATTATTATTGGATATTCTCATATATTCAGGTAGTGCTCCAATCCCTGCCCCTCCTCCTATAGCTCTCATAACTCCATACATATTTGAGATAAAGAGTGTTTTAACTTTTTTATTTTTTGGAATTAAGTCTAAAATACAATTTACATCAGGAATAGAGGGTTCAACACTATCACCAAAAGCAACTATCTTATGATTTGGTAGTTCACTGACATCCTTTGGAATTCCAAATTTTTCAATGTATTCTGGAGAGGAATAAATTTTAAATTGAAATTCATAAAGTGGGAACCTAATAAGATCCATTTGGGTAGGTTCTGTCAGCCTCAAAGCAACATCAGCCTCACCTTGGGCCAAATCCGTATACTTGTTTTCAATAATTATTGAGACATCTATATCTGGGTATGAATTTGTAAATTTTTCAATTCTAGGCGCTAACCAAGTCGTCCCAAATGCTACTGTCGCAGCTATAGTAAGTGGCCCAGTAGGCTTTTCTTTAGACTCTGTTAATTTAGCCTCAGTGAGAGCTATCTTACCAAATATATCGTGTGCAGTTTTAAATAAGATTTTTCCCTGCTCAGTAAGTGTCAATCCTCTAGCATGTCTTTTAAATAGCGAGACCTTCAAATCTCTTTCAAGAGCACTTATTTGTCTACTAATAGAAGAATGACTAATGTTCATTTTATGAGCTGCTTCAGATATATTAAGGTCTAAAGCAACATTATGAAAAATTTTTAGTTTATCCCAG
>CACJLA010000023.1 GCA_902594145.1 uncultured Alphaproteobacteria bacterium | reverse complement strand
AATAATTTCTTTACTATTTAAAATTTTTTCTGCTACGGTTTCTATTATATCATCTTTTTTAACAGCTATTTCCCCGAAGGCATTTGGATCAGAGGCATCCATGATTGATTCTATCTTCAATACTTTTTCACGAGGGACATCCTTAGTAAATTTTCTAACATAGTCAGTAGCAGGATTTAAAACTATATTATCTGGTTTGTCTAATTGTTCTATTATTCCATCTTTCATAATAGCTATTTTGTCAGCAAGCCTCAATGCTTCGTCAAAGTCATGAGTGACAAACATAATTGTTTTATTCAAAACAGACTGGAGCCTTAAAAACTCATCTTGCATTTCTTTTCTAATTAAAGGGTCGAGAGCAGAAAAAGGCTCATCTAAAAACCAAATATCTGGTTCAACCGCTAATGATCGCGCTATTCCAACTCTCTGCTGCTGTCCACCTGAAAGCTCTCTAGGAAAATAATTTTCTCTACCCTTTAGGCCAACTAGCTCAACCATTTCTAATGCTTTGTAAATACTATTTTCAGTAGTGACACCTTTTACCTGAAGGGGGAACGCAATGTTTTCTAAAACTGTTTTATGAGGAAGAAGAGCAAAATTTTGAAATACCATTCCCATTTTTTCTCTTCTGAGTTCGATTAATTGTTTGTTATTCATGAGGCATATATCCTCACCATCAATTAAAATTTTACCAGAAGTTGCATCTGTCAATCTTGATATACATCTTAAAAGAGTAGACTTTCCAGATCCTGAGAGCCCCATAACAACAAGCATCTCACCTTGATTTACGTCGAAAGAAGCATTGTTAACACCAACTATGCACCCTGCTTCTTGAAATTTTTTTGCGTCTACATTGCCTCCACTTTCGGATAAAAGTATTTGAGCGTTGTTACCAAAAATTTTATATACAGATGAGCAGCTAATAGTTGGTGACATAGATTAATCTTTCCTAAAAGGATAAATTCCCCCCTCATGAGAGGGAGGAATTCAAATTAGAAATATTACTTCATAAATAGATCGATTTGATCTCTATTATTAGCAATATAGGCAGTTGCAGCTTCAGCATGAGTCATGCCTTCGTTGTCAACGTAGTTTGCCATTTCACCAATATTAGGTGCTGTAAATTCCATTTTTGTATAGAACTTATATGCAGATGTATGAGTGATTGGGAACTTAATGTGAGCAGCTTTTTTAAGCCATCCTTTTGGAGAACCACAACCAGTAGTCTCTAAAGTTCCACCATTTTCAAGTCTGCAACCCTCGAAGTAAGGAGGGAAGTCAATGAAAGTAAAACCAGCTGCATCAGTAAAGTTTGGAGACCAGTTAAAGATAATTGTGCCTCTTCCTTCTTTTTTAGCTGCTTCTAATTCAGCCCATAATGCATCTGCAGTACCTGCAAATTTTACCATCCATAAATCATCTATACCAAGACCTTTAAGTCTGTTAGGCATAACTTCTGTATGCCACTCATAAGGGCCTTCTAACCATCTTCCTTTTCCGTCAGAGTCTGGTGTTGCAAAGTTTGCTGCACACTCTGGAGATTTAAGTGCTTCCCAGCTAGGAAGACCAGGACATAATCCTTCTTCGATTACCCAGTTAGGAATACCCATTTCTTCGAAAGTAATAAGGTCGTGACTTCCAGCATCAATTAATCCACCTTTATCCATAGCTTCATAAAAAGGCAGAGCCATAGTTGACTCCCAAGTTTCGTGAGCAACGTGAAGTTCACCTACTCTAACAGCTTCATATCTTGTTGCTGACTCAGCAGGGACTAATTCAACATCATAACCAAGCTCTTCAAAAGCTTGTGCCATAACGTTCGCCATAACGATTTGGCTAGACCAGTTTAAAACTGGTATTCTAATCGGATCTGCTGCTTTAGCTACAGTTGTAAAACCAGCAAATAAGACTAGAGCATAAAATAATGAAATAAATTTTTTCATTTACTCCTCCTATATCTATTATAATAGTAGATGTAATATATGGTAATTGCCATAAAGGTTGAAGTATATTTTTTCATAATATGAAACACAATTTGTCCCAAATTGACTTTAAAATAAACAAGAAATCTATATTTATTAGCAAAGATAATCTTTCTTATAATTACAAGCTTATTCAAAGGCATGTGAAAAAATCCAAAGTTATAAGTGTCATTAAAGGTGATGGTTATGGTCATGGCTTATTAGAATGTTGTAGGATTCTAAAATCTAGTAATTGTTTTGATTTCTACGTCGCTAGATTAGACGATGCTTTGAGACTTAGGGAAAACAATAAAAATATCAATATTTATCTTTTGTCAGGTATTATAAAAAAAAATGATGTTAAAGAGATAGAAAATAAAAACATAATACCAATAATTAATAGTCCTGAACAATTAGATATTATTGAAAATTCGTCGAAAAAATTAAATTACGTATTACATATTGATACTGGAATGAATAGGTTAGGATTTCAAATTGAAAATTTTGAAGAAACTATAAATAAAATTAACTTTAAAAAAATAAAATTTGTTATGTCGCACCTTTCATCTGCTGATGATATAAATAAAAACGAAAGTAATAATCAATTAAAAAAACTTTTAAATTTTTCAAAAATATTCAATAAGCCTCTAAGTATTGCTAATTCAGCTGGGATATTTTTGAATAAAAAATATCACTTAGATTTTGTGAGGCCTGGAAAGAGTCTTTATGGAATTAGTCCGTTCAACAAAAAAAATTATAATCTAAAACAAGTTATGAGTATCTATGCCCCAATCCTTCAAGTAACTGATATAAAAAAATCTCAAACAATTGGATATAGCCAAACATATAAAACAAATAAAAAAATAAAGATTGCAACTATTGATTTTGGTTACTCCGATGGATATTTGAGAAGTGGAAGTAATAGAGGTAAAGTATTCATCGATGGAATTCCTTGTAAAATTTTAGGAAGGGTATCAATGGATCTAATAACTATTGATGTCTCCAAAGTGCCCATGAAAAAACTATACTTGGGCAAGCCGGTTGAGATAATAGGAATAAATCAATCATATGAGAATATTGCATATGACACTGAGACTAATGAACACGAAATACTTATTTCTTTAGGAAGAAATCTGAGTAGAGTGTATTTCTAAAAATGTACGAAGCACCTATAAAAGATTTAAATTTTGTAATCAAAAATATAATTGATCTTAAAAAATTATCAGAAGTTGATGATTACAAAGAATTTTCAGATGACTTGGTTGAAGCAGTTTTAGAAGAAGCTGGAAAAATTGCAACTGAAGTTTTAGATCCATGTAACCTTTCTGGGGATCATGAGGGCTCAAAAAGACAAGATGATGGCAAAGTATTAACTCCTAAAGGTTACAAAGAGGCCTATGAGAGTTTGAGAGATGGTGGTTGGTTTGGCTTAGAGGCAAAAGAAAAATTTGGTGGACAACAAATACCCGTAACTTTATCTGCTGCAGTTAATGAAATTTGGCATAGCTCGAATATGTCATTTGCACTTTGTCATTTGTTAACTCAAGGTCTCATTTACGCCCTTCAAAAATCTGCCTCTGAAGATCAACAAAATTTCTATATTCCAAAATTAGCATCTGGACATTGGACTGGAACAATGAATTTAACTGAACCACAGTCAGGCACAGATCTTTCAACTATTAAAACTAAGGCTATTAAAGAAAATGGTCACTATAAAATTTTTGGTCAAAAAATTTATATTACTTATGGTGAGCATGATTTGTCTGAAAATATTGTTCACTTGGTTCTAGCAAGAACACCTGATGCTCCAGAAGGAAATAAAGGTATCTCTGTTTTCTTAGTACCAAAATTTGTACCCAATGATGATGGAACAGTAGGTAATAAAAATGATGTTACTTGTTTATCGATAGAAAAAAAACTTGGCGTAAAAGGCTCACCAACTGCTGTCTTACAGTTTGGAGAGAAAGATGGGGCAATAGGCTATTTAGTTGGTGAAGAAAACCAAGGTCTAAACATTATGTTTGAAATGATGAACCACGCAAGATTTTCTGTAGGTGTTCAGGGACTTGCTGTTTCTGAGAGAGCTTACCAACAATCTAAAATGTATGCTTTTGACCGAGTGCAAGGTATTCCAATAGATGGAAAAAAAGGAGACCCTATTATTAACCATCCTGATGTTCTTCGATTATCCTCTACTATGAAATCAGAAATTGAAGCTATGAGAGCTCTTGCCATTTATGGTGCTTTCTCTTTGGATATGTCGAAATCGTCAAACAGTGAATATTGGGAAACCAAATCCTCTTTAATGATACCTATTATTAAAGGTTGGCTTACTGAAAGATCTCTTGAAATAACCTCCAATGCATTACAAATTCACGGTGGTATGGGTTTTATAGAAGAAACTGGTATCGCACAACATTACAGAGATGCAAGAATTCTTCCAATTTATGAAGGCACAACTGCTATACAAGCAAACGATTTAGTTTTTCGAAAAACTATAAGAGATAATGG
>CACJLA010000022.1 GCA_902594145.1 uncultured Alphaproteobacteria bacterium | reverse complement strand
TATAAAATTTAAAAAAAATGCCAAAAGTAAAAAAACAATTAATTTTATAATTGGTGGACCTAATAAATATTTTAAATTTAATCAACAGACACAGAAAAAAATTCTTACAGAAATTAAATTTTTAAGTAAAAAGTTTAAAGTTAATGTAATTCCATCCAGAAGAACACCAGATACCCTCTTAGAGGAACTATCAAAAATTAATATGGAAAATGTTGATATATTTGCTGATTTATTTAATCCAAAAGAATACGGTAATCTTTTATCTGAGGGCAATTTACAAATTGTAACTTGGGACTCTGTATCCATGATATCTGAGGCAATATCATCTGAAGTCGGTACATTTTTGTTTAAGTTTGAAGAGGAATATTGTCCTAAAAGATATCATCAATTTTTTGATAAAATCACAAAACGCAATTTTGCTCAATTCTATGTTAAAAATATAAAACCGTATGAAATTTCTATCAGTGAGTATAATGAAGCATTAAAAACTAAGATCTTGAATAAGATACAATCTAATTTAAGGTTTATTTCTGAGAATGCTTAAGGAATCGATTTTAAACCGATGTACAACATACACTGATCCTTTTCCCCATTGGGAGATAGACTCTCCTTTAACAAATGATCTTATTAATGAACTTAATGAGGTTAATGTATCTAATGCTCCCCGGTCTTTTGATGGAACTAGAGCTGCTGATGCTGGTGGAGATGGTTTAGATGGTAAGCTGAGAGTCTTCCTTGAAAGCGATAACTCAGAAAACCTAACTAATGGAATGGAGCTAATTGAAGATTTAAGAGACAAAGAAGTTATTGAGTCCATACAAGATAAAATCAAAAAAAATCTTTCAAATAGCTATATTAGAATTGAGTATATTTCTGATCGTAAAGGTTTTTGGCTGAAACCACATTTAGATATAGAAGAGAAACTTATGACAATGATGCTCTTTATAAACACTTATGATGAGTCAGAGAAACTTGGAACAGATTTTTATAATACCGATATGAAACTTGTTAAAACTGTCCCATATAGACATAATACTGGGTATTTTTTTGCTTCAGGAAACAATACATGGCACGGTCTTGAAAAAAAAGAAATTAAAATTGAAAGAAGATGTATGCAAATTAATTATGTAACTTTCCCAACTAGCTGGCCAATAAATGGCTGATATTAATAATGTAATAATTATTGGATCTGGTCCAGCTGGTTATACAGCAGCTATATATGCAGCTAGAGCTAATTTAAAACCAATATTAGTTAGTGGTTTTCAACCTGGAGGTCAACTTACTATAACAACTGATGTAGAAAATTACCCAGGTTATGAAGATCCTATTCAAGGGCCATGGTTAATGGAACAAATGCAAAAACAAGCAGCACACGTCGGTACTGAGATTATTAATTCGCAAGTAACTGAAGTTTTTTTAAATGAAGATGTTAAAAAATTGAATTTGGATAATGGAACAACATTATACACCAAAACTGTGATAATTAGTACTGGAGCTCAAGCGAGATGGCTTGGTATAGAGAATGAGTCTAAATTTCAAGGTCATGGACTATCAGCTTGCGCCACTTGTGACGGTTTTTTCTTTAAAGATAAAGAAGTTGCGGTTATTGGTGGTGGTAATAGTGCAGCGGAAGAAGCTTTGTTTTTAACTAAGTTTGCATCAAAAGTTTATCTGATCCATAGAAGAGATAAACTTAGAGCAGAAAAAATATTACAAGATAGATTAAAAGAAAATACTAAAATCGAGTTTATATGGAATAGTGAAGTAACTAACTTTAATGGTAATGATGAGTTAGATACAATAAGCTTACTCAATAACAAAGATGATAAAACCTCAAACTTAAAAATAGATGGGGTATTTATTGCAATAGGACACGATCCAGCAACACAATTATTTAAAGGCCAATTAAAGATGGATGATGGTGGATATATTATCACAGATCCAGATAGCACAAAAACTTCTATTGATGGTGTATTTGCAGCAGGAGATGTGAAAGATAAAATTTATAGACAGGCAGTTACTGCTGCAGGAATGGGCTGTATGGCAGCACTTGAAGTTGAGAAGTATCTAGATTGATTGTTAGCCTTGTCTGGCTTTCATTCTTGGGTTTGTTTTATTGATCACATACAACCTACCCTTTCTTTTAACCAGTTGATTATTTTTATCTCTGATTTTAGATGTCTTAAGAGAACTTTTAATTTTCATAATTTAATGTATTAGTTATTAATAATAAGGCAAAACTTATGTTAATTAATGAAAAAATCAACAAAATTAAAGAGGACTTTTCTTATTTTGATAATTGGGAGGACAAATATCAATATTTAATTGATTTAGGAAAAAAACTCCCAGTTTTAAACGATAACTATAAAACTGAGGAATATCGTGTCCAAGGATGCACATCGAATTTATGGATGGTTCCAGAATTTATTGATGGAAAAATAAATCTTTCTGGCTCAAGTGACTCTGTAATTGTAAAAGGTCTATTTTATTTAGTTTATTATGCTTATAACGAGGAAACTCCTGAAACCATAATAAGTACTCCTTTATCTTTTTTTGAAGAAATCGGACTCTCCAATCATTTAGGACAGTCAAGATCTAATGGTCTTAATTCACTGAGAAAAAAAATAACATCTATAGCGACAGAATTATCAAATAAATAAATTTTATTGGTTATAAATTATGTTATTTTCCCATCATGAGTTTGATTAAGTTACTAGTTTCAATTTCATTTTTACTATTTTCTAATAATCTATATTCCAAGGAGGATGTTATTAATTTACAACTTAAAGACGGTATCGTCAAAATCAAGACCTTCGAAGATAAGGCACCCAAGCATGTTAAGCAAATTACTGATCTAATTGTTAAAGGTAGTTACAATGGAGTAGTTTTTCATAGAGTTATTGATGGTTTCATGGCTCAAACAGGAGACGTTCAATTTGGTAACTCTAATTCCGATAATTTTGATTTAAGAAGAGCTGGCACAGGTGGATCTGGTAAAAATATTGAAGCTGAATTTAATGATCTGTCACACAAAAGAGGTACATTAAGTATGGCACGATCTCAAGACCCTAATAGTGCAGACAGTCAATTTTTTATATGTTTTGGAGATACACCGCACTTGGATGGGCAATATACTGTTTGGGGTGAGGTAGTCGAAGGTATGGAATTTGTTGATGCAATTAAAATGGGTGATCCTGTAAAAAATGGTCTAGTAGAAGATCCTGATAAAATTATTAAAATGTGGATTGAATGAAATTTAGTTTTGGGTAATTTTCAATTCTATTCTTCTATTTTCTTTCAGATCCTCTTTCCTATCTCCTAGATTAATTGGTTGATATTCACCATAACCATTTGCAGATAACTTACGGGCAGGTATTCCTTGATTGATAAAGAATTTAAGTACTTCTAAAGCTCTAGAATGTGATAGCTCCCAATTTGAGGGAAATTTAGAAGTTGAAATTGGAACTTTATCTGTATGACCATCAATTTGTATTATCCAATTTAAGTCAGATGGTATTTCTTGAGCAATTTCTAAAAGTGATTTCGCTATTATTGATAAAGCCTCTTCACCTTCTGTTTGTATAGTTGCGCTACCAGAGTCAAACAGAATTTCAGACTGAAATATAAATCTATCTCCTTTAATTTGAATATCGTTCCTATCTGATAAAGAGTCAGATAGTTTACCAAAAAATTCAGACTTATACTTTTGTAATTTAAATATTTCACTCGTTAGAACTCTATTTAATCTATCACCTAATTCTCCAAGTTCTAAATTATTTTGAGCAATTTCAGCCTCCTTAGACTCAAGTAAATTATTTAATAAATTAATTTCATTGCCGAGAATTTCAATATCTAAAGCCAAGCTAGAAATTAAGTCTAGAGCTTCATCTAAATTAGTAGATTTTTGGAAAAAATCTTCCTCTAATTTGAAGATAGTGTCATTAAGTGACTTATTTTCTATTTGAGTTTTAGAGATTTGATTTGAAAGATCCTCATTCTGAATTTGAGATGAACTTAAAGAGTCAAGTAATGTTAATATTTTATTTTGTGATATATTAATTTGGCCAACTAATTCTTGATTTTGAATGCCAAGTTCATCCATATTTTTTTCTAGAATTTGTTGTTCATTTACTAATTTAGTTAATCTACCCTCTAGAATATTTCTTTCTGTCATAGAAATTGATAATTCGTCAGTTATTTTTGCAATAATTTTATTGAGTCCCTCAATATCTAGGGCTTGATTTTTGATTATTTCATCTAATCCTATAATTGCCTCATCTTTTTTTTGGAGAAGTTCATCCTGCTCTATAATTACTTCATCCTGAAATTCTATCTGTTGATTTTTAGAGGAAATTTGTGTTTGTTTTTGTTCAATTTTTTGGTCGAGTTTATTAATTTGTTCATCTAAATTGATTATTAAAGCTTGTCTCTCAATTAAAGTTAATTCCTTATCGGTCAAAGATTTATCTTGTACTTCGATAGTATTATCTTGAATGTCTATCGTTTCTTCTAAAGACAAAATTTTTTCATTTTTGCCTACTACCAAATCCCCCAAATAAACTTGGGAAACTGTAAATAGTAAGACAATAAATATGATTACCATTAAGGTGGATGCGAGAACATCTACAAATCCTGGCCAAATTATATTATTACTATCTGTATTTTGAGATTTTGAGAAGTAGCTCACTTTTTATCTAAGTCTTTTATGGATTTACTGACATTTTTTAATCCTGAAATGACCTCTTTTTGAAGAGAATCGTTACTATTTTTAATTGTCATAACTAGTTCCTCAAGTTTGTGATCAATAATTTCTGCAATCTTAGGGTCTTGTTTTAAACTTTGATCAAATAATATATTATTAGGATTAGATCTATAATATAATCTAATTTGATTTTCACAAAATTCATAATAACTTTGTTTGATACCTCTAGTGATAATTTCATACAACCCTAAAATTAGAGAAGTAACTAGTCCAAATAGAGAAGAACTAAATGCAATAGTCATACCCGAAAGAGGTGATTTCAAACCATCTTTAAGAGAATTAAAAAATATACTAAAGTCTTGCTGTTCTATTGATAATCCATCAATCACATTAGATACACTTCCTATTGTTAAAAGAAGTCCATAAAATGTTCCAATTAATCCTAAAAAAATTGCAAGGTTGATCAAGTATTTTGAAATATCACTACTACTCTCAATAACTGACATCAATTCATCTAAAATTTCCTCTAAAGTTTTAGTTATTGTTTTATTAGCAGATGTAAGTCCAAGATTTCTAGATATTAATTTTGTTATTGGATAATTATTTAAAGATGAGTCATTTAGCTTCAATTTACCTAAAGCTACAGAATTCATAAATCTATATTCAGAACTAAGTGAAAATATTTTGTAAGAGTATAAAAGAAAACCTATTATTAAAGTTAAAAGAATAATTCCATTTATATAAGGATTAGCGTCATAATAAATTTTAATTTCTTCATACCCGATTACTAAAATTATTACAATTAAGATCGAAAATAAAATATACGCTGAAAAGTTTTTTGTCATTTACTATAAAAATAAACGAATTTAACAATTTAACAAATGAATAAATTATAAAAAATTTAGAAATTTCTATTAAAAATCAAGTAATAATTATTAGTACCTGGATTTACAGAGTCTAAGCCCGCATTTGAAATATGATGTGACCCTATACCAATACGAGACACTTTAGATAAGCTATAAAATAAATTAACTTCTGATTTAAATTGAATAGGATTACCTAGATCTTTACCATCACCGTTGTTGTATATACCTGTTGAGGAGGAAATATTTAAATAAATTAAATCAGAGCCTAAATTTGTTTCAAAACCTCCATAAAACATGGTTGCACTTTTAGCAGTGACTAATCCTCCAACAACCGGGTTTATTGTTAAAATATTTAATAAATCTATTTCACTATTAGATATATGATAATTTAATCCAATTAAATTTGTTGTGTTATCGTCATCATAATCATATATGCCACCAAAAATAGAATAGCTATTTGCATAGAGTGATCCTCCAGTTAAATAAAATAAAAAGATAATTGGTAAAAATTTTTTTATCATAAGTTAAACAAATAAGAATTTATCAGTAAACTCTTA
>CACJLA010000021.1 GCA_902594145.1 uncultured Alphaproteobacteria bacterium | reverse complement strand
ATTCATAAATATCAATAAACTCTTTAAAATCTTTAAATTGATTAGAGACAAAATCAAATTCATTAATAATATCTTTATCTTGTTTAAGTTTTTCTTGAGACTTACTTATTAAATTAATATTGTTCCAATTATCAGGATTGATAATTATTTTATTTAAAATTTGAATATCTTTGATAATTTTATCATAGTCAAAGACTCCTCCTAGTCAGACTTATTAAAGACTCCATTTCTTTAATCAGATTTAGTAATTCAAATTTATCCATTAATTAATCCCACCAATACTCTCAACTTTATTAATATCATTTAAAATTTCTAGCTGATCTTTTGTAAAATAATCAATAATTGTATTTTGTCCATCAGAAATTTTACCACTATCTTTATTAACTTTTTTAACGATTAGATCAGTAGGTACTACAAATTTATCATTTAAATTTTTATTATGTAAAAGATAATTCTCAATAATTGTTTTAAAGATAGGTAAAGCAACAGAAGATCCTGTTTCTCTATATCCAATTGACCTAGGTGTATCGTAACCCACGTAAACTCCTATTACATATCTTGGAGTAAGTCCAAAAAACCATAAGTCTTTACTTTCATTTGTTGTTCCTGTTTTACCAGCTATAGGATAATTAATTTTGTTTAAAGACTTACCAGTGCCTCTTTTGACAGCACCTTCAAGTATATTTAGAATTTGAAAAGAAGTTTGTGGCGATATTACTTTTTCCTTCTGCGATTCTATAATTGGCATTCTATATGATCTATCTTCATTTGAAAATTTGCAATGACTACATTTAAAATAATCGTTATTAATAATCAATTCACCCTCATTAGAAACAACCTTTTTAATTATTGATGGTTCTACAATATACCCTCCATTTAAAAATATAGAATATGATTTTGTTATATCTAAAAGATTATTCTCAACAGCACCGAGAAGAGTAGAATAAACGTCAGTATTTGAGGATTTATCATAAAAATTTATTTTATCTAAAAATTTATTTACAGAATTTATCCCTAAATCTAGACCAATTTTTAGTGTTACTAAATTATTTGAGGTTTCTAATGCTCTCCTAAATGTTAATTCTCCAAAAGATTTATTTGAATAATTTTTAGGTACCCACAAAGGTAAATTGATTCCTTGATCTAATAAAATATTGGAGTCTAAAAGCAGAGTATTAGGTAAATATTTTCTAGTTTCCAAAGCATTAGCGTAAATGAAAGGTTTTATTGAAGAACCAGGTTGACGATATGCTTGAGAAACCCTGTTAAAATTACTTATATCATAGTCTACCCCTCCTACCATTGAAACTATGTCTCCATTAAATGGGTCCATAATAACAACAGCTCCATTAATTTCATGTAATTGTACTGCATAAAAAGAGCCATCTATATTTGTAATAAATAAGTAATCATTTAAACTTAGATAAACGTTTGGTGGGACTTTTTTAGGACCATACAGATTATTATCTTTGTCTAAAAAAATAATTTCATTTGTATCAATAATTGATATTTTTAACAAATCTGAATCATTTGACACAACTTTCCCAATTTGCCAATGTTCATTTCCTACTTTTAAAATGTCATCATAATTTTTAAAACTTCCATCCCAATTTCTATATTTTCTCTCAAATAATGCTAAATTATCTATTAAAGATTTTTCAGATATCTTTTGAAGACTTTGATCAATTGTAGATTGAATATAAAATGCATTTTCATTATAAGAATTTGAATTAAGATAATTTAATATAAAATCAGTTTTATAGTCAGACTTATATTTTTTATTGTTTCTTTTAGATATTTCTATGTTTAAATTTGAATAATAGTTAAATTGATCTAATGTTATGAATTTATTTAATTCCATTTGTTTTAGGACGTAATTTCTTCTATCGATAGCTTTTTTATAGTTTTTTTTAGGATCATAATTATTCGGGCCTTTAGGTAATGCGGCTAAATATGCATATTCATGAATGTCTAAATCAAATATTGATTTATTAAAATAGTTGAATGATGCTGATGCTACTCCATATGAGCGTCTACCGAAATAAATTTCATTTAAATATAGTTCAATAATAAATTCCTTTGAATACTCTTGTTCTATTCTAAGTGATAATATTAATTCCTTAATTTTTCTTGAAATTGTTTGATCTCTATTGAGTAAAATATTTTTAACTAACTGTTGTGTAATTGTAGATGCACCAACATAATTATTGTTATTATTTGAATATATATTTTTAAGGTTTATAAAAAAAGCATTTGCTATTCCTTTGATATCAAATCCCTGATGTTGAAAAAATGTTTTGTCTTCTGCGGAAATAATAGCATTAATCATATTCTCAGGTATATCTTTAAAATCTAGGTAGAATCTATCTCTATTACCTACGTGATACATTAGTTCATATTTCTCATCATAAATTTTTGTTATTTCATTTGGGAAATATTTAGATATATTGTAATCAGGTAAATCTTGTTGAATATTCCATAGATATAGAACTACTATGGATATACCTAATACAGAGATTATGAAAATATACTGTAAATATTTAAAAAGTTTCATTTTAAGAAATAACCATATTAATAACTATTTATTATATCAAAAGGATTTAAAAACATGTCTAAAAGAATTTTTATCGATGGTAACATCAATACTGAATTATGTATCATTGCAGCTGACGGACAAGAAATTAGCTATTTCGACTATTCAAATGATTTAGCAACTAGTAAAAAAAATAATATCTATCTTGGAACTGTATCTAGAGTAGAACCCTCCCTACAAGCGGCTTTCATTGAATTTGGATCAGAAAAGAAAGCTTTTTTACCCTTTGATGAGATTCATCCTAGTTATTTTAAAATACCCCATAATGAGAAAGTATTTTCAAATGATTATGAAAAAAATAATGAAATAGATGATGAAAAATATAATAAAAAAAATTTCTTATCTTTTTACCGAAAATATAAGATACAAGATGTAATCAAAAAAGATCAAGTTCTATTAATACAAATAGTAAAAGAGGAAAGAGGTACTAAAGGTGCGGCAATAACGACTTTTATATCTTTACCTGGAAGATACAGTGTCTTGTTACCGAATAATTCTTCAACAGGTGGAGTATCGAAAAAAATTTCAAATCCTCTTGATAGGAAAAGATTAAAAAAATTACATGATAAATTCAATTTGCCAGATGGAATGTCTTTAATAATTAGGACTAATGCAATATCCGCTGAAGATGAAGATATTAATGCTGATTTTAGCTATTTAAGAAGATTATGGACTAAGATAAGAGAAAATACATTAAAATCAAAAGCACCTGTATTAATAACTGAACTAGATACGCCGATAATCAAAATTGCGAGAGATTTCAATCAAAGAGAGATCGAAGAGATTATTTTTTCTGATTTAAAAACAATGAGATTATATAAAAAGATAGAGAAAGATTTTAGTGTCAAATCGAATAAAAAAATAATCCATTACAAAGATAAGCATCCGCTTTTTGAAAATTATGGTATTAAAAATCCTTTACACAGTCTTACAGAAGAGAATATTTACTTAAAGTCTGGAGGATATTTAGTAATTAATCCAACTGAAGCACTAACTAGTATCGATATAAATTCTGGTCGCGCTACGTCAGAAAAAAATATTGAAATAACAGCATTAAACACAAATTTGGAGGCCAGTAATGAAATATTCAAACAAATTCAGTTAAGAAATATAGCAGGATTAATTGTCATAGACTTTATCGATATGAATATAAGTGCAAATAACTTGAGAGTTGAAAGGAAAATAAAAGAATTATTTTTTAGAGATAAATCAAGAGTGCAATTCACTAAAATTTCTCAGTTTGGTTTAATGGAAATATCAAGGCAAAGAATTGGTCAAAGTATTTATGAAACATTCTATAATAAATGTGATTGTTGCGGTGGTAGTGGATTTAAAAAAACAAATTCTATTATAATAAATAATATTATTTCTAATATTATGAGCATTAATGCAATTGGGAATAAAAATAACATAGAAATACAAATTGATGAAAAATTTTATAAAGACAATTCTAAAATAATTTATAAAAAAATTGAAACCATTGATATATCTTTTAAAGTAAATTTTATTTGTAAAACTTTGACTAAAGAGATTTATGAGTTTAATCAAGATTTAATTGATAAAATAAAAACAAATACAAAAGAGATTATAGAAAAGAATAAGACTGAGGTTTCTAATACCGAAAAATCCTATAGAAGAAAAATAAAAAAAAGTAATTGAAAATTAAGCTTAAATTAATTTTCATTATTCTATTTCAATTATTTTATAATAATTCAAATAGTTATGAAATAATAAGAGATCCTATATTTGAAAATTACTTTATAGATTTAAGCAATGAATTAAAACTTAATAAAATTGAAGTTTATTTAGTAAAAAATGATAATGCTAATGCTTTCATAATTAAAGATAACATTTATTTTACAACTGGATTACTAGAAGCAATAAATGATGAGGATACACTTAAAGCTATATATTTACATGAATATGGACATATTATTAAAAACCATTTTAATAGTAAAATAATAAAAATTAAGCAATCTAATAAGATTAATAATTTTCATAGCCTGTTTTCTGTTGGATTAGCAATAATCTCAGGAAATGCAGAAATTGGTTTGAGTACATCCATAACTTTAAATAATAATCTTGTAAACGACATTTCTAAACATTCTGTAAATTTTGAAATCGAAGCGGATAATTTTATGATAGATCAAATAAGAAAAAATAAACTAAATGTCTCTGAGCTAGTATCATTTTTAAGTAATTCATCTGATCCAAGTAATAGCTACTTTAGAACACACCCAAAGAAAGAAGATAGAATAAATAATTTAAATGAATTTGAATATAGAAAATCTGAAAATTCCAATATATTTGAATGGATAAAATCTAAATATTCAAAAAACTCAAATAATATTTTATATAATATTTTTTTTAAGAATCTTGAGAAAGGTATATTTAATCAAGATGATAAGTTAAATAAAATAAATAAAGAATTAAAACAATACGAAGCCTTTAAGAAGGGTTTATTTGTTGAAGGCTGGAATGATGAATTTCAAAATTTATTAACTATTAATGATAATTCTTTTTTAAAAATAGAATATATTAACTATATATTGGATCATAATTTTGATGATAAATACTACATCATAGAAGATTTAAAATTTGATAGAAACTTAATGAATGAGTATTTTTATTATTATATTTATGGAAAGTACTATAATAAAATAAATAAAATAAATCTTGCTGACTTCTATTTTTGTCAATTTTATCAGGCCATAAATTCTATAAATAAGGCTGATTTTTTTTGTGAAAAATATAATATTAGTGATATTCCTACTTTAGACAAATCATATGCCCTATTTAAATAGAGAACAAATACTATCACTTATAAAAAAAAGAAAAATTTACTCTCATAGATCATTAATTAATTATCAAATACAACCTGCTTCACTTGATTTAACTTTATCTGATAAATGCTATAGAATTAAAGCTTCTTTTATTCCAAATAACATCAAGATATCAAAAGTTATCAAAGAATTATCACTTACAAAAATTGATTTAAAAAAAAATATGCTTTTAGAAAAAAATTGTATTTATTTATGTGAATTAAATGAAAAATTAAACTTGCCAGATGATATAATGGGAAAATCAAATCCTAAAAGTACGACAGGAAGATTAGATATATTTACTCGTATAATAACTGAGAATGGAAAAGAATATGACTTTATAAATTATAATTACAAAGGTAGATTATACTTAGAAATAATACCTCAATCTTTTAGTATTATCTTAAAAAAAAACACATCGTTAAACCAAATTAGATTTTTTCAAGGATCAAATATAAAAAGAAAAATAAAACAAATAAACATATCTGTATCAATTAAAAGGAATAAAATTACTGCTTATAAAGCTAAAAAAACTACTTCAGCAATAAATTTAAATAAAATTAATTTTTATAAATCAAACAAATATTGGGAAAAAATTATACCTGAAGATAATTATTTCATAATTGAAAAAGATGAATTCTATATACTTCGATCCAAAGAAGCGATTATAATTAAAAATAATCAAGCTGCAGAACTTGAACCATTTAAAGATAGTTTTGGTAATTTTAGAGTGCATTATGCTGGATTCTTTGATCCAGGATTTGGTAATA
>CACJLA010000020.1 GCA_902594145.1 uncultured Alphaproteobacteria bacterium | reverse complement strand
GTTACCAGCACCACGTATTTCCAAATCTTCATTTGCTAATTGAAAATTAGACCCTAAATTTTCATAGTTAGCTAAAACTTGAAGTTTTTTTAGTGCAGTTTTGTTGATTAATTTTTCACTATCATGAAATAAATAGGCGTATGCTCTTTTATTTGATCGACCTACTCTACCTCTTAGTTGATACAATTGAGATAAACCAAATAGGTTAGAGTTAAAGATTATAAGAGTATTGGCATTTTTAATATCTATTCCTGATTCAATAATATTAGTAGATATAAGGCACTGAATTTCCCCTTTCGTAAAAGATATAAATACATCTTCAATATCTTTTTCTTTCATTTTACTGTGACCAACACCATAGGAGAGTTCAATATTTAATTTTTTAATTTCACTTTCTACAAAAGGGATATGACTTATTCTAGGAACAACAATAAAGATTTGACCATTTCTATCTAATTCATTTTTAATTGCAGACAAAAGAGCTACAGATTCATACTTTTGAACATAAGTTCTAATACTTATTCTATTAGATGGAGGTGTTCCAATTATACTTAGATCTTTTAATCCTAATAAAGACATTTGAAGTGTTCTTGGAATGGGTGTGGCTGACAAAGAAAACAAATGAATATTTGGATATTTATTAATTAAATATTCCTTCTGATCTACGCCAAATTTTTGTTCCTCATCTATTACTAACGTACCTAAATTATTAAATTCAATATCTTTTTTAAAAAGACTATGTGTTGTAATAAGTACTTGAACATCACCTGATTTTAATGAAAGTAAAATTTCTTTTTTATCTTTAGCCGAGGTAAACCTAGATAGAGATGCAACTTTAATATTAAAGATTGAGAATCTTTCATTAAAAGTATTGGTATGCTGCATTGCAAGTAAAGTTGTTGGCACAACGATTACAAATTGAAAACCTGATAAATATGTTGCGCAGGCTATTCTTAATGCTACTTCTGTTTTACCGAATCCGACGTCACCGCATATTAGGCGATTGGCTGGTTTCTCTAGTCTTAAGTCATTCAAGGATTGTTCTATAGAATTTAATTGATCTTCTGTCTCAACAAATGGAAACTGTTTATTAAACTTTTCAAGATCAGTGTTATTATATTGAAACTCTTTAATATTAATTGTCGATCTCTTAGCTGCATTTTTTAATAACTTATTGGCAAGAAATTTAATTTTTTTCTTTACTGATGTTTTTCTTAACAACCAGTCATTTGTGCCTAATTTATCAAGAAGAAGGCTGCTATCATCAAAACCATATCTTGAAATAAAGTTTAAATTTTCAATTGGTAATAAAAGCTTATCGTTACCTCGATAAATTAATCGAATAAATTCTCTTATACGGTTACTAACTTCAATATTATCAATAGAAACAAATCTTCCAATACCGTGCTTTTGGTGAACCACCGCATCTCCTAAGGAAAGGTCATTAAAATTTATAATTGTATCTAGGTTTGATTTTTTGGTTGAATATGAATTTTTATTTAAATGTATAATTCCATCAAATAAATAATCTTTAGATATTACAGTCTTATTAAAATAAAAGTTTCCACCATATTTAGTATTAATTTTAAGTTTTTGTTGGAATTCTTTTTCAATTGGAGCGGGATTATTACCAGTATGAAAATAAATAGAAATGCTCATCTTAGACAAATCATCTAAAGAGGTATTAGGTGTAATTTTTAATGATTTCGGCGAACTAGATGAAATATTCGTTAATTTAAAATTTTTAATTTTATCTTCATCTAAGTAGTAATTTGAAAAAGGTATCTCAGGATTGATTTGATTATAAATAGCTTTAAGAGAATTTAGTTTTTCTTTTAATATTATATCACTTCTATTAATCGTATAAATTTCATATCCACTTATAATATCTTCTAAGTAACTATTGTTAGTATTTGGTTCTAAGGCTTCAATGTTAGGATTAATAATCATAACTTTTTCTTTTTCCTCTTTATAAGTAAGTTGTGTTTGTGGATTGAATTCTTTTATGGACTCAATCATGTTATCAAAAAAAGAAATTCGATATGGATTATTATTGTTGTTGTAGATATCTAAGATATCTCCTCTAAGTGAAAATTCGAGCTTACTATAAGTATTTGCTTGATTTGAATGATTAAATTCGATTAATTTATTTAGTATTAAATTTGAGTCAATTATTTGATTCTTAGAAAGAAATAGACAGTGATCCACATCATTTTTAATTTGAAATTTTTTAAGTAAGTTATTACATGTTAAAATAATTATATCGTTATCAGTTAATGCTCTTAGTTTATCTGATCTATCAAGTAAAATGTCTGATGCTGAGTTTTCAAAACTAAAAGGAAGAGAGTCATGAGCTGGAAAATAGCAAATTTTCTTTTGAGGATAGTGCAACTTAAGTATATTTTCATAATCAATTGCTATTTTATCGTCCTCACATAATAAAATAGATTTCTTACTAAAATTGATATCCTGGTTTTCCAATACTATTTAGATAGATTTATAATTTTTAGGTATTTAACTTTATCCTCTTTAAAAGACTCATTAAAAAATACATCAAATATATATTGTGTTTCGTTCTTCAATAAATCATCTAAGAGATCAATTAGTTCAACATCGTTAGTATTTTCAAGTTTTATATAAATTTTCTCAAAAATTACGTCTAATTCTTTAATACCTAATGTTTGACATCGATATTTTAATTTTTTTAATTTATCTTCGTTACTTATCATGAGCGACAATAGTTTCGATTTCTTATATCAAAATGTAGACAAACTTAAAGGAATAGGTCCAAAGAAAGCGTCATATTTTAAAAACTTAAATATAAATGCTGTAATTGATGCATTTTACAATTTACCAAGTAGATCAATTGATCGCACCCAAGATATTAATTTTAAAAATCTTGAAAAAGGACAAACTATTACAACTTTAGTAAAAGTCAAAAAGCATCACTATCCTTTTAACCCTAAATTACCCTATGTGATTGAATGCGTGAAGGGGTCTTTAATTATAAATATAATTTATTTTTCAATAAAAGGTAATTTTCTCAGAACCAAGTACCCTGAAAATAAAGAGTTAATAATCAGTGGGAAAGTTTCTTTTTATAAAAGCAATCTAAGTATTGCGCACCCTGATTATATAGAAGAAATTGAAAATGAGGATAAATTAAGAACATTTGAAAATATTTACCCTCTCACAAGAGGAATAACATTAAAAGATATAAGAATAATTTTGAAGGAAGCTAAAAATTATTTAGAAAACTTTGATGAATGGCTTAATAGTAATTTAATAAAAAAATATAATTTTTTATCTTTTAATGACTCACTCTCGAAAATACACTTTCCCTTAGTAAAAGAGGATATTGAAAATAGAGATCTATATAGGAAAAGATTAGCAGTTGATGAACTAGTTTCTAATTATTTTGCTATTAGATACTTAAAAGAAAAGACAAAAAAGAAAAATGAAAGCTTAAATCTAGACTTCATCTTACAACAAAGAATAATAGAAAAATTACCTTTTAAATTAACTGCAAATCAACAAGACGTTATCAATAATATAAATGACTTAAATAATACTCAGTATAGAGAAACAGTCTTATTACAAGGCGATGTTGGTTCAGGTAAAACTATCGTATCTTTATTAACAGCACTTCCATTTCTTCAAAAAGGTTTACAAGTTGCCTATATGGCACCTACTGAAATATTAGCCAATCAAATATATAATAATGTAATTAAATTTCTGAATAATGATGAGGTAAAACCTATTTTACTTACAGGCAGCACTAAAAATAAAGACGAGATTTATGATAAAATTAAAAAAAGTACTTATAATTTTATAATTGGTACGCATGCTATATTTCAAGAAAATTTATATTTCTCCGCTTTAGCTTATGTAATAATTGATGAACAACATCGTTTTGGTGTTCAGCAAAGACTCTATTTAGCTGAAAAAGGTATAAATACTAATATTCTTTTAATGTCTGCTACACCAATACCTAGGACATTAGCTTTAGCACAGTATGGGGAAATAGAGCAAGTAATACTCAAAGAAAGGCCAGCTTTTCAAAAACCTATTATCACTAAAGTATCAAATGTTGATAAGATTAAAGATATTGAAATTTTATTAAAAAAAAATATTTCAAACATATCGCAAGTATACTGGATTTGTCCATTAGTTGAGGCTTCAGAGACTCAACAATATAAAGATGTAGAAACTCGTTTTAAATCATTAAAAAAGATATTCGGCTCCGAAGTAGAAATGTTACATGGAAAAATAAAGAGCGATCGAAAAGAAAACATTATTCAAAATTTTCAAAATGGAAAAATAAAATTATTAGTTGCTACAACTGTAGTTGAAGTAGGCATAGATAATAAAAATGCAGATTACATTGTTATCGAAAATGCTGAAAAATTTGGATTATCTCAATTACATCAGTTAAGAGGAAGAGTTGGTAGAGGTAATAATCAAGGTTATTGTTTTGCTTTATATGGAAAAGATATCTCAGATAAGACAATTGAGAGACTAAAAATATTTAAAGATAATTTAGATGGTTTTAAATTATCTGAAAAAGATCTCGAACTAAGAGGTACAGGGGATATATTAGGTTATCGTCAAAGTGGTGACTCCTTATTTAAATTTGTTAATGTTTACCAAGACCAAGAATTAATTATTGATTCACTTCAATATGTAAAAAAAATTATTGAAAACCAAGAATATGAAGATGAAAAATTTAAGAAAAATATATACAACTTATTATTATTTTTTAGACAACAAGAAGCTATAAAATTGTTATTTAGTTAATTTTTTAACTTTTTTCTTTTTAGGAATAGCTTTTTTAATTTCTGGAGCCTTTGGAGTAACTAATCCAGCAGAAATAATATATTTAATAGCTTGATCAACAGACATATCAAGTTTGATACATTTAGATAATGGCACAAACATTAAAAAGCCAGTTGTAGGATTAGGTGTGGAAGGCATAAAAACATTGATCATTCTCTTATTTTTTCTATTAGCTATCTCCCCTTTTGTTTCACTTGTTAAAAACGCAAGTGCATAAATATCTTTTTGAGGGTATTCTATTAATACAACTTCTTTAAAAGCATTTGATTGTGTAGTAGCAAAAGTATCAATTATTTGCTTTACAGTATTATAAATTGAACTTAATCCAGGTATCTTTGACAATACAGCATCAACTACTCTGTGATAAAATTTTCCAAAAAAACTTCCTGCTATAGCCCCTAAAATGGTAAAAAATAAAAAAGCAACGATTAAACCTACTCCAGGTATTTCAGCAGGTATACCAAATTTATTTAGAGGAATAAAAGGTCTAAATATTTTATCAGCAACACCTACAACAACCCAAGCTACATATATAGACAAAGCTAAAGGTGCGACGATTAAAATTCCACTAATGAAATGATTCTGTATTTTCTTCATTTCAATTTATTTTTTTATATTGTCTTCAAATTCAAAAACATTTTTATCATTAATTTCAAATGATACTTTAATCGATAATTCCTGAACATCAGGATTATTTTCAATAAATAGATTAAGTTCTTGTTGCGAACTAATTCCAAGTCTTTTTAAAAATTTTCTTACCTTTAATTGTGTCTCATCATCCATAATTTTTATAATATGTTTTTTTTTTCATAATTGAAGGATTTTAACAAATCAAATACTATATATTATAGTTAAAATATTTTTTAATTCTAAGATTGTTGTCGATATGCCTATAACAACTATTAATCTTGCCAAAAAGGATAGTATTTTATTACCTTTGTATTTCTGTGAGCTTCTCCAAACACCTATACAAGATGTAAAGTAGTAAATCAAATTTAATACAAGATACATTGAAAAAGTATAAATGAAATTTTGAATATGAATTTTTGTTACTAATAATAATGGAGCGGATATTAAGAAATTAACAAGTACATAGTATATCCAATAACTTTTGTATAGAGGTAAATTTCCTTTAAATAATTCAATTAAGTTACTTTCTATTTTAGATAAATAATTCATTAATTACTTCTGCCCCAATTCACTTTATTCCATATTCTTTCGTGCACATAATAAATAAGAATTCCATTTATAAATTCATAAATTACGATTGATAATGTCCAATCTAAGTTAGAGGTAATTAATATAGCAGAAATTAAAGTTATAGTAGATGCGACGATTCTCCATGTGAGTGCCTTAAAAAAAGACCTCATCTTAATGACAGTCTTGTCTAATCTACCAAAATCAAATGTATTCCAAAAACGTTCATGTAGATAATATGCGATAATCTTAATGACTAAAACCAACAATGCTAAATATAAAGGATATATAAATGGGTCTTCATTGGTTACTTCATTCATGACAAGAAAGCTTATAAGAAATGTATTTACAAAACCAATGATCCTATAACTTATTGACTTTAAAAATGACCTATTTTTTGTAACTTTCACTAATGGGTTATATCAAAAGATTTCAAATAAAGATTTGCATTAAATTTCTTTGAATTAATATGAAATTTAGCTGGAATATCTAAAAATTCATTTTCAAAATAATATGTAGATATTTTATTTAAATTATTTTTTTTATCAATTTTATGTAAACCCTCAAAAAAAGGAAAGGTTAGATCATATAATTTAACATTACCATTATGGATAGTGGTGTTATTATCATCAAGAATTTCGTCTTTTTGCATATTTAATAATAGTTCATAAATATTTAATCCATCAAGAATTATCCGATCTGAATTATTTTGGAATAAAAAATACTGAACTAATTGAGATATGGGATCAGTAAAATATTTATATTTTTGAATTCTACTTTTTTGAAGTTCAATCTGGTCATTATTTAATTTCTTTGAAATTTCAATTTTAGTTATAGAACCATTTTTATTAAAAAATATTTTTTCAAATCTATTTTGTTTTGTACTTTTTGTTTTACTATCATATATTTTAGGTCTTAAATGATTATTTTCAATATAACCAGATATATTAGTAACCGATTCATAATTATAAATTTTATCAGTTAGGCCATAACTTCTAATTATAAAATTGATATCGTATCTATTGTCGATGATTTTAATAATCCAATTAAGAT
>CACJLA010000019.1 GCA_902594145.1 uncultured Alphaproteobacteria bacterium | reverse complement strand
TTAAATCACTTTCACATATAGAAAATTTAACACCAGACAGATTTCATAAGGAAGTTGAAGTCATTGCAGATGGGCATCGTGGAATTGATTTTTCTGCCGCAACAAGTGCTATTGAAATGAGTCTTTGGGATATTGAGGGTAAAAAGAAAAAAAAACCTCTATATAAAATTTTATCGAGTGAATATAGAGATAAAATTCCTGTTTATGCTACTATTTGGAGTGAAGATTTTAAAGATGATGAAACATTATCCTCTAGATGTGAAGAAATATTAAATCTGGGTTATGGTGGTATAAAGATATATCCTCTTCAAAAAAGAACAATTGATCAAGCTGCTATCTGTGTCTCAAAAATAAGGCAGACGTTGGGACTTAATATACCTCTTATGTTAGACCTAGCGTGTCCTAAAAATAAAAATGTTTCGTTAAAATTAGCTCCTCTTGTTAAAGAATTTAAACCCTATTGGTTTGAAGAGCCAGTTGATGGTGAAGCTACTCGGGCACTAAAAGAAATTAAAAATCAAACAGGTTTGAGAATTGTTACAGGAGAAAAACAATGTGGAATAAATCATTTTATTGAAACTCTAGCTGTGGATGCTGTTGATATATTTAATCCAGATATTTCAAGTATTGGAGGAATTATTGATATGATAAAAATAATAGAAATATCAAGTAAAAATAATGTTAGAGTTTCTCCTCATTGTTGGAATTCAATGTCAATAGCAGCATCAGCAATGGTCCATTTATGTATGAGTTTTCCTAATACTGAGATGGCTGAATTTTTCCCTGAATATATTTCCTATACTTTAAAGTTTTGTAATAAAAACTTCGAAATAAATAATGGATTTATTGAATTAGACAATAGAGATGGATTAGGAATAAAAATAGATACAAATTTACTAATTGAAAATACATCTTCTTATAAAATTTCAATCTTATATAAAAATTAATTTTTTAAATTTGATAGTGCTTTGATATGGTTAGGACTAATTCCACAACAGCCCCCTACTATTTGGGCACCATTATCAACCCACTGTTTTGCTTCTTCTAAATAATCTTTTGGGGAAATACTTTCTATAACATTCCAATTAGGTTTTTTAAAAAAACCATTATTAGGGTATACACCAACAATTCCACTGTAGTTTTTTTTAGCAATCATAACTGCTTGATTAGCAACCTTTATATCAGAGTGGGCTATCAAAATAGGTCCATTATGAAGATCTTTAAATTTAATTATCGTGCTTTCAAAATCATCATAAAAAAAAGCTTCAGAGTTATTTAAACTCTCTTGATAGCCAAACATAAGCTTATTACTTTCTCTATCTAAAGCACATGATATTGAAAGCCATACTGGTAGATCAAATTGATCAGAGCTATCTAATAATGACTCAATAGTTCTAGTTGATGAGGTCATTGCTTCAAGAATAATTAAATCAACACCAGCATTAGATAAAATATTTATCTGTTGGATAAAACCAGGCTTTAAATATTTAGGTTCTATTTTATCCCAACTACCATATGTTGATACTGAACCAGCTATAGCTATTTCACCATCAGAATTATTTGCCACTGATTTAGCTATATTTACACTGGCATTGTTCCACTCTTCAATGTGATGTTCATAACCATACTCTCTCATAGAAATAGGAGTGCTAGCATATGTGTTTGTAGTTATAATATCAGCACCTGAATTTATAAAGTTTTGATGTGCTTTGTATACAATATCAGGTTCATCAATAGAGCATCTCGCCGACCAAAGATCTTTATCCATAGAAGCTCCAAGGTTTTCTAATTCTGCACCCATTCCACCATCTAATATTACAATATCACCAGAATTTAATTTATTTTCAATATTAGAGTAAGACATTCAACTTAATTATATTTCTACTTAGAGAAATATGTGTAACCACAAATCTTGTTACCATCTAAATCTCTAAGGTATGAGTAATACTCACCATCATATCTTTCACCAGGTGCACCTTCATCTTTAGCGCCTAGGTTTATTGCAGTTGAATGAAACAAGTCCACAGTCTCTTTTTTGTCAATGTAAAAAGAAATTTGAGTTCCATTACCAACAGTAGCATTTTCTTTATTGTGAGGAGTAGTAACGTAAAACTCTATTGCTTCAGAATTTGATTTTGGGGCGTAAGACCCGTATGTTTCTGTTTTTTCAACTCTTTTTAAATCAATTATTTCTAGAATAGTGTCATAGAAATCAATAGCTCTTTCTAAATCGTTTGTTCCAACCATGACAAATCCTATCATCTACTTCCACCCACTTATTGCTTTAACTTCCAAGTACTCATGAAGGCCCCATGTTCCACCCTCTCGACCATTTCCAGATTGATTGTATCCACCAAAAGGTGTTCCTGAGTCTGGAGCATTTCCATTAATTTGAACTACACCAGCCCTAAGTTGTTTTGATACTCTTCTAGCTCTTTCTTTATCTTCTGTTTGCAAAAAATTACCAAGTCCATAAGGGGTATCATTAGTTATTGAGATTGCTTCTTCTTCAGAGTTAAATGGAATAATAGATAGTACTGGACCAAAAATCTCTTCTTTAGCTATTCTCATTTCATTTTTAACATTTGTAAATACTGTTGGTTTAACATAGTAACCTTTTTCAAAATTAGATGGTCTACCTGCTCCACCAGCTACAAGAGTTGCTCCTTCTTCAATACCACTTTGGATTAATGACTGTATTTTATCAAATTGTGATTTATTAATAACAGGGCCAATATGGTCACCTGATTTAGAAGGTAAATCTACACCTATCTTGTTAGCTTCATCTGCAGCTTCTTGAACAGCTTTTTCATAAATAGATTTTTCAACTAACATACGAGTTGGAGCATCACACGATTGACCAGCATTACTCATTATATTTCTTACACCATCTCTAACAGCATCTGGGTATGCATCTGCAAAAATTATATTACCGCCCTTTCCACCAAGTTCTAAACATACTCTTTTAATTGTATCGGCAGCATTCTTAGAAATTAGTTTCCCAGCACGAGTTGAACCAGTAAAAGAAACCATGTCTATATCTGGATGACTTGAGATTTGTGATCCAACACCAGCACCGTCTCCATTTACTAAATTGAAAACACCAGCAGGAAAACCGGCTTCATGTATCATTTCAGCAAATAATAAACCTGATAAAGGTGCCATTTCAGATGGTTTTAAGACCATTGTACACCCAGTAGCAAAGGCAGGTATAACTTTTAAAGCAATTTGATTAATTGGCCAATTCCAAGGAGTTATTAAACCGCAAACTCCTATTGGTTCATAGACAATATAATTGTCAGAGTTCTCATCAAAATTTGACTCAAATTCAAACTCTTTTAATCTTTTAATAAAGTCCTCTATATGAGACTCACCAGAACCCATCTGTGCGGACGATGCCCAGTCTAAAGGTGCCCCAAGTTCTTTTGATATTGCACTTGTCATTTCATTAGAGCGATTTCTATAAATTTTTAAAAGTTTTTCTAAAAGTTCAATACGCTCTTCTTTCGAGGTATTTTTCCATTTTAAAAAAGAGTTTTTAGCAGCTTCAACAGCTTTATTGGTATCATCTGCACTTCCTAGTGAAATAGTAACGTATGGTTCTTCTGTAGATGGATCGATTACATTACAATCATTTTTATTTACAGGATCCACCCAAGCACCATTTATATAAAATTTTCTTTTATCAATCATAGAAAGATTATTAACATAATATATTCAATGTTAAAATTATTAATAAAAAACTAAACTTAATTATTGTGAAATTTCTCTTTTATCATTAAGAACAGTTATTCTGTTCATAACTCTACGATGTGGTAGGTAATCACCAATAGCATAATGCATGGTACATCTATTATCCCATAAAGCTAGAGTATTTGGGGTCCACTTAAACCTAACTTGATACTGTGGCTTTGTCATAAAGTTAAATAAGTAAGAGAGTAAATTATTGGAGTCTGTCATATCTAGGCCAATAATATGACGTGTAAAGCTCGGATTAATATATAAAAACTTTTTTTTAGATATTGGATGAACCTTAATGATTGGATGAACAGCATTTCCAAATTTTTCAAAACCTGCATTCAATTTTTTTGAGTATTCTTCATTATCATCGCTGCTAAAGTTATTTCTAAATGCACCCATATCATGAACTGCTCTTTTACTCTCTAAGTCACTTTTAATATTTTCTGGAAGATCGTCATAAATCGCTGTTAATGAACACCATAATGTATCTCCACCTGATGGTGGTATTTCTATACTATAAAGTATGGAAGTGAAAGGTGGTTTTGTTTTAAAAGTTACATCAGTATGCCATTCATCTGTGTCAGGGGGGTTAGAAGAATCATTCTCCAATAAAGTAATTTCAGGGAAATTTTCCACGTGTGGATAGATAGGATGTGGGGGTTCAATATCACCAAAGCTCTTAGCAAATGCAATGTGATCCTCTGGCTTCAAGTTCTGATTACGAAAAAAAATTACTTTGTGATCTATTAAATTTTTATAAATATTATCTAAATTGTGTGAATTAAGATCTTTGGATAAATCTATACCTAAAATTTCTGCACCAATTGTTGGTGTTAAATTATTAATCTGATAATCATTCATTTAATTAATCAATATTACTAATATTAAAATAAAATTAAATATTAACCTTTTACAGCCCCTGCTGTTAAACCGCTAATCAGTTGGCGTTGAAAAAACCATATAATCATGAATAGTGGTGCCGTAGCTGAAACAACACTAGACACAGCCCACATATAATTACCACCGTATTCAATTGTTCCTAAATAAGCATTTATTTTTGGGACCATTGTGTAATTCTCTTGATTTAACAATAAAGCAGTAACAGTAAAATCATTATAGGCTAACATCATGCTAAATAAACCCGCCGTAACAACTCCTGGCCACATGACAGGCATAATTATATAACGAAATGCTTGAAAGTAAGAGCATCCATCAATTAATGCACTTTCATCCAATTCTTTTGGTACAGTTTTAAAAAACGAGTAAAGGAGCCACAATGTAAATGGCTGATTAATAGCAACAAGCACGATGATTGTAGTAGGTAAGATTCCCCAAATGTTTAATTGAAAAAATGGAAATAGATAACCAGAAACCAAGGTTATATGAGGCATTGCTCTAAATATCAATGCTGCAATCAAGATATAAAAAGTATACTTGAATGTCGATCTTGAGAGAGCGTAGGCACCTAAAGTTCCTAGAAATAATGAAATTGTAACAACTGAAATCGTCACAATCATTGTATTCATTGTTGCTCTCCAGAACTCACCTTCCGTCCATGACTCAATATAGGCTTTAATAGTTGCAGTCGCTCCTGTTTCTAACAAAGTATTAAAACCACTTAATGCATAAGTCCAATCAGATCTTGTGAAGAAATCTGCTTTTACCTTAAATGAACCCCATAAAGTCCAAAGAAAAGGAAAAATTGATATTGTCAGCCAAATTAATATAAAAATACTATTGAAAATAATAAGTTGTTTTGAGTATCGGTTGATTTGTGAGTCCATTTATCTCTCGGTTCTAAACTCTTTCCAAGTTCTTAACAAAACTGGGGTGAGTAGAATGGCTATTCCTATAATTGTTAACATTGAAGTGGCTCCTGCAGATCCAAAAAGCATTTTATTTTCATTTCTTAGATCTTGATATATCATCCATGATAACGATTGAGCTACTCCCTCAGCAGAGAAACCAATTATAGGCTCAAATACTCTAAAGTTATCCATTAAACAAATTAGCATTATAAAAGTTGCAACAGGATAAAGATGAGGAATTACGATGTAACGCACTCGCTGAAATCTTGAGGCTCCATCTATAAGTGCCGCTTCTATTGGATCTTGGGGCACCGTTTGTAATGCTGCATAAAAAACAATAAAAGCGAAAGGAGTGTTATGCCAAATTCCGTAAATTATGAGTGTGATCCAAGTTAAAGTACTTGAAGATTTCAAAGAAAGATTAGGATCACCCAAAAGAATTTTAATAGAAGCTCCAATAATTCCTTGCGAATCGATCATCCAAAACAATACTAATGAACCTATGAGAGGTGTAACAATCATAGGTAAAATTGTTCCAAAAACTATTAGTCCCTTTAATCTTTTTGTTAATGTATTTATGCTTAAGGCTACTATAAAACCAAAGAAAATAACTGGTGGGGTAACAGCAAAACAAAAGGTTAGAGTAAATAATAAGGCTTTATAAAATGGAAGATTTAATACTATGTCTTTAAATTCGCCAATTGATGAAGAAGCACTCCAAGCCTCGCCAATTTCATCAAAAGCTAAGTGATTTCTATCTAAGTAAGTACCAAATCCGTTAAACCTACCTAGAGGATTTTCTTCTTTTAATTTTTCAGTAGCCTCAACATCAACACGAACGTTTGTAGTACATCCAAATGGATCACAATTCTCTACTTCCATTAAAATTTGCTGATTTTCGATATGGAGGGATTGAAAAAAACTAGAAACAATTGGCAAGCCAATAAATAAAATCATTGCTAATCCAGTTGGAAAAAAAAACCAAAAAAAGGTTTTATGAGGCATTATGTTTAAATGAAAAGAAAGAGTGGATCATAATAATGATCCACCCTAACAAAAATAATTTATCTTTGGTTTATAAAAAACCCTGCTCTGTAGCTTTTGCTATGTAAGCAGCTTCAACATCAGCTAAAGCTTTTTCAGCAGATTCATTACCCTGAAGGAATTCCACTAATTCAGTACTCAATGCGCCGTGCATTAAGCTCATATGTGGAAAGCTTGGATAAGGTGAAGCGCCTCTACTTGCTGCATCAACAACAGGACCAGCAGTATTACCGCCTTTATAGTCTTTAATTAACCAAACTGTTGCATCTGCATATTCATTAGCTAACTCAGCTGAAGAAGCAGCTCCCACTAATGCTCTGAAGGAAGCTTCAGCATTTTCATCTGATGTATTAGTAGCTATAGCAATACCATCCCACCAAAGTGTAGTAGCTGGAATACTTCCACCACCTACACTAGGAGAAGGAGCTAATCTTGTATCAGCTCTAATTGCTTGATCACCTTCGTCGTCAAGTAAAGAGGAAGCTCCAGAGTTCCAAACGTGCATTAGTGCAACATTACCTGACTCCCACTCTTCTTTGACTGCATTAGTATCTTGTGTTAAGAAGTCAGGATTACTTAATTCAGTTAAACTCTTAATAACGTTTAATGCCGCAACACCTTTTTCATTATTAACATTAGGCTGAGCTGTTCCTGATTTAAAGAATTCTCCGCCGTGACCAAGGTACATGTTTACAAACTCTTGACCAAGGTTCCAACCTGATTTGAATGCACCTGCATATGGGTTTGCCATTTTTCCAGAGTCTTTAATTGCTTGAGCAGCTGCAATTACCTCTTCATAAGTGGAAGGTACTGCTATTCCTAACTCATCAAGTATACTCTCTCTATACCAAAGGTGTTGAGCATTAGCCATAAAAGCCACTGCATAGATTTTTCCATCAATAGTTATTTTTTGATTATCATTTAAGTTTGGATTATATTTTGCAATTAAGTCATCTAATGGACGTAATAAACCATCATTCATTAAAGGTGTGATTGAACCATTTGTGACTAGTTTTGCAGAAAATTCTGATGGGTTTGCTGATAAGGCCGCTACTTGCA
>CACJLA010000018.1 GCA_902594145.1 uncultured Alphaproteobacteria bacterium | reverse complement strand
ATCGGTGACTATGAGAGGGTTGATTATTTTGAGATGATCACATGCATTTTGAATTTCCTTAGATCGATTTTCTCCAAACCAAACATTTGTAGGGTAGTTCCAGTTCATACTATTCATTTTTGTAGTTTTTAAATAACCTTTCTAATATGGAAACTTTGAGGTCTTGTGAATTGATCAAAAGCGAGTGTAGACAATGAGCAGCCAATACCTGTATCTTTTACACCCGTCCATGCGAGGGCAGGATCTAAATAATCACACCTATTCATAAAAAAAGTTCCTGTTTCAATTGATTTACCAAAATCTTTGGCAAATTCGGTATCTTTTGTCCAGACAGATGCTGTTAAACCGTATGGGCTATCATTCATCAAATTTTTTGCTTCCTCTTCATCATTAACGGGCATTATTCCAACAGCAGGGCCAAAGGTCTCCTCCATCATGAATCTCATATGATGATTTACATCAACCATAACTTGGGGGCAAACATAACAATTATCCTCTTTAGATATTATAAATTTACTTTCATCTATAAGACGTTTTGCTCCTTCGCTCTCTGCTTCTTTCATTTGTGCTCTGATAAAATTAGCTGCTGATTGCCTTACCACTGGGCCTAAGTTTGTGTCTGATTTTGAAGGATCATTCAAATTATAATTTTCAGTAATACTTTTAAAGCCATCTATAAATTCTTTATAAATTTTTTTATCAACATAGATTCTTTCAATTCCACAACAAGACTGACCAGAATTAAATAGAGCCCCATCTGCGAGATTTTCAATAGCATGATTTATATCTGCATCTGCCCTGACATATGCAGGATCTTTTCCTCCTAATTCAAGACCTGCGTTAATAAATCGTGTACCTATGTATTTTTTTACCTCTTGCCCTCCTCTAACAGAACCTGTAAAAACAACATGAGCAACTCTAGTGTCTGAAATTATTTTTTCACATGCTTTATGATCTGTATGAATAAATTGAAAAACACCTTCAGGAATTCCAGTATTTTCAAAAGCATTAAAAATTAATTCTGCACATCTAGGTGTTTGGGATGAGTGTTTCAAAATTAGACTATTGCCTGAAATTAATGCAGGAATAATTGTATTTGTTGCGGTAATGATTGGGTAGTTCCATGGAGCCATAACAAATATTATTCCAAGAGGAGATTTGTAGATGTAATTGTCAAATTCATCATTTTGAGTTGCAGGAAGATTTTGCAAAGACTCTTTTGCAATGTTTACCATATGTCTTGAGCGCTCCTCAAAACCTCTAAGTTCACCTGCACATTGAGATATAGGTCTACCTATCTGCCAACAAATTTCTTTAGATATTTCATCTTTAAGATCAATTAAGTTATCAATGAATTTATTTACAATGCTAATTCGATCGTCAATTGAAGTTTTTTTCCAAATTTTAAAACCGGTTGATCCTTTCTCTATAACTGAATTTATTTGAATATCAGAGGCTAATTCTCTCTCTAGATAAACAGTATTATTTATGGGTGTAATAGTTTTTTGAATACTCATCAATCCTCCAATTGATATGTATTATAATGTATTTAAATAGTTCCTGAAGAGGTTTTATTTTCTCACGGCCAATTGAATGACCGTGAAAGATTATTTTAATTTCCTAACGATTCATCTTAGCTATGACTTCTCCTGGAAAAGCAATAGCGATAGCATACTGATATATTAGCGATCTAAACTCTTGTACATCTTCCCAAGTCTCAGAATTTTGTCCATGAAGTTGTAAGCCAGTCGGAGTTTGATAATGCTCGCTTAAAAAATAAATGACATTATCAGTAACACCTTTTGAGGGGTCAGTTATATCTACTGGCTCAAAACCTTTAACAATAGAATAAGAGTTTAACCTATCATCACCGGATAATGAGTGTTTATCATGCATAAACTGATGATGGCTTTGTAAGATTGCTTCCACTTTCTCTACATCTGCAGAGGGGACTTTTAAAGTTAATGCAAAAGAGTCTGGCTGCATATGGCCATTTGCAAAAGCAAATGATGAAAAAATCGAAAAAATTAATGTAATAAAAATTTTCTTCATTGTGTACCTTTCTATAAATAAAAATAAATTCAAAATTTATCTGAAGTTTATTTTTATACTTATCGAAGATTTATTAAATTATTTTATTAGCAAGTTAAGATGTCTTTTTAGCATACCTAGACATAAAATTTTCAGCTAAGCCTTTAAGTAAACTTAATTGTTTGAGTCTTGAAACACCATCTACTATTCCATCAACAGATTTACTAATAAAATTTTTAGTTGCTATGTCTTTTTCTGATTTGTCATTAAGCCAATAAATTAATGTGGCTAAATAAATTGTCGATAGTAAGCCACGTTTTGAATAGTAGCTAAAGTCATTTGATTTATCGCCTGAGAGGTTCCAGATAAAGTCACTATTATCATGGAGCATTTTAATTGACATAAAAATATTACCAGGTCTAAGTAAAAATTTAAGCATTTCGGGTAATGCTTTTTTTAAATGATTATTATTTTCAAATTTTAACTCCATAATAGTTTTAATTTTGTCTCTGGTTTTTAGACGAGAATTATTAAAAGAATTGTAATTTTTCTCAACTTTGTTGTTATTTTGAGCAATTATGAACTTCAAAACATCATACTCAAAGGAAGGGAACAGTTTAGCAAGGACAGATGTTGAAATTCTCTGCTTTTTAGCGCACTGCAATAAAGTTTCTCTTGACCAACCAAATTTTGGCACATCCTGAACAAATAAATTAGCTAATTTTTCTTGCTTTGACTTCATTATTATATATAAATTACGCTCTTATGAGGTTACTAGATTGGCTATAGAAGTTCAAGTTAGAGATAACAATGTTGAGGCAGCTATACGTGTGCTCAAGAAAAAGCTTCTAAGAGAAGGTATTTTCAAAGAGCTAAAGCTTAGAAAAAATTACGAAAAGCCATCCGAGAGAAAACTTCGTGAAAAAGCCGAATCTATAAAGAGATTTAAAAAGCTTATGCGTAAGAAGAAGTTCGACTAATTCTCTAAACCTTTAATTATATCTTCACAGACTTTTTTAGCGTCACCGAATAACATTAAAGTGTTGTCTCTAAAAAATAACTCGTTTTGAACTCCAGCATAACCACTTGCCATTCCCCTTTTTACAAAGAATACTTGTCCTGCATTTTCTACATCTAAGATAGGCATACCGTAGATAGCACTTGTCTTATCTGTTTTAGCTGCGGGGTTTGTAACATCGTTAGCACCAATCACAAATGCAACATCAGTCTCGGAAAAATCTCTATTAATTTCATCGAGTTCTAAAACTTCATCATAGGGGACATTTGCTTCAGCAAGTAACACGTTCATATGGCCAGGCATTCTTCCTGCTACTGGATGTATTGCATATCTGACCTCTGCCCCTGCTGCTTTAAGTAAGTCGCCCATTTCCCTTAATGCATGCTGTGCTTGAGCCACTGCCATTCCGTATCCAGGGACTATAATTATTGTTTTACTATTTTTCATCATGAAGGCAGCATCAGCAGCATTACCTTGTTTCGCCTGACGATCATCTTTGACCCCGACTGCACTCGCTGCTTGCTCCCCACCAAAACCTCCTAGTAAAACATTTAGGAAAGATCTATTCATTCCTTTACACATGATATAACTCAAGATTGCACCAGAGGAGCCAACAAGAGCACCAGTAATAATTAATAAATTATTTGAAAGTGTGAAACCAATACCTGCTGCAGCCCAACCTGAGTATGAGTTTAACATTGAAACTATAACAGGCATATCTGCGCCACCGATAGGTACAATCAAAAGAACTCCTATGACGAAAGAGGCAGCTACTATTAGCCAAAATAACTCTTGATTTTGATCAATACAAAATTTTACAATTAACGCAATAATTCCCAAACCTAAGATTAAATTTAAAAAATGTTGACCTTTAAATACTAAAGGGTTACCTGATACAAAACCTTGGAGCTTTCCAAAAGCAATTATAGATCCTGTAAATGTTACAGCTCCAATAGCTGTTCCAATTGACATTTCTATGAGACTTCCCATTGGAATCGCACCAACGTTTCCAATATTAAAGGCGCTAGGATTGTAGTATGCTGATGCAGCAACAAAAACAGCAGCTAAACCGACTAAACTATGAAATGCAGCCACTAGTTGTGGTAATGCAGTCATTTGAATTCTTACTGCAATAGAAGTTCCAATTAAACCTCCAATTAAAAATGCAATTCCAATCTCTTTATAACTTAATACTCCTGGGTTAGCTAAGGTTGTGACAATTGCTATTGTCATTCCTAAAATACCTAAAAAATTTCCTCTTCTAGCCGTTGAGGGGTGAGACAGACCTCTAAGCGATAGTATGAACAATACAGAGGAAATTAAATACGCAGCAGTTGTTAAATTTGACATCTATTTCCCCTATTATTTCTTCTTAAACATTGAGAGCATACGATTTGTTACAACGAACCCCCCAAAAATATTAACTGCAGCAAGACCCACTGCAACTAATCCAAAATATTTTGATATCGTGCTATCAATAGGACCTGCAGCGAGTAAAGCACCAACAATAATTACCGATGAAATAGCGTTAGTAACACCCATTAGAGGACTATGAAGAGCTGGGGTAACAGACCAGACAACGTAATATCCAACGAAACAAGCTAATACCAAAACAGTAATACCAAAAATAATGAAGTCGCTGTGACCACCTGATGTATCTACGACACTCGATGCTAACTGACTTGCTTCATTTGCAATCTGTTGTGCTTTATAAGATAAATTTTCTAATTGATTTGAAATTTCTGACATATTATCTCCTTTATTTAATTAGTATCTTTCCAGCTGAGCAAATCATCGTAGCTTTGATAATTTCATCGCTTTTGTTAATCATAGATTTTTTCTTATCTTCAAAATTCATTAATTTTAAGAAGTTGGAAATATTTTTGGAAAAAAGGCTTGAGGCATTGTTTGCAACTCTTCCAGGGACATTGGCATGACCAACGATTTTAAGACCGTTCTTTGATACTACTTTTCCGACCTGACTAAATTCACAGTTACCACCGGACTCAACAGCTAAATCAACAATAACTGAACCGTTCTGCATATTTTCCAACATTTCTTTTTTTAAAATTAAAGGTGCTTTTCTTCCAGGTATTTGAGCGGTGCAAATAACTATATCCATAGTTTTTAAAGTTTCAGCTAGTAATGCTTCTTGTTTTTTTTGGTACTCTGCACTCATTTCTTTTGCATAACCACCTTTTGTTTCAGCATTCTTGGACTCTTCATCTTCAACCATCACAAACTTACCACCAAGACTCTCAACCTGTTCCTTGGATGCAATTCTAACATCAGTTGCATAAACAATTGCTCCTAAACGTTTTGCAGTAGCTATTGCTTGCAACCCTGCAACTCCGGCACCTATAACTAAGACATTTGCAGGGGTAACTTTTCCAGCAGCTGTCATGAATAAAGGGAGTACTCTGTTAAACTCTTGTGCAGCATCAATAACTGCATGATATCCAGCTAGGTTTGCCTGGGAAGATAATATATCCATATCTTGAGCACGCGTAATTCTTGGAACTAACTCCAAGGCAAATGCTGATACTTTTCTAGAATTTAAAATTTTAATACTATCTTGATTATTTAGTGTACTAATTTGAGATACAACCATTGACTTGTTATTGATAAGTCTAGACTCGTCTGGTGTGGGGCAATTAATTTTAATAATTATATCTGATGTTTTTAGAATATCTTTTGAGTTTGAAATAGTAGCGCCAGCTTCTTTATATAATTTATCAGTAAAACCAGATAAACTACCTGCTCCTCTTTCAATAAGAACTTGATGTCCAGACTTTAAATAAGATTTTACGTCATCTGGACTTACTGCTACTCTATTTTCAAACTTCTTTTTTTCTTTAAGTGTTCCTATGATCATTTCTAGATTACCTAACTAAGGGATATCTGTTTATCAATTATATATTTAAAAGTCACCAATTTTAAGATTGTTACAATTGAGATATTGTATTTATTATAGAAACCTTGTTTTTCAATGCTTTTCATCCTAAATTAAAAAATTATTCTCCATGAGTAAACCTAGACCTATACCAACACATAGAGCTAAAATAATTTTTAAATTTCTATTCATTAAGAAGACTTAACCCAAGTATCATTAGAATTATTTATCTTTTTTCTTAAAAAATCTTTGTTTAAGGTTTTCCCATAATCGGGCCATGCCCAAGGGTTCGTAAATCATAAACACAATCATCAGAACACCAAAAACAACTTGTTCTAGGGCTGAAATAATTGTTGCATCTATAGCTCCATGAAAAACATTATTGCCTAAATAGTTTAGTAAAACTGGGAATAATAAAATAAAACCAGCACCGATAAATGCTCCGTTAATTGTACCTAAACCACCTAGAATACACATAAATAATATCTTAAATGATAATTTAATATCAAATGCTACAGGCTCTAGTGATTTTAAATATGTAAATGCAAAAAGTGCTCCTGCTACACCACAAAAAAAGGAACTTATTGCAAATGCTTGAATTTTAGTCTTTAAAAGAGATACACCCATTGACTCAGCTGCTACATCCATATCTCTAACCGCCATCCAATTTCTTCCAGTGCTGCCCCTAGCCATATTTATAGCAAGTATGGTCATTACAGTGACAACAACCAAGATAACAAGATACATATCAACTGGTGAGGTATAAGGCCTTCCAAAAATCACAATATCTTGGGCAGTAATAATACCTGATGAGTCATAGTTTTTAAACCAGCCAAACTTATCTATCACCCAAATAATAAAAAATTGTGATGCTAGTGTAGCAACCATTAAGTAAATGCCTCTAATTCTTAAGCTTGGCAGTCCAAAAACAATGCCAATAGCAGCTGCAATTAAGCCAGAAATAATTAAGGCTCCAAAAAATGGCAGACCATCAACTCTAAGTATCAAATTAAAACAGGCAAAAGCACCAGCTGCCATAAAACCAGCAGCACCTAAAGCTAATTGACCGGTATATCCCATGATTACTTGCTGACCAATCGTAGCAAGAGCGAGACATAGCCAAGGGATTAAAATTGATGTAAACCAATAATCAGAGTTAACAGTCATAGGGATTATAAGAAAACCTAAAACCATTAATACTGAAAAATTTATATAATCATTTCTTGAATATGTTGAAATTGTTGTAGCCATTAAACTCTCCTAATAATTTTTTCTCCAAATAATCCCTCTGGTCTTTTTAGAAGAAAGAATACTGCGAGCACATAAGGTGCCCAACCTTCTATAGCTCCACCAAAGAAAGGGCCAATATAAACTTCAAGTACTTTTTCAGTAGAACCAATAATCAAACCTCCAACTATTGCTCCGGGTATTGATGAAAAACCCCCTATAATCAACACTGGTAATGCCTTTAAGGCGAGATCGACTAATGCAAATTGAACCCCTGCTCTGGCGCCCCATAAACAACCTGCTACTAGTGCAACCACCCCAGCTGCAGACCACACTAATAACATTATATGTTTTAAAGGGATACCAATTGAACTTGCTGCACCTGGGTCGTCAGCAACCGCTCTAAGGCCTAAACCAATCTTGGTTTGAGTAAACAATACAGCAAGAGATATCACCATGAAAGCTGCCACAGCACCCGCGGTTAAATCAAGAGCACTTATAAATATCCCTATTGAGTCAGCTATAAACATTATAGGAAAATCAGGAATACCCAGATCTAATCTTCTAACTTCTACACCCCAAGCAGCTTGAGCTAATCCCTCTAAAACATATCCTAAACCAATTGTAGCCATTAAGAGCGTGTCTTCACTTTGATTCATTAAAGGCCTTAAGACGAGACGTTCTGTGCTGAGACCAACAACAACCATAAGCCCAATGGTCACTAAAAAAGCTAGAAAAAATGGAAGACCTAACTCCATAAATCCTACAAAAGACAAAACAGCAAAGAAAACCATTGCCCCTTGCGCGAAATTAAACGTGGCAGATGCCTTATAAATAAGAACAAAACCAAGTGCCACTAAAGAGTACATTGTTCCAGCCAATAGACCACCAACTAAAACTTCAAAGAAAAATAATATTTCACTCCCCATGAGAAACTCCTAAGTATGCATCAAT
>CACJLA010000017.1 GCA_902594145.1 uncultured Alphaproteobacteria bacterium | reverse complement strand
TTTAGAAAACTAAAAGATAAAACACAAGTTTTTATGTTTGAAAAGGGTGATTATTATAGAAACAGGCTAACCCATACTCTTGAAGTTTCTCAAATAGCTAGATCAATCAGTAGAAAGTTATCTTTAAACGAAGATCTCACTGAATGCATCGCTTTGTCTCACGATTTAGGACATAGTCCATTCGGTCATGTCGGTGAAGAAATAATTTCACAAGAACTAGATGAAAATTTTAATCACAATTATCAATCATTTCGACAAATAACCCTTTTAGAGAAAAGATATGTAAATTTCAATGGATTGAATTTAACTTGGGAAACTATTGATGGATTAATTAAACACAATGGAACAATTGAAGAATCTATTAAGACTTATGATCTCTCAAAAAATTTTACTTTTGATTTATATAAGAACCCATCACTAGAAGCTCAAATAGCTTCTTTGTCAGATGATATAGCATACATAGCCCATGATTTTGATGATGCTTTAAGATCAGGTATTTTTTCCATCTCAGGATTAGCTAAAAATCAAGATCAATTTAATTTTATAGATTTTTCATATATCACAAATTTAGATAAAAGTGTGGCAAGAAATTATTTTTCAAGATCAATTATGAATTTTCTAATTTTAGATCTTTTAAATGAAACAGAAACTACTCTTCTGAATTCCCCGCAAATAAAATCAAGTGTGGATGTCATTAATAACCCCAATTTTTTAGTAAAATTTAGCCCAGTAGTATTGGAAAAAGTAAAATTTCTCAAAAATTATTTATTTGAATATTTTTATACATCTGATTTTGTTTTTAAAAATAGAACACAAGCAGAAAAAATCTTAGTATCAATTATAAAACTACTGAATCACGACATAAATATTCTCCCATCTAAATGGAGAGATAAAATACAAAAGGATAAAGATAAAAAACAAACAATAGTTGATTATGTATGTGGCATGACAGATCAGTATGCTATAAATTTCTATAATACTTATGCTTCATAATTTAAAAAAAAATCTCTTTGAAATTCTTATTAAAATTGACAAAAATATCATTATCAATATTGACGATATAGAAGTTGAAACTCTATTTGATCATAGAGGGGATTTTACAACTAATACCGCTCTTAAATTTTCAAAAATATACAACTCAAATCCAAAACAACTAGCAAATTTAATTATAGAAAATCTTTATTTTAATGATTTTGAAAAAGTAGAAATAGCAGGTCCGGGTTTTATTAATTTTTCTCTAAAAGATGGAGCTTTTAATTCTCAATTAATTAATCGCAAAAAAGAATTTAATAATACTGATAAAGTAAATATTGAATTTGTTTCTGCTAACCCCACAGGACCATTACATTTAGCACACGGTAGAGGTGCTGTTGTTGGAGATATTTTATCAAATTTATTTGAATATTTTGGACATAAAGTTACCCGTGAATATTATGTTAACAATACAGGTAATCAGATAAATGAATTTTTATCGTCAATTCTTTACTCAATATCAAATAAAAATAATTTAAGTCTTGATGAAAATCAATTTTATAAAGGTGATTATATAAACGATATTGCTAATAACTGTTACGAAAATTTTAAATCCTTATTCAATAAAGAACTCACTCCAGATGATAGAATAAATATTGTTAATTTTGCTATTGAAAATCTCGTCAATCAAACTATTAAAACTCTTAGTAGTGCAGGTATTAATTTTGATGAAATTTCATATGAGACAAACATTATGGAAAAAGGATATCTACCTTTAATTTTACAAAAACTTAATCAAAGTGATCTTACTTACAAAGGTCAATTAACTGCACCAAAAGAATATACTGGAACTCAAAAAGATAATGATTTGACGATATTTAAATCAACACTCTTTGATGACGATGAGGATAGAGCTTTAACTAAAAATGATGGATCTCCAACATATTTTGCAAATGATATAGCTTATCATGAAGATAAATACCAAAGAGGTTATAATAAATTGATAAATATATGGGGTGCAGATCATTTAGGTTATCTTAAAAGATTATCATCTGCGATAACTTCCCTACATCCTAAAATAGATTTTTCAGTTGTATTTTGTCAAATTGTAAATTTAAAACGCAATAATAAAATACAAAAACTATCAAAAAGAGAAGGTAATATTTTTGAATTAAAAAATTTAATAAACGAAATTGGAGTTGATAACTTTAGATATTTTATGTCGTACAGAAAAAATGATACTCACATGGACTTAGATATTGATTTAATTAAAAAAGAAAATAAAGAAAATCCCATATACTATATTCAGTACTCTTATGCCAGAACACAGTCAGTCTTAGACAAAACAAATAAAATTATCGATACTCAAGTATTAGTTACTTCAGAATTAAAAAATTTATATAAAAAACTACTAGAGTGGGAAATCATTATTAAATCTGCATATCAAAAAAAAGAGGTGCATTTAATTGCCCATTATTTAGAGAGTTTATCATCTTACTTTCATACACTATGGTCTACCTCAAAAAATAATCCAAAGGCTAAATTTCTAGATAATGATAATAATATTTCTTCTGATTTACATAAGTTACTATGTAGTTATCAAGACGTTTTAAAAGATGGATTAAAAATTTTAGGTATCAAACCTAAATTACAAATGTGAAAAATATAAAAATAGTAATCATAATCTCAGTTCTTTTATTGGTACTATTTTTTACATATTTAGTATTTGATAATTATCTCAAATATATTTTTTTGAATAATTTTATAATTATTACTGCTGATGAATTAGATTTTATTAAATGAATTTTCCTATCATTATATCTGTTGAAGGTTTTTCATTGTCAAAACAAGAAAAAAAAAATATTTTTAAATTCAAACCATTTGGTGTGATAATATTTTCTAGAAATATTAAAAACTTCTCACAAATATCAAAGTTAAATCAGTCTATTAAATTATTAAGTAAAAATACTTTAATATTTATAGATCAAGAGGGTGGCATAGTTAATAGATTTAAAAAATTTAAAGAATTTGATTTTCCAGATAATTTTGATCTTTATAAAATTTATCTAAAATATCCTTCACTTGCAAAACAGTTAGTTTTTTTAAAATCCTTTATAACGTCTTTTTACCTGAAAAAACTATATTTTGATGTAAACACAGTTCCTTTATTAGATATTCCAATTAAAAATACAATCCAAATGATAAAAAAAAGAACCTTTGGTCCTAATATTAACATCAATATAAAACTTCAAGATATATACCTAGATAATTTGTTTAACTTTGGATTAATTCCATTAATGAAACACATTCCTGGACATGGTGTTACAAGTAAAGATTCACATTTGACAATGCCAATATCTAATTTAAGTAATACTTCTCTTAGCAATCACATAAATATTTTTAAGCAATTTAATAGATTACCATTAGCTATGACGGCACATATTAAATATTTATCATGGGATCAAAAGTATATTGCAACATTCTCTAAAATAATCATTTACAAAATAATTAGAAAAAGAATTGGATTTAAAGGTTTAATTATGACAGATGATCTTGAAATGAATGCAAATAATTATGATATTGAAGATTCTATTGATTTATCTAATAAATCAAGAATAGATATTATGTTAGATTGTAGTTCTAGTTGGAGCAAATATACAAAAATAATTGATACTTTTAATGTATCTAATAACTATAAAAAATTTCATAAACTCAAAAAATTGAAAAAATATAAACCTAGACTAAATATAGAAACTATTAATATTAATCATTATCATCAGTTGTATAATCAACTATTAGTAACACATGGAATCTAATTTAAATATTGAAATTAAAGATTATAACGGTCCCCTAGATGTTCTTCTTGAACTTGTTCACAAAAATAAATTTGATTTAAAAAACCTCCCAATACTTAGTCTTTGTAACCAATATATTGCTTTTATCGTAGATTTAAAAAAAGTAAGTATAGAAATTGCATCTGAATATTTACTTATGGCTGCTATTATGGTTTTTTTAAAATCTAAATACCTTGTGAATAAGGACAAAGAAGAAGACGTAAAGAAAGTTACAAGGTTCTTAACAAATCGATTAACAATTCTTGAATTAGTTAATCAAAATAGTAGAAAATTATTTGACTTACCAAAGTTTAAACAGGAATTCTTTCCTAATACTCAAAAACATAAACTAAAAATAGAAAAAAATTTTATCATTAAAGATAAGCTTATTGATCTTCTAAAAGCATATGCAAACATTCATAAGAGAAACCAGCAATATACTCTTAAATTTAGTTCCTCAAAATTATTTTCTATAAAAGATGGACAAAATGTTATTTCAAAAGAAATTCTATCTAATCAAGATTGGTTTACGTTAAAGAGTTTAATACCTGATAATCTAAGATCTGATTTTTTAAATAAGTCTTTTTTTTCAAGTACTTTTAATGCAAGTCTGCATATGGCAAAAGAGGATAAGAATGAAGAAAAAAAAATTGTCATCAAACAATCTTTACCTTTTTCTGATATATACTTAAAAAAAGATGAGTGAAACGTCAAAAAAAATAGAAGCTTTAATATTTACTTCAAGTAAACCTGTTTCAGAAAATGAAATAAAAAAAAAACTAGATATCCATGAAGATATTACTGAGGTTATGACAAATTTAGAGACCGCATATCATCATAGAGGCATTAATTTAAAAAAAATTTCTAATAAATGGATTTTTTTAACTAATACAGATGTAAGTGAAATATTTCACGAAAAAAAAGAAATCCAAAAAAGACTCTCAAAACAAGCTATAGAAACTCTTGCTATTGTTGTTTACCATCAACCCATAACTAAATCAGAAATTGAAAGTATAAGAGGCGTTGTTATTGGTCAGGGAATATTTGATCAATTAATGGAATTTGGATGGATTGCTCCAGGTGGTCGTAAAGAAGTTCCCGGTAGACCAATTTTGTGGGGAACCACGGATGATTTTCTTCTTCATTTTGGATTAGGAACATTAGATAACTTACCTGGCATTGAAGAAATGAAAAATTCTGGAATATTAGATGAAAATTTTGCATCAATGAATATTCAAGAAGTTACAGATGATTTAAATAAAGATGAGGCTTTTATAGATGACGATGAAGTGACCGAGAATTTGGATGAATTTGCAAAAAGCCAACTAAATCAAAATAATGATACTTGAAATTAAAGATCTTTATCATTCTTTTGGTGAAGTAAATGCTATTAAAGATGTTAACTTTTCAATTAAACAAAATTCAATTATTTCTATTTTAGGTCCCTCTGGTTGTGGAAAAACTACATTAATTAGATTAATAGCTGGATTGGAAGAAGTTCAAAGAGGAGAAATATCTTTTGATAAAGAAATTATAGCTAATATAAAATTCAATACACCACCTGAAGAGCGTTCAATCTCATACGTTTTCCAAGACTTTGCTTTATTTCCTCATATGACCGTTAAAGAAAATATTAGTTTTGCTGCAAGTTCAAAAAAAAATAAAAAACAACTTATTGATCAAGTTATAAAACTTGCAAAGGTAGAAAAATTTCTCAATAAATACCCTCATGCACTTAGCGGGGGAGAACAACAAAGGGTTGCATTAGCAAGATCTATTGCTGTTCAACCTAGACTTCTACTTTTAGATGAACCTTTTTCTGATTTAGATACTAATTTAAAACGAGAAATAATAGATGATACTCTTCACTTAATTAATAGCTTAGATTCATCTGCCCTAGTTGTTACTCATAACGCAGAGGAAGCAATGTTTCTCAGTGATGAAATAATTGTTATGGAAAATGGTACAATAGTTCAAACAGGAAAACCTCGTGAAATTTTCTTTAAACCCTCTAATGTTTATGTAGCTTCTCTTTTCGGAGAAGTTAACATTTTTGAATCAAAAATTCAAAATAGTAAATGTGATACACCATTAGGTACATTAGAGACAAAAAAATTTAAAGATAATCAACTTGTCAATGTTGTTGTTCGACCAGAGGCAATAAAATTAAATGTTGAAAAATCTCCAGTTACCTCACCTAATTCAGGTGTAGTAGTAGACTCTAAATTTCTTGGTAATAATGCAATAATTCATATGACAGTCAAAGATAGTAATAATAATAAACATCATATACACAGTAAACTTATTGGAGATTTTTTACCCGATCCAGCAAGTTCAGTTTCCTATTCATTAGATCATAATCACATATTTATTTTTCCTAGATAAGATAAGATTTATATTGTAAATTTAATTTATGGGAGCTTTTAGTATTTGGCATTGGATTATAGTTTTAATTATTGTCTTGTTGTTATTTGGAAAGGGTAAAATTCCCTCTTTGATGGCTGATATGGCAAAAGGTATTAAGTCATTTAAAAGTAATATGGCTGATGATGATAAGCCGAGTAACCCCGATCAAGATAATCAAAATAAGGACCAGTAATGTTTTCTTTAGGTTGGATGGAAATTTCCATCATCCTAATTATAACTGTGATTGTAGTAGGGCCTAAAGAAATACCAACTGTTGTAAAATATGTTAAAAATTTAACTTCGGGTATAGGAAAACTTTCAAAAGAATTCAAATCAACTGTAAATGAAATATCCCATCTAGAAGAAATTAAAGATATAAAAAAAGAAATTTTAGAGACAAAAGAAACTGTGGTTAAAGAGGGTAAGGAATTAGATGAGTTTATTGAAAAAAATAATGAAGATATTATGAAAGATAAAAATGACTGAAATAGATAATACTTCAATGAATTTTTTTGATCATCTCAAAGAATTAAGGCAAAAGCTGATATATGTAATAATTTTCTTTTTATTGACCTTCGTTATTTCTTTCTATTTCTCTCAATCTATTTTTGAATTTTTAGCAAAACCTTTAACGTCAATATTAGGAGAGGGAAACGGTCTTATTTATACAGCATTACAAGAGGCATTTTTAACAAATGTTAAAGTTGCTTTTTTTACAGCTGCTTTTATTTCATTCCCTTTTCTTTCAATACAAATATGGTCTTTTGTTTCACCAGGTTTATTAAAAAAAGAAAAGCAGATTTCCTTACCAACTTTAGTTGCAATCCCCTTTTTATTTATACTAGGAGCAGCTGTTGTATATTATGTGATATCACCAATTGCATGGAATTTTTTTTTGAGTTTTCAAACATCACAGGCAGATAGTATTAATATTACTCTTCAAGCAAAAATGAATGAATATTTATCATTAATGATGACATTTATCTTTGCCTTTGGATTAGCTTTTCAGTTACCAGTAATTCTATTGTTGCTAGTTAGATTTGGAGTTTTAACTATCAATCAATTAAAATCTTTTAGAAAATATGCCATTGTTTTATCTTTTGTTTTTGCGGCAATCGTAACACCTCCAGATCCATTTTCTCAAATTTCTCTGGCTTTACCTATTATAATTTTATATGAAATATCTATTCTAGTTTCTCGATTTATGGTTAATCGTAAAAATAAAAAAGATGATAAAGAAAATTAATAATTCTCATGCATGATATAAATTTTATAAGAGAAAATCCTGAAACATTTGACAAATTATTAAAAAAAAGATTTATAGAACCAAAATCAAATATCATTATTTCTTTAGATACAAAAAAAAGATCTATTTTAACTAAGTCACAAGAATTACGTTCAAATAGAAAAACTTTATCCTCTTCATTTTCTAATTTAAATGATAGCGATAAAAGTGAGTTACAAAAAAAAGTTCAATTAATTAAAAATCAGATTGATGAATTAGAAAAGGATATTTTTACTATTGATGAACAATTAAAAAATACCTTATCTGGTCTACCAAATCTTCCACATAGTGATGTTCCTGTAGGAGAAGATGAAAATACAAATAAATTAATAAAGCAAGTAGGCGTTATTCCTTCTTTTAAATTTTCTCCAAAATCCCATTATGAACTTGGCGAGAATTTAGAGATGATTGATTTTGAGCAAGCAGCAAAGGTTTCAGGTACTCGTTTTGTATATTTAAAAAAAAATATAGCAAGATTAGAAAGAGCTATAGCTAATTTTATGTTGGATAAACATACAAATGAATTTGGCTATACTGAAATTAATCCACCTAATTTAGTAAGAGATGATGCTGCTTTTGGCACAGGTCAATTACCTAAATTTTCTGAAGACTTATTTAAAACGAATACTGATCACTGGTTGATACCAACAGCTGAGGTTCCATTAACAAATTTAGTGTTAGATACAATAGTATCTGAAAAAGATCTTCCTTTAAGGTATACAGCTTGGACACCTTGCTATAGATCTGAGGCTGGTGCTGCAGGAAGAGATACTAGGGGCATGATAAGACAACATCAATTTTCTAAAGTAGAACTTGTAAGTATAACCAATGAAGATGAATCTGAAATAGAATTAGATAGAATGTTGAATTGTGCTACTTCTATACTTGAAGATTTAGAAATTCCATATCAAGTTATACTATTATCATCAGGTGATATGGGTTTTTCAGCTGAAAAAACATATGACATTGAAGTATGGTTGCCAGGTGAAAGAAAATATAGAGAGATATCTTCATGTAGTAACTGTAAATCTTTTCAAGCAAGGAGAATGAATGCTCGTTATAAAACTACAGATCAAAATAAATTTGTTCACACATTAAATGGCTCAGGTCTTGCGGTAGGAAGAACATTAATTGCAGTATTAGAAAACTATCAAAATGAAGATGGTAGTATAAATATTCCTAAGGTGCTTAAGCCTTATATGGGAAATCTAAATAAAATTTCTAAATAGTAATTTTCTTACTTGAGCAATAATATTTAAAAAATTGAAAAGCGGATCGACCAGTTCTGTTACCCCTTGAAAAAATCCATTTTAAAGCTTGATTTTCTAATTCTTTATCAAAATTTATATTATAAAAATTACAATAATTTTTTATTATTAAGATAAATTCTTGTTTATCAAGATTATGAAAGCTAATCCACAATCCAAATCGATCAGATAAAGATAATTTTTCTTCAATTCCCTCATCTTGAGATATAGCAGTAGACCTTTCATTGTCCAACATATCTCTTTTCATTAAATGCCTTCTATTGCTTGTAACATAAATTAAAAATTCATAATTTGAATTATAGAAAGATCCTTCTAAAAAAGATTTAAATTGAATATACCTTCTATCGTTCTGTTCAAACGAAAGATCATCTATAAAGATAATTATTTTTTTATTAAATTTATGATTTAAAAAAATATTTGGTAAATCAGAGAGATCTTCACTATTAATTTCAATTGTCTTAAAGTTTTCATATTTCAAAGAATAATTTTTTAATATTCCTCTAATAATACTGCTTTTACCACTACCTCGCACACCCCATAAAAGACCATGGTTATATGCTAATCCCTCTAAAAAGTTTTTTGTATTTTCTTCAATTTTAGCTATTTGTTCATCAACTCCATACAAAAGCTTTAAATCTAAGACCTTATTGAAAGGTATTTTTTCTAGCAAATTTTTAGAACTATTCCAGCAGAGTAAATGTTTATTTTTCAATTTTATGTTGACTTCATTGATGATTGTGAGATTTTAGTGCTTATTTTATTAATTTAAAGGATTTTAATCATGGATCAACTTGCAGGAATTCTACCACTAATATTAATTTTTGTTGTTTTCTACTTTTTACTTATAAGACCCCAACAAAAGAAATTAAAAGATCACAAAAATATGATTGCAAATTTAAAGAAAGGTGATCGAGTTGTGACCCAAGGCGGTATTATAGGCAACATACATTATGTAAATGATGATGGTACTCTTTCTGTAGAAATAGCAGATAACGTACAAGTCAAAGTAGCTAAAGGTATGATAGCTGATATAGCAGCTAAATAGCTTAAATAAATAAAAATTAATAATGTTAATTCTTAAACAGTGGAGATTATGGGTATCTTTATTACTGTTAATAGGAAGTTATATTTTTATTAAACCTAATTTTGAAAGTCAAACCTCTGATAGCAAAATAAATTTTGGATTAGATATTCAGGGAGGGTTTTCATATTTACTGGAATTGAATGAGGAAGAATATCTTAACAATCTTTTAGTTAAAACATCTCAATATATTGAGAATACTTATTCTATTTCATCCGATATAGATAATGGAGAAATTGTAATATCAAAAAACCAAAATTTAGATGTTCTTACAAATATTGTTATACAAAATTTAGGTTTAGAAATTAATGAAAAATCAGATAAGGAAAATAATTATATTTTTTCTAAACAAAGTTTTAATAAATCATTGTCAGATATGACTTTAAATGCAGTCGAAATCATAAGGTCAAGAGTTGATTTTCTTGG
>CACJLA010000016.1 GCA_902594145.1 uncultured Alphaproteobacteria bacterium | reverse complement strand
ACACCGCCTTTACCATTTGCGAGAGATGTGGAAAGGTAAAAGAGATTAAAAATAAATATTTAACGGATGGTGTCAGCGATCTGGTTAAGGATAATCAATTAGAAATTACAAGGTATAACCTTGAATTTTATGTTTTGTGTAAGTCTTGTAAAATAAATTAATCAAAAACCAATCTCCAAATAAATCCCTATTTTACTGCATTTTTGACTATTGACATAAATAAAGACCTATATATATTGACCGACTTATTATGTACGCAGTTCTTAGATCAGTTGGTAAGCAATTTAAAGTGTCTCCTGGAGATGTTTTAAAGATTGACAAAATAGATGGTAACGTAGGTGATACAATATCTTTTAAAGATATCGTGGCAGTTGGAAATGGCAATAAGTTTGAACTTGGATCTCCAGCTGTTAAAGGTGCGGAAGTATCTGCAAAATTATTGTACCAAACTAGAGATGATAAGATAAGAGTTTTTAGAAAGAATAGAAGAAAACACTTTCAAAGAACTAAAGGTCATCGTCAATACATCTCTATATTAAAGGTCATGGCAATAAAGTCCGCCATAGGAGAAGAAAGCTTTAAAGAGCCAGCTAAAAAAGCTGCGCCAAAAGCAGAAGTCCCAAAAAAAGTTGAAAAAAAGGCAGAAACTCCAAAAAAAACTGAAGTAAATGCTACTGAAACAAAAAAAGTTGAGGCTAAAGCTGAAAAACCAAAAAAGGTTGAGGCTAAAGAAAAAAAGACTGTGAAAAAAGAAACAACTGAGGTAAAAAAGTAAAACTATGGCAACAAAAAAAGCAGGTGGAAGTTCCAAAAACGGAAGAGACTCGGCTGGTAGAAGGCTAGGAGTTAAAAAGTTTGGTGGAGAGCATGTAATTCCTGGAAATATTATTGTTCGTCAGCGTGGCACTAAATTTTACCCGGGCGATAATGTTGGGATTGGAAAAGACCACACTCTTTTCTCCTTAGTCGAAGGCAAAGTTCTGTTCAAAAAATCACGTAACAGACAGTTTGTTTGCGTTAACTAATCCCACATAAAAAAACTTCAAATTAAACTGTTATGGCATTTATTGATAAAGCAAAAATTTATATTAAATCGGGAAATGGTGGCCATGGGGCTCTAAGTTTTCGTCGAGAAAAATTTGTAGAGTATGGGGGACCCAATGGTGGCAATGGTGGTAAAGGTGGAGATGTAATTTTTCGTGGAAACAAAGGGATTAACACCTTACAACGATATCGTTTTAACCAACATCATAATGCTCAAAATGGTACGGGTGGCGCTGGTCAATTAAAAACAGGGGCAAGTGGAAAAGATCTCATCTTAGATGTTCCTTGTGGCACGGAAATTTATACTGAAGATATGAGTATTAAAATTCATGAAATTTTAAAAGATGATGAAACTTATCATTTCTTAAGAGGTGGCCAGGGTGGAAAAGGTAACGCTCACTTTAAAAGCTCTACTAATAGAGCTCCTCGTAAATTTCAACAAGGAGAAAAAGGACAAGAGTCAACTATTCGATTAAAGTTAAAAATATTAGCAGATGTGGGTTTAGTAGGTATGCCAAATGCTGGCAAATCCTCCATTTTAAATTTTGTGACAAATGCAAAATCAAAAGTTGCTGATTACGCTTTTACCACTCTTCATCCCCATATCGGGATGGTTCAAAAAGAAGATTTGGAATTTGTATTAGCTGATATTCCGGGGCTAATAGAACATGCAAGTGATGGAAAAGGTCTTGGTCATGATTTTTTATCTCATGTGGAAAGATGTAAAATCTTAATTCATGTAGTAGATATCACTGAAGATAAACCTTTTCATAATTATAAAATCATTCGTCAAGAGCTTTTAAATTATGGTGCTAAAATAGAACAAAAAAAAGAGATTATTGCACTAAACAAGATAGAAATTACTGATAAGCAAAGGGTTGCAGAAATTCAAAAGGAATTTGAGTCATCTTTAAAGCAAGAGGTAAAATTAATCTCTGCTGCTACGGGATATCAACTCGATCAATTAACAAATTTATGTTTAGAATACTTACAAGATGAATAAAAAATTCACAGAATTAGCCAAAAAATCAAAAGTTATTGTCATCAAAGTTGGCTCTAATATTTTAGTTAATGAAAAGCATGTGCTGAGAAAAAAATGGCTGAACTCCTTAATTGAGGATGTTCAGAAACTCCAAAAAAAAGGATCTAAAATTATTATCGTCTCCTCTGGTGCCATCGCTCTTGGTAGAAATATTCTTTCCAAAAAAAAGTTAACTAATTTGCATGAAAAGCAAGCTGCGGCATCTATAGGTCAAATACAACTTTCACAGCAATGGCAAAAAGCTTTTGCTAAATTCAATATTCAAAGTTCACAGATATTAATCACAGCTGAAGATTTAAATGAAAGAAGAAAATATCTCAACATACGAAATACAATTTACTCTTTAATGGATTTAAGTGTTGTTCCAATTATTAATGAGAACGACACTACCTCAACAGAAGAAATTCGATTTGGTGACAATGATAAACTTTCAGCAATGATTGCGAATGCACTATCTGCTGAATTATTAATTTTATTATCTGATGTGAATGGGCTTTATACAGCCAATCCAAAAAAATCAACAGTTGCTAAGTTGATTACATCTGTTGAAGAAGTGAATCAAGAAATAGAAAAATATATAGATAAAGATTTGAGTGAATTTGGTTCTGGTGGAATGTTAGCAAAAGTAAATGCTGCTAAGCTTTGTATTCAGTCTGGATCCACAATGATAATATCAAATGGACTAGTCAATAATCCACTAGGTAACATTCATCCAACATCTTCAACATGGTTTCATCCTTCTAAAAATATTCTCACAAGTCGGCAGCAATGGATTTGGAATAGACCAATTCAAAAAGCAATTGTTCATATTGATGAAGGTGCCTCAAAAGCACTGAAGAAGAATTCAAGTCTATTAGCAATCGGTGTGAAGTCTATTGATGGAAAGTTTTATCGTGGCGATACTGTTTCGATTCATTACAATAAAAAAGAATTGGCCAGAGGTATGATTAATTACGATTTTAAGGAAATGGATAAGATTAAAGGTAGAAAATCAAAAGAATTCAGCAAAATTCTGGGTTTTGTTCGTGAAGATGAGATTGTACATAAAGATAACTTGGTGAATTCAAGATGAGTGATTATTTCAAAGAAATTTTAAATCACTCTAAAAAAGCTTCGAGTGCTATGTCTAAACTCTCTGCTGAGGATAGAAGTAGAATCTTAATGAATATTAGTGGGTTCCTTTTATCTAAAAAGGATGGGATTTTAGAGGCTAATCGAATTGACATCGATAGAGCTAAGTCAAATAATATTTCTGCACCGATGATCAATAGACTAGTGCTGACTTCCGAGAAAATAGATCAGCTATCACGTGATGTGGAGAAAATAGCTCAAATGGAGGATCCCCTCAATCAAACTTTAGAAAATTGGACCAATCCCTCAAATGGATTACAATTTACAAAAGTCTCTGTTGCTATTGGTGTGATTGGAATTATTTATGAGTCTCGACCTAATGTCACAATAGACGCTGCATGTCTTTGTCTTAGATCTGGAAATGTTTCTATTCTAAGAGGGGGTTCTGAATGTATTGAAACTAATAAAAAACTTTATGAATGTATTCAAGAAGCTTTAAAAGATTTGCAATTTGATCCTTATCTTGTCTGTTTCATTCAAAACACGGATCGTAGTTTTGTTGAAGAACTATTAAAAGCTGAGGGAGACATTGATGTCATCATTCCTCGAGGAGGAAAATCTTTAATCGAAACAATCTCTCAGAATTCTCGTGTTCCGACAATTAAACATTTAGAGGGTTTATGTCATACTTTTTGGGACATTGGATATGACAAAGAGAAAGCTGCTGAGGTAGTTGCAAATGCCAAACTGAGAAGGCCTGAGATTTGTGGAGCAACAGAAACGTTGCTCATACATTCTGGTAATTCAGCAGAGAACATTTCTCATGTCCTAGATAATTTAAGATCGCAAGGATGTGAAATCATAGGATGTACTCGACTCAAAGAGATGTACTCAATTGACCGTGCTGCTACAGAAGATGATTGGTCTACAGAATATTTAGATAAGAAAATAACTGTTAAAATAGTTGATAATGTTAAGGAATCTGTCGAACATATTAATAAATACTCTAGCGGTCATACAGAGAGTTGCTTGAGTGACAATCAAGAGTCCATCAAGTATTTTTTTCAAAATTGTAAAAGTGCCATTCTAATGAACAATGCCTCAACTCAATTTGCTGATGGTGGTGAATTTGGATTTGGAGCAGAGATTGGTATATCCACTGATAAACTCCATGTCAGGGGACCTGTCGGCGCAAAGCACTTAACAACTTTTAAATATCAAGTAATAGGCAATCACACAACCCGGCCTTAATGGAATTTCGTCAAAATTTACAAGAATTAAAATCTCAGATTGATTATCTTGGCTCTTTAAAAAAAGAGGATATTACTCATATTATTAAATCGTCAATATATGAAATAGAAAATTTAAAAATTTTTAATGAGGAGGAATTAAATGAAATCAATAAAGTGACTCTTACCAGTGAGCCCTTTAATAATCTTTTCTTTAAATATAATAAAGAACGTTTAGTTAGCAAAGGTGTCGTTTATCTAGAGGAAGAAAATGATCTTCACTTTATCATTTCATTATTTTATTTCTTTAAACAAAGGGTGCCAATTTTGTTTCATACTAATTCAAAGTTACAATTACAGTCTATTGACATCTTATTCAAATTTCTTGAAGAAAATGGTGTCTCTAAAAAAATTTTGATGGGAATAAATGACTAAGAAGTTTGGATTGTATGGTGGATTTTTTAATCCCTTTCACGAGGGCCATCTTCATGTAATAAAAAGTTCTATTGCAAATTTAAATCTTCAAAAACTGATAGTCCTTCCTACTTATCAAAACCCCCTTAAGTCAAATCAAAACTCCAAACCAATAAAATCTCAATTATCGAATATTCGCTCTCAAATCAAAGAGCCTTTAGTCAAAGTATCAGATTTTGAACATCGCTATCAAATGAAGTGCACGTACGATGTGCTTCAAAAGATTAGTACGAAATGTAACCTGAACTCTTTTTATTTAATAATGGGGCTTGATCAGCTTGGTCATTTTCATAAATGGAAAGAATATGAATGGATATTAAAAAATATTAGTATTTGCGTTATTTATAGACCGAGATATGATGAATTCATTGAAAATTCAACAGTCCAAAAACAATTTCCTCATTTATTTATGCCTAATTTAGAAACATTTATCAATAATTCTACTCCCTGTTCACATATCCTTAACGTTTCAGGGGTAGAAATATCATCAAGTGAGCTACGAAATTCCTAATCACGATAAAGATATCTCAGTAAAAGCGATAGTCGATTGTCTTGAAGACAATAAGGCAGAAAATATCTCAGTTATTTCTCTTAAAGGTAAAGCAGAGTTTGCAGAATTTATGGTTGTTGCATCTGGACGGTCAAATAAGCATGTGGACTCAGTTTCAGATAAAGTTTACCGAGACCTTAAAAAACATAAACTTTATTGCAACAAACCTGAAGGAAAGCCCCTTTGCGACTGGACGGTCATTGATGCGGGGCACGTTTTAGTGCATATTTTTAGAAATGAAGTACGTGAAATCTATGATTTGGAAAAATTATGGTCCGAAGACTTTAATAGCATTAACACAGCTTCTTAAAAAGTCACTTATGCAAAGAATTCTTCTTATCCTCATTTTAGTTTTTAATACAAATGTCAGTTTATCTGACACAAAAGAAACATATAAACAACTCAGTATTTTTAACGAGGTATATAATCGAGTAAAAAATCAATATGTTGAAGAAGTAACTGATAAAGAGTTAATAGAGAAGGCTTTGAATGGAATGCTTCAGGCCTTAGACCCGCATTCAAGCTTTATGAGTGAAGAGATTTATAAAGAGATGCAAATGGATACCTCAGGTGCCTTTGGAGGATTGGGTATAGAAATTACAACTGATAAAGGTTTTATAAAAGTAGTATCCCCAATTGACGACACACCCGCCTACAATGCTGGAATTTTAGCTGGAGATTATATTACGCACTTAGATGGTACATCGGTTGTTGATATGACTTTAAAAGAGGCAATCGACATTATGAAAGGCGAACCTGGAACAACTATAGTTTTGACAATTTTTAGATCTAGCGAGGAGCCATTCGATGTAAGTATTAAAAGAGATATCATTAAAGTTGCATCTGTGAAACATCGTCTTATTAATGATGTGGGATATATCAGAATCATTCAATTTAACGAACAAACAACAAGTGGATTAAAAAAAAGTATCAAAGAACTTGAAGAGAGTGATAACCCTCCGATTGGTTACGTTTTGGATTTAAGAAATAATCCTGGTGGACTATTGAACGAGTCTGTTTCTGTGACAGATATATTTCTTGATCAAGGAGAAATCGTTTCAATCAGAGGCAGGGAGAAAAAAGATGTTCAAGTTTACTCAGCTAAAAAAGGAGATCTTATTAATGGGAAACCCTTGATAATACTGATTAATGAAGGTTCTGCGTCAGCCTCTGAAATTGTTGCAGGTGCATTACAAGATCATGATAGAGCAGTTATAATGGGCATCAAATCATTTGGGAAAGGATCTGTTCAAACTATAATTCCAATTGACAGTGGCGCTATCAGACTGACCATAGCCAAATATTACACCCCAAGTGGAGACTCTATACAAGCAATAGGCATCGAACCAGATGTTGTGGTTCCAAGAGCCGAGCTTAATGTTATTGATAATAATTTTACATTTAGAGAGTCAGATTACCGTGAAGCTTTAGATAACGAAACCAATGAAGAAAGTGAAGAGGAAATCTCACCAAGTGAAATTCTTGAAAAAGATTATCAGCTGTCTCGTGCCGTAGATGCAGTGAAAACAATTGCCGTTTTAAATTAATGAAAATCAATCCTAAGGATTATCGCCCAAATGTGGGTATGATGATTTTAAATCATCATAAAGAAATCTTTGTTGGCAAAAGAATTGATCATCCCTCCGAATTTTGGCAAATGCCACAAGGGGGAATAGACTCAAAAGAAAAATCTGAAGTTGCAGCCTTAAGAGAAATGGAAGAAGAGGTTGGAATAAAAAAGAGTAAAGTTAAATTAATTACTCAAAGTAAAGAGTGGTATTACTATTCTTTACCAAAAGATTTATCAAAAACTCTATGGAAAGGTAAATACAAGGGTCAACGCCAGAAATGGTTTTTATATGAGTTCAAAGGAAGTGAGAAAGATATAAACATTCATACAGCTCACCCTGAATTCTCCGACTACAAATGGGTTAAACAAAATTTTCTTGTACCCAATATTGTTCCTTTTAAAAAGGCTATTTACGAAAAATTATTAATAGAATTTAAAGACTATTTATAAGGAGGGTTGTTTACTACCTGCTCAAAAGTACCAAGAGCAGTATCATTCCCCTCTAGTTCTTGAAAGGTTTTGGATTGTTGGTAGTTAGAACTATTGACGTCAGATAGTGACTCGATTTGATCAACTAATACTTCACAAACTTTTTCTTTCAGCATTACTAAACCGCCAGAAACAAAGAAACTCTCATCTACTTTGTTTGCAGACATAATTACCATTTGACCTGGTCGAAGAGAGCTGATGAACGGAGAATGGTTGGGCATTGCAGCAAAATCACCCTCCGCACCTGGCAATACTGCCATTTCAACTTCTTTTTCAAAAATGACTTTTTGAGGAGATACGACCTTCAAATTAATCATATTTACTTAGTTGCTTCCTCAGCCATTTTTTTTGCTTTTTCCAAGGCCTCTTCAATTGTTCCAACTAAATAAAAAGCAGCCTCTGGAATATGGTCATAGTCTCCTTTGACCAATCCATCAAAACCTTTAATTGTATCCTCTAAAGAAACAAACTTTCCTGGTGAGCCTGTGAAGACTTCAGCCACAAAGAAAGGTTGACTTAAAAATCTTTGAATTTTTCTAGCTCTTGATACAACTAATTTATCTTCTTCAGATAATTCGTCCATACCCAAGATCGCAATAATGTCTTGCAAACTTTTATACGTTTGAAGAGTTTTTTGAACATCTCTTGCTACTTGATAGTGCTTATCACCCAATGTTCTCGGTTCTAAAATTCTAGAAGTAGAGTCTAGCGGGTCCACAGCTGGATAAATTCCAAGTTCTGCAATCGATCTGTTCAACACAGTGGTTGCATCTAAGTGAGAAAATGATGTTGCAGGAGCCGGGTCAGTTAAATCATCGGCAGGAACATAAATTGCTTGCACAGAGGTAATTGAACCTTTGTTGGTAGTAGTAATTCTTTCCTGAAGTGCACCCATATCTGTTGCCAAAGTAGGTTGATAACCCACCGCTGAAGGTATACGCCCAAGGAGAGCGGAAACCTCAGAACCTGCTTGTGTAAAACGGAAGATGTTGTCCACGAAAAATAAAACATCTTGGTTTTCCTCATCCCTAAAATATTCTGCTTGAGTTAATCCTGATAAAGCAACTCTAGATCTTGCTCCAGGAGGTTCGTTCATTTGACCATAAACAAGTGACACTTTAGAGGTATCGCCATCAAGGTTTATAACCCCTGACTCGATCATTTCATGATAAAGATCATTTCCTTCACGGGTTCTTTCACCCACTCCAGCAAAAACAGAATATCCACCATGCGCTTTAGCCACGTTGTTAATTAATTCCATAATTAAAACAGTTTTTCCAACACCAGCACCACCAAAAAGGCCAATTTTACCACCTTTTGAATATGGAGCTAAAAGGTCGATAACTTTAATACCAGTTACAAGAACTTCGGTTTCAGTAGATTGATCAACAAAATCAGGAGCTGCCCTGTGTATAGGAAGAGATTTTTTTGATTCAATTGGACCTCGTTCATCAATAGGTTCTCCGATAACATTCATAATACGACCTAAAGTTTCAGGTCCTACTGGTACAGAAATGGCGTCACCATTGTCTTGAACTTCTTGGCCTCTTTGAAGGCCCTCTGTTGCATCCATAGCAATAGTTCGCACAGTATTTTCGCCAAGGTGTTGTGCTACTTCTAAAATCAAGTCTTGGTCACCTACCTTTGTAGATAACGCATTTAAAATTGGGGGTAATTCTCCTTCAAAGGCGACGTCAACCACAGCCCCTAATACCTGTGTGACTTTTCCTGCCTTATTACTTGCCATTTGTAGCTCCTTTCCTAAACAGCTTCTGCTCCCGAAATAATTTCGATAAGTTCTTTTGTAATAAATGCTTGTCTTGTTCGATTGTAAGTTAATGTTAACCCATCAATCATGTCTCCAGCATTTCTTGTTGCGTTGTCCATGGAAGTCATTCTTGCTGCATGCTCCGATGCAGAACTTTCAAGAACACTTCTATAAATTTGTGTTAAAAAATTTCTTGGAACCAAATACTCTAGTAGTTCATTTTTATCAGGTTCAAATTCAAAAACTGCATTACTAGTATCGGTCACTTCTTCGTCCGCTTCCTCGTTACTTAGAGGAATTAATGACTGATATGTTGGCTCTTGCGTAATCACAGAGACAAACTTATTAAATAAAATAGATACCTCGTCTATTTCATTATTTTCAAAGAGCTCCATAATTTTATTTTTAATTTCTTCTGAAACTTGAAGTTGTTTGTCATTGGAATTTAAATCATCAAAATTTGAAATTACATCTAAATCTGTTTTTCTATAAAAGCTTGAGGCTTTTTTTCCAACAGTTATAATTTTGACAGATTTACCTTTTTCTTGTTGTTCACTAATCCAATTTTTTGCATTTCTAAAAAGATTAGAGTTAAAACCACCACACAAACCTCGGTCTGAGGAATTAATAATTAAAAGGCTAATTTTAGAATTTTCTCTACCAGTCAAAATTTCTGGCAAATCAGAACTGTTTTTAGTATTGCCAGCTAAAGAAGAAAGAATAAAACTCAGGCTATCAGCGTAAACCCTTGATGACTCTGCTAAATCTTGAGCTCGACGCAACTTACTTGCCGCTACCATCTTCATCGCAGATGTAATTTTCCTGGTAGATTTAACACTAGATATTCTGTTCTTAAGTTCTTTTAAATTTGGCATTAACTATAATTAGAGGTGAACTTTTCCAGGTAATCCTCAATTTTCTTGTCAGACTCATCGCTAAAATTACCTGTATTGTTAATTTCATCAAAAATATCAGCATGATCAGCGCGAAGACCTTCTAAGAACTTAACTTGAAAATCTGTGATTTTAGCTAAATCAATTTTATCCAAAAAGCCTCTAACACCCGAGTACAAACTTAAAACTTGGTCAGCAACAGACATAGGAACGTATTGATCTTGTTTTAATAGTTCCGTTAATCTCTCACCTCTTGCCAATAATTGTTTAGTAGAGGCGTCGAGGTCTGATGCAAACTGAGAAAAGGCAGCCATTTCACGGTATTGGGCTAGTTCTAATTTAATTTTACCAGCAACTTTTTTCATAGCTTTAGTTTGAGCTGCAGATCCCACACGACTCACGGATAAACCAACATTAATCGCTGGTCTGATACCAGAGAAGAATAATTCTGTCTCTAAGAAAATCTGGCCATCAGTAATTGAAATAACATTTGTTGGAATGAATGCCGACACATCACCTGCTTGTGTTTCAATAACAGGTAAAGCTGTTAGACTTCCGCCACCATTTTCATCATTCATTTTAGCTGCTCTTTCTAAAAGACGAGAGTGAAGATAAAAAACATCACCTGGGAACGCTTCACGTCCTGGTGGTCTTCTTAGTAGTAAGGACATTTGTCTATATG
>CACJLA010000015.1 GCA_902594145.1 uncultured Alphaproteobacteria bacterium | reverse complement strand
TGATTTTTGGTTAAACTTTGACTTTTTTTAGAGTGTGTATGTGTTGAACTCATCTTTTATCTGACAATTCTATTTTTTTTTTCGAGATTAGCAATTTTTTCAGTGGCAATAGAGTTAATATAAAGACACCCAAAGTGATTGTTAAAATAGTAGGACCAGTAGGGGTGTTCCAAATCATAGAGGTTTGAATACCAAGAACTACTGAAGCGACACCTATAATAGAGGATATGATTGCCATTTGAATTGGTGTGGAGGACAAGTTTCTTGATGCAGATGCGGGGATGATTAGAAGACCAGTGATTAATAATATCCCAACAATTTTTATAGATATTGCAATGACACTAGCTATTAGCAAAGTAAAGATTGCATTAGCTAAATCTGGATTTAATCCTTCTGCTTTTGCTAATTCTAAGTTAACTGTTCCAGCAAAAAGAGGTCTCCAAATTAATACCAATACAATTAAAACAATACTTCCACCAATCCAGACAAATAATAAGTCGGTGGTATTGACAGAGAGAATATCTCCAAAAAGCAAACCCATTAGATCAATTCTTATGAATGAAAGTATACCTAAAAGTACTAATCCTATCGCTAGCACAGAGTGAGCTAACAGACCTAATAAAGCATCATCTGGAAGATTGGTTCTCCTTTGTAAAAACAGTAAAGACAGGGCAAGTAAGCAAGAAACTACAAATACGGCTATGATCAAGTTGAAATCCAAAGCATAAGCAATAACAACTCCTAATAAGGCAGAGTGTGCAATGGTATCACCAAAATAAGATAGCCTTCTCCAAACTATAAAGCATCCCAGTGGTCCTGTAATAAATGCTAAACCAATTCCTGCTGCAAAAGCTCTAACAATAAAATCATCAAACATTATTAGTCTTTCTTCGAGTCATCTATACTCCCATCAGGTAAGTGTTCGTGATCGTGGTCATGTTGATAAAAAGCTAAGGTGGGATCAATATTCTTTCCAAATAATTTAACATATTCTGGCTCCTTTATGACAGTGTTGGGAGCTCCAGAACAACAAACATGCCCATTAAGACAAATAACGTAATCAGTTTGTGACATCACCACATGTAAGTTATGTGAAATAAGTAATATTCCGCAGTTTATTTTTTTTACAATTTCTTGGATTGTCTTATATAAAGCAATTTCTCCAGGATAGTCGACACCTTGAACAGGTTCATCTAAAACCAGAAAATGAGGTTCTTTAGCTATTGCGCGAGCCATGAGTAATCTTTGAAATTCTCCTCCAGACAAATTTCTAACATCTTCATAAATAAGATGTTTGATTCCAGTGATACTGAGGGCATCATTAATCTCACTGGTCTTATGTTTTTTTACTAAATTAACGAAATCTATTGCCCTTAATGGGAGGGACCAATCAATTGAAATTTTTTGTGGCACATATGAAATTCGCATTCCTTTTTTGATATTATTTGTGCCTTCGTCAGGTTTTAAAATATCCAATGACATTTTTGCAGTTGTTGATTTGCCAGATCCGTTAGGTCCAACCAATGTTACAATTTCACCTTGGGAAACTTTTAATGAGACACCTCTAACCAACCATTTATGGTTTCTTAAAACTCCACAGTTATTTAATTCAACTAAATTATTATTCATTTTTTAATATTGACATATTTTTATGGTTATAATATTACGTATGTAATAATATAACACTTAGAGGTAGGTAATAGACATGAATTTCTTTCAAAAATCAATTATTTTTGGACTTTCTATTTTATTTAGTAGTTTTTCTGCTCACGCAGACGTAAGCACAGACATCAAAGTAGTAACCACAATAAAGCCATTACATTCATTAATATCTAGAATTATGGAAACAAGAGGAGAACCACAATTAATTATTGAGGGCACAAATAATCCTCACACTTTTGTCTTTAAACCATCACATGCAAAAATGATTGAAGAGGCAGATATTGTTTTTTGGATTGGAGAGGATTTGGAGGCATTTATGGAAAAACCTTTAAATTCTCTAGCAAAAGACACAAAAAAAATTGCATTTATGGACACCGAGTCTATTGAAAAACTAAAATTTAGAGAAGAAAACATTTTTGATGATCATGACGATCACGATGGTCACAAAGATGATGACCATGACGATCACGACGACCATGATGGCCATGACGACGAACATGAAGGACACGATGACCATGACGATCACGATGGTCACAAAGATGATGACCATGACGATCACGATGATCATGATGGCCATGACGACGAACATGACGATCATGCAGGACATCACGACGGTCACAATCACGGAGAGTTTGATGCTCACATATGGTTGGACCCAGAGAACGCCAAAGAGATGGTTAAAATTATCCGTGATGAATTAATAAAAATTGATCCAGAGGGTCAAAGGCAATATTCAGTAAATGCAGCTGGAGCTACTTTGGAGCTAGATAATCTGATTAATAATGTTGAAAAAGAATTATCTAAAGACATTAGTTACATTGTATTCCATGATGCCTACCAATATTTTGAAACAAGATTTGGTGTGAAATCTGCAGGAGCGTTAACTTTAAATCCTGACGTCCTACCTGGTGCTAAACAAATAGCTGATATACAAGATTTAATTAGTGATAAGGGTATTAAGTGTATCTTCTCTGAGCCTCAATATAATCCAAAGATAATTGAGACACTCGGCAACGATATGAATATCTCTACTGGTGTTATGGATCCTTTAGGAGCTTTCATAGATGCAGGACCTACAATGTATGTTGAACTAATTAATGGAATTGCAAATTCTATTAAAGATTGTCACTAAGGAATTTTGAAATAAGTTTCAGATAATTTCAATAATCTAAGAAACTTAAAGTCAAAAAAAAAACTAATTTACAATTTTCTCATATAGGCATTTTATATGCCTTATGAGAAAAACTAAAAACAAGGTTTGTAATCACAAAATAAAAAGAATCGTCGAAGAGAAGTATTATCCCATATCATTTATTGAAAGAGTGAATGTTATGTATCAATTAAATTCTCAAAAAAAGGTTAATGAGAATTCTCCTAGTTTGTCAGCTAACTTAAATAAAACCTGATTTACCTATTAACTCATCGTTTAATGGAATATATTACATTCTATCTAGTGCTCTTTTGTCTTAATATAATATGCCAGATGCTATTGAATAATAAGCATTTTTAGCCTATTTTGAACTCAATGAATTTATCAGATGCTAGTAAAAAAGAGATTGATGTTGTTCTAGAGAAGTGTGGATGGAGACAAACTAAACAAAGAGTGGTTCTCCTAAAATCAATTTTTGATGGTAAAGACAAACACTTTTCAATTAATCAAATGAATGAAACTTTGAAAGATAACAGAAGTTATTTTTCTTTAACAACACTATATGAAAATCTGAATACTTTAGTTGATAAAGGATATTTAAAGCAAATTGTTGTTGATAAACAATCATTTTATGACACCAATACAAGTAATCATATACATGTTTACAATCAAGAAGAAAACCGAATCTACGATTATGATGATTGTAAAGAACTTCACAAAGATCTCCCTATACCTGCTTGCTTATCTCTTCTTGAAGAATACTCACTAGTTATTAATTTAAAAAAAAAGTAAATTTTTAATCTGTAGTTTGTTTCAGAAGTAGTTTTTTTTTATTCATTTGTAAGGTTGATTTTTTTTTGTATTTATAATTTTTCAATTTGAGATTAATTACATCATATGAAAAATTTAATTTCTTTTTTAATAAAGATTTTAGTAATTAATTTCTTTATTGGTTTTAGTGGTGCATATGCGGATGATGTATTAAAAATTTATTCAGAAAGACAACCAATGTTAATTGAGCCTCTTTTAAATGAATTTGAGAGTCAAACTGGTATTGATGTTGAATGGATATATTCCAAAAAAGGCTTAGTTCAAAAAATTATTTTAGAAAAAGATAACCCTGTAGCCGACGTATTCTTAGCATCAGATATATCAAGACTAATTGATGTATCTGAAGCAGGAGCGTCTATTAAAATTAATTATTCTTCTGCTGTGCCCTCTCATCTCCAAAGTGATAATTGGATAGGTCTTACTCAAAGAGCAAGAATTATATACGTGAATAAAGATTTGGGTCTTAATGATATTACTTATGAGGATTTAGTATCTGAAAAATATAAAGGAAGAATATGCACAAGATCAGGTTTTCACCCATATAATGTCTCATTGTTCGCATCTTTGATGGCTCATCATGGTGAGGAGTGGTTAGAGAATTATTTGATTAATTTAAAAGCAAATTTAGCTAGAAAACCTCAGGGTAACGACAGAGACCAAGTCAAAGCTATATATGCAGGAGTTTGTGATCTAAGTATCGGCAATCATTATTATTATTTTAAGATGCTTAATAATGAAGAACAAAAGATATGGCTCGAGAAAGCAACAATTGTTTTTCCTAACCAAAAGGATAGAGGAACTCATGTTAATATTTCCGGTATAGCTTTACTTAAAGAAAGTCATAGAGAAAAATCTGAAAAACTTTTGGATTTCTTAGTTAGTCAAAAAGCCCAGGGAATATACGCAAATGACAATAATGAATTTCCAGTTTCACCCGAAGTACCTTTATCAGTTGGAGTTAATAAATTAGCAGGAGGTGCTAAGTTTGACAATATTGATTTATTAAAAATAGCTGAAAATCGAAAAGCTGTTGTAAATATTTTAAATAAAATAAATTACGACGGGTAGTAGACTTTATATATTTCAAAGGTTGGTCGCTTTAAATAGGCCCGATGCACCCCATTGGTTAGGGTGCATTTTCATTAATAAATGTGAAATTGTAGCAATTGCTTCAGTTGAATAAATAATCTTTATAACTAAAATTTGTTCATGAATAATTCTGAAATACTCAGTGTTTTGTTTAAATCTGATAAAGAATTAATAATTTATAGAAACTCAGAAAAAAATAATTTTGAAATTTATACAGATTTTGTTGAAAAGGTTAATTTAAATACAATTAATTTAGATAAGTTCTTAAATAAACTAGAGCGATTTAAATCAAAAAAACCATACGATTGTTACATTGGTTTTTTTGGATACGAATTACTATGTAAAAATATAAATTTAAAAGTAAATAAAGATAGTTCATCTTTTCCAGAGGGTGTTTTTTTCCGACCTCAAACTAAAATTATTTTAGATAAAAAAATTAAAATCCTAACAAAATCTAAAACTGATTTATTTAAAGATCTGAAAGTTTTAAAAAAAACTTATAATTCAAATCATAACAAAGTGACTGTAAGTCCAAATGTCCAAGTCTATGAAAAAATCTTCAATAAATTTAAAAAAAATATAAGAGCAGGTGAAACATATCAAATTAAAATTGCTCAAAAATATTCAAATAAAAAAGACCTAGATATCGTTAATTTATTTTTTGACTTGATGAAAAAAAATCTAAGCCCAGAGTCTTTTTGTGTAAGAACAAAAGACTTTAATATAATTAGCTGCTCTCCTGAAAACTTATTTAAAGTAAGAGGAAAAAAAATAGTCACATCACCAATTGCAGGAACTGTGAGTAGGGACAAAATTAAATCAACAAAAGAGGCGAGGCGCTTTTTTGAAAATAATCAAAAAGAAGATAAAGAGCACAATATGATTGTTGATTTAGAGAGAAATGATCTTAGTCGTATTACAAAACCAAATTCTGTCAAAATACAAAATTTAAAATTTGTACAAAAATACCAATATATTTTTCATAATGTTTCTGAGATTTCAGGAACCCTTCTTGATAATGTAAGACTATCAGCAATAATTAAGGCAATGATGCCTGGAGGTTCAGTTATCGGATGTCCCAAAATTAACACCTTAAAATTACTGAACAAAGAGGAAAAAGAGCCCAGAAGAATTTATACCGGCTCTTTTGGTTACTTTCGCTCTAAAGAAGATATGAGCTTTAATATCATCATAAGGTCTATTTTAAATTTTAAAAAAAATAATGAAGTCTTTGCAGCTAGTGGAGTAATCTTAGATAGCACTGCTAAAAATGAGTATCATGAAAATTATTTAAAAGCTAAATCACTATTGGATTTATTAAAATGAATTTATTACTTATAGATCATGAGGACTCCTTTACTTATAATCTAGCGCATTTGCTATCTGTTTTTGGCAACCTTGAAGTTACAAATTTTTATGATGTAAAAGAAAATTCTGTAAAAAAGTCAGATGTAATAATTTTTTCTCCTGGACCTGGAAAGCCCTTAGATTATCCAATATCATTGGATATTTATAATAATTATAAATCGAAGAAGAAAATTATTGGTATCTGCCTTGGATTTCAACTTATTGCTAACGGAGAAGGGGGAACTATTTCTAAACAGGAAAAAATATTTCATGGTTATCAAACGTATATACGAACAAATTCTCAAAGTTTAAGATTTCCGAATAATGCTTTGTATCAAGTAGGGAGATACCATTCTTTGAAACTAAAAGAGCCATTTAATTCTTCTTCAATGCATATTACAATGAGATGTGAGGAAACTAATGTAGCAATGTGTTTGGAAAGCCATAAATATGACATTTGTGGTTTACAATTTCACCCGGACTCATTTTTAACTCCAAATGGCAAACAATTTATTCGAAAAATCATTCAATTTAAAAAATAACTCTTATTTACCCTCTAAATTCAAACCACTTTGGGGTCAGAAGGGTGTTTTTACGTCTATACCTATCATAGGAAAAGTACCAAGATTTATAGGTTTAAACCGCTATTTAAGCACTTTTAATAAAACATGCCGTGATTATAAATTTGACGCCAAACTAAATCCAAAAATGATCAAAGAATTAATTGGAGAAGATATTAAGCAAATTAAAATTTTTAACCATTTGCTAAGAATTGCTACTAATGGAACAACTTTATCAATATCACTTAGAAAAAGAACAACGACAAAGAGCAGTGTAATTGGATTTATAAAAAAATATAAAAGAAAAGACTTTAGAAATAAAAATTTATATTACAAAAAAATATTAAAATTTATGAGTGAGATAAATTACTCTGAAAATGAAATTATACTATCAAGAGATGGTGAAATTACAGAGGGTGCAGTAACAAATTTAATTTTTATTAAAGAAGGAAAAGTATATATTCCAAAAATAGGATACTATTATGGTAATACTTTGAAACTTGTAGAGAAAATATCCAAATTTAAGTTCATTAAAAAAACAATTTTTGAAAAAGAGCTTAACCAATATAGTGAAATATTATCAATAGGTTCTGGAAGAGGTATTACGTCTATAAAAAGTATTCAAAGTATTTTTTGGAAAAGAAAATCTACGACATATTTTCAAAAATTAAAAAAAGACTATGAAACTATGGTAAAAAATAATTACTATGAAATTCAATAAAAATTTATTTAATCTAAAAAAACCATTATTAGTGGGTATTTGTAATTTTACTCCTGATTCCTTTAGTGATGGGGGTAAAACCTTTTCTCGCACTTCTGCACTTAATCATATTAACTCAATGGTTAAAGATGGAGCACAAATTATCGATATTGGAGCTGAGAGTACTAGACCAAATAGTGAACCAATTACATACAAAGAAGAAATACGTCGGCTTTCAAAAATTCTACCGTATTTAAATTATAAGAAATATCTCGTTTCATTGGACTCTTATAAACCTGAGACCCAAGAATTTGCCCTTAAAAAAGGAGTGCATATTATTAATGATATAAATGGTGGTTCAGAGAAGTTGTTCAAACTTACAAAAAAGTACAATGCTGGATTATTCTTAATGCACAAAAGAGGAACACCAAAAGAGATGCAAAAAAAACTAAATCCAAGAGCTAATATGATAAAGGAGTTTGATAAATTTATTGAAAAAAGACTGAAAATATTAAAAAAAATGAAATTTAATCTTAAAAAAGTATGGTTTGATCCAGGAATAGGTTTTGGCAAAACACTAAACCAAAATTTACAATTAATGAGATCCTTATCAAAATACAGTCACAAAAACCTACAAATACTTTTAGGTTCATCACGAAAAAGTTGGATTAACTTCATTGATCCATCAAATGCTGATCAAAGAATAGGTGGATCTTTAGCTTCTATTACTCATGCCTTACAACAAAATGTCAATACGTTTAGAATTCATGATGTCCAAGAGACAAATCAAATGATAAAAGTTTTGAAAGTTTTAAATAAATGAATTTTTTTATAGAGATAGAGGACTTAAAGGTCGACACAATCATTGGAGTGTTTGATGAAGAAAGGTTAAAACCACAAACAATATTAATTAGTATTAAATGCCAATTAGACCTTGATCACAATCAAGATCTTGACAATATTGAAAATGTTACAAGTTATTCTGATATTAAAAAAGAAATAGTAACATTTGTTTCAGCATCTCAATACAAAACACTGGAAAAATTAATTACAGAATTAAAAAAACAATTGGACAATCAATTTCCAATTAAAATAGAAAAGTTGGAAATAAATAAAATTGAGATTGCCAAAAAATATAATGCAAAAAAAGTCAGCGTATCGATATAAATCATATATCGCTATTGGATCAAATATTGGCAACTGGAAAAGTAATTTTAATTTAGCATTAAAGCTAATGAATAAATTCGGACATGTCGAAAAGGTTAGCAGAGTCTATTTTACGAAACCTTTTGGGATAACTAACCAAAAATATTTTCACAATGCTGCCTTTTTATTTACTACAAATCTATACTTCAACGAATTATTTATAAAAATGTGTTTTGTGGAAAAACAAATTAAAAAAAATAAAATTGTTACTAACGGCCCAAGAAAAATAGATCTCGATCTTATTCAATTTGAAAACTTGAAAATCAAAAACCACCTAATATCTATCCCTCATACATCCTCTCATTTAAGAGATTTTGTGATACAACCTATCCTAGATTTAAACCCAGATTTCATAGATTTAAAAACCCATAACTCTTATAAAAGCCTTTTAAATAATTTAGAGGAGAGGTTTATCGTTAAGAAATCTCGTCAAACCCAAGATTATCAAGAATTTTTTTAAGCTTTTCTTCATCTACGCTGTTTGATTTTTTTAACCCTGTCGATATATCAATTCCGTGTGGAGATATAGTTTTGATTGCCTCTTTGACATTACTAATATTAATGCCTCCGCCAAGATATAAAGGCTTTGCAAAACTTTTAAGTTGATTAATTTGACTCTCACACTCCATTAGAGATTTTTTCTCAATTACATCTTTCCTGTAAATATTAAGATCATAATAAAAACTACTAACATTATTTCTTATTTGCTCAAAAAAATTATAATCAAAATTTTCGTAATTAATTGAAATTGATATTTTTGAATTTGTTGAATTATTTAGTAATTCGATATCCTCAATCTTGTATTGATTAGATACACATACTTCCTTTATCTCTAATTGTTTTATAATGTCGATTATTTTTGGCATATGAATATTGCCAATTAATAGAATCGGATTTAGTTTTAAATTGTAGGAAGCTATTGTAAGGTTTTGAATTTCTTCAGTAGATAGTGTATTGGGGCCGTATAAGTAATTACTTACAAGGCCCACTGTTCTTACTGAATACTTTTGTATTACCTCTAACGATTTTTGATCTGTAATACCACAAACCTTGAGTTGGATATTACCATAATTGAACATTAATTAATTATTGTTCAATTCAAATCTATCTGCATTCATCACCTTGTTCCAAGCTTTTACAAAATCGACAACAAATTTTTCTTTGTTGTCATCTTGTGCATAAACCTCCGCATAAGATCTAAGGATAGAATTTGATCCAAATACAAGATCTGTTGAGGTTGCTGTCCATTTAACATCATTTGTTTTGCGATCGATTACTTCATAGTGCCCATTTGAGGCTTTCCATTTATTGCCCATATCAACTAGGTTAACAAAAAAGTCAGTCGTTAAAGCTCCTACCTGATTAGTAAAAACACCATGTTTATTCTCACCATAGTTAGCTCCCATAGCTCTCATTCCTCCAACTAGCACAGTCATTTCAACTGCAGTTAGACCAAGTAAATGAGCTCGATCAAGTAACAACTCTTCTCCTCTTACTTCGTAGTTATCTTTTTGCCAATTTCTGAATCCGTCATGTACTGGCTCTAGCTGTGAGAAAGATTCAGAGTCAGTCATATCATCAGAAGCATCTCCTCTTCCTGGACTAAAAGGAACAGGTACGGTAAATCCAGCAGATTCAATAGCTTTTTCAAGACCAACATTTCCAGCTAATACAATGGTGTCAGCAATACTTGCTCCAGCTTCTTTTGCCAAAGGTTCTAGCACACCTAATACTTTTGATAATCTTTGAGGTTCATTACCCTTCCAGTCTTTTTGAGGAGAAAATCTAATTCTTGCTCCGTTTGCTCCACCTCTTAAGTCAGATCCTCTGTATGTCCTTGCACTATCCCACGCAGTCGAGACTAGCTCTTGAACAGTTAAATCACTATTTTTGATCTTTTCTTTTAGGCTTTCTATATCATAGCTAGCAGTTCCAGAGGGAACTGGATCTTGCCAAATTAAATCTTCATTTGGAAGATCATGACCTATGTATCTTGATCTTGGACCCATATCTCTATGAGTTAGTTTGAACCAAGCTCTGGCAAACGCATCACAAAAATATTCATGATCTTCACGAAACTTTTTAGATATTTCTAAATAAATAGGATCTTTGATCATTGCCATATCAGCATCCGTCATAATTGGGTTATATCTAATTGAGGGATCTTCAACATCCACAGGCTTATCTTCTTCTTTAATATTAATAGGCTCATACTGCCATGCTCCCGCAGGGCTTTTCTTTAGCTCCCACTCATATTTAAAAAGCATATCAAAATATCCGTTATCAAATTTTGTTGGCTCAGTTGTCCACGCACCCTCAATACCAGAAGTTAATGTATCTCTACCCACTCCTCGAGAGGTATTATTCATCCAACCAAGACCTTGTTCTTTAATTGGAGCACCTTCAGGTTCAGCTTCAATATTATCTCCATTGCCATTGCCGTGGCTTTTACCAATTGTGTGACCACCCGCAGTAAGAGCAACAGTTTCCTCATCATTCATAGCCATTCTTGCAAATGTTTCTCTAATATGCTGAGCAGTTTTTAAAGGATCTGGATTACCTTCAAACCCCTCTGGGTTAACATAAATTAAGGCCATATGATTTGCAGCTAGCGGACTCTCCAAAGAGGAAGCATCCTCTTTGTCAGAGTGTCTGTTTGTTGCTAAAGCTTCTGTCTCTGGTCCCCAATAAATATCTTTATTTGGATGCCAAATATCCTCTCGTCCGTAAGAAAAACCAAAAGTTTTAAATCCAGTTGACTCATAACCAATGTTACCAGCTAAAATCATCAGATCAGCCCAACTAATCTTGTTTCCATATTTTTTTTTAATGGGCCATAAAAGTCTTCTGGCTTTATCTAAGTTAGTATTGTCAGGCCAAGAGTTTAAAGGGGCAAATCGATGATCACCAGTCCCACCACCACCACGTCCATCAGCAGTTCTGTAGGTTCCAGCAGAATGCCAAGCAAGCCTTACCATTAAACCAGCGTATGTTCCCCAATCAGCTGGCCACCAATCTTGACTTTCTTTCATCAATTTATGCATGTCAGCTTCTAATGCTTTGAAATCTAATTTTTTTACTTCTTCTCGATAATTATAAGAACCATTAAATGGTTTTGTTTTCTGATCATGTTGATGGAGAATATCTAGATTTAGATTTTTAGGCCACCAATCAGTTGATGACTTCTCCATGTTTGAATTAGCTCCGTGAGCAACGGGACATTTGGCTTCGCTCATTTTTCTCTCCTACTTAAATAAATTTAAGCCATTAAAATTTAACCTGTTAGTAAGTCAACATAACGAATTGTCTCTGTTAATAATTAAAAAAAGCTTGATATTATTTAGTTTTAAACAGGCGGTTATATAAAAAGTATGCCCCAAACATACCTATTACTTGGGAGCCAATAAAAAATATTACGGTTGAGGGATTAATCCCTGCAAATGACTCAGTAAAAATTCTAGCAATCGATACGGCAGGATTTGCAAAACTAGCTGAGGATGTAAAAATTATTGCAGCTGTGATGTAAAAACCAACATTAAAAGCAACAATATTTTTACCACCTACTTTTGATAGCAAAATAACCATCATTAGTCCAAAGGATGCAAAAATCTCTGAAATATAAATATTTGTTCCACTTCTAATAT
>CACJLA010000014.1 GCA_902594145.1 uncultured Alphaproteobacteria bacterium | reverse complement strand
AGGGAAATGAATATCTTGAGTAGCCGTAGTCCCATTTAGAAACAAATAAAAAATCTCCAACTAATAAATTTGGTTTCATTGAACCAGAGGGAATTTTAAATGGTTCAATAGCAAATGTTCTTATTACACCAGCAATAATTAAAGCCCAAAAAAGTGCTTTAAAATTATTTATCAAAGATGATTTAATTTTGCTCAATAATTACCGACGCAATCGAATATAACTTTGTATCTGTAAGGCTGACATGAATGACACACTTTCCAAAAGTTTCATTCAAATAACTTTCAAGTTTATTTTTCAAAGAAATAACTGGTTTACCTAAGGTATCCCTTCTAACAACGATATTATTTGGATAACAAGGAGATCTAAATCCTAGACCAATACTTTTGGAAAAGGCCTCTTTAATGGCAAAATTATTTGCTAGTAAATTGGAATCAATTTTTTTTAATTGGTCATTAATAAAGTATTTAGATATGAAGTTTTCTTTATATTTTGCATAAATGTTACTTACTCTGTCTATCTCAACTAAATCTATTCCGTGGCCAATTATCATTTTTTTATTAAACCTCTGAAAGTCTTAATAGTTTTAACAAGTGAAATAAATATAGCTTCAGATATTATAAAATGACCAACGTGGACAGTATCCACATATCCTCTTTTTTTTATATATTTGATGTTATTAAAATTTAAACCATGCCCTACATTAACTATTAGTTTCTTAGAGTGAGCATACACAATCATTTCGTTAATTTTATCAATAATATTTTTTTTTATGATTTTTTTATCTAAAGGCCCTGTATGTATTTCAACAGTATCAAAACCTAAAATTTTAGCTAAAGTAATCATTTTTTTTGTAGGATTTATAAAAGCACTAACTTGTATATTTTTTTTTTGAGAAATTTTTAATAGCTTCTTTAATCTTGGATAAGATATTTTATTTAAATTTAAACCACCCTCTGTAGTGATTTCATTTCTTTTTTCAGGAACCAAGCAAATAAACTCAGGATTAATCATATCAGCTATTTGTATCATTTCATCTGTAAGAGCCATTTCAAGATTAATTGGAATTTTAGAATTTTTTTTTAACTCTAATAAGTCTTGATCTTTAATATGTCTTCTGTCTTCTCTCAAGTGAACGGTTAAAGTATCAACTTTTGCATCATGACAAACTTTTAAAGCTCTTAATAAATTTGGATTGTTTTGTCCTCTGGCGTTACGAAGTGTAGCAATATGATCTATGTTGACTCCAAGTTTCATTAATAATTGATTGATTGTCTTTTAACTTTATCAACTTGGCTTAAAGTTTTCATTTCGGCAAGAACAAATTTTAATTTATCTGAGCTTTCAATACTTATATCGATTATGAACGTGTAAACTTTTTTAGTTCTGTTAGCGATACGAATATTTTCAATATTAATCTCATGTTTATCAAAAATTGAAGTGATACTAAACAGTGCACCTGGTTGATTTTTAATAATTATCTCTATTCTTGAGTTAAATTCAGATTGGTCTTCACCCTCTCCCCATTCTGATTTATAGAAATTATCTTTATGATAATACCCCAAACTATCACAAATTGTATTATGAACAACTAAGCCACGACCGTAAGACATTATAGATATAATGCTATCACCTTTTATAGGTGAACAGCAAGTTGCATAGTTCACAGCTATACCATTTTCATATTTTAATACATCTACTCTCTCTTCATCTTCTTTAGATTGAAAAATTTTTTTGACAATATTATTTTCCATTTCTTTAAAAAGTTTATCAAGTTCTGCTCTAGATAAAAAACCTCTACCAACATTTTCAAAAAGTTTATTTTTATATTTAAAGTCAGTCTTTCTTAAAATCTTTTCGTAAATACCATCATCAGAAATTATATTTTTAGATATTGCTATGTAGTTTAAAATATCTTTTCCAAGAATTTCAAATTCTCTTCTTCTTTTTGACCTAAAAAAGTACCTAATTTTTTCTTTAACTTTTTCTTTTTTTACAAATCTAATCCATAACGGGGAAATTGTAGTGTTTTCATCTAAGATGATTTCAACCTGATCTCCATTATCAAGTTTTGTGCTTAAAGGTAACTCTTGTCCATTTACAATTGCACCAGCACACCTATCTCCTATATCTGTATGAATTGTATAAGCAAAATCAACAGGTGTAGAGTCTAAAGGTAGTGTAAATAATTCACCTTTAGGAGAGAAAACATATATTTGCTCATCAAAAAATTGTTGGGAAGTTTTATTTAAAATTAAATGTTGTTCATTTTCTTTAACATAATTAACAGCATCCCTTAACCAAGCATATACCCCCTCACTGCTACTATCTTTATTTAAATATTTATATCTCCAGTGTGCAGCAATACCATTTTCAGCAATCATATGCATTGCTCTTGATCTTATTTGTACTTCAAATATTTTTTTTTGGAAAATAAGGTCTGAGTGTATTGATCGGTATCCGTTAGGTTTTGGGCTTGATATATAATCCTTAGTTCTACCTACTTTTGCGGAGAAATTACGATGAATTATACCTAATACTTTATAGCAATCTCTTGTTGATTTAGTGATGATCCTGACAGCAGCTATGTCTGAAATAGAATTTAAGTCAGTATTTTTCTTATTTATTTTTTTCCAAATTGAATATGGATTTTTTTTTCTATAATGAATTTCAGCATCAATATCTGACTTATTTAGATATTCTTTCATTAAATTTTCAAGCTCAATAAAAGAGCCTTCTAGATTTTTAAAGGTGTTATCAATTTTATCATTAATTCTACTAAAGATATCTGGATGAAGGTTTTTAAAAGATATATTTTCTAAAATGGACTTCCAATTTTCAAATCCTAGTCGCTGAGCTAAGGGGGCGTAAATTAGTAAGGTCTCATTACTAACTCTTTTTCTTTTTTCAACATCTTTAATATAATGAATTGTTTTTATGTTGTGCAACCTATCTGCTAATTTAATAATTAAAACTCTTATATCTTTTGCAGTTGAGATAAGAAGTTTTCTAAAATTTTCTGCTTCTTTTTCTGATCTTGTTGTTTTTTTTTCCTCTAAAAAATCAATTTTAGTTAAACCATCCACTAAATTTGTAATACCAGGACCAAAGTTTTCTTTTAATTCTAATTTTGAAAATTTTGTATCTTCAATTACATCGTGGAGTAAACCTGTAATAACAGTTTCTGTATCTAATTTTAGTTCAATAAGCGACTTACAAACCTCGTATGGATGTATTATATATGGGTCTCCAGAAGCGCGAAATTGATCTCTATGGGATGTTTCTGCTACCTCTATTGCTTTAACAAATAAATTCTCATTAAAATTTTTATCATAGGATTGTAATGCTGACTTAAAATCGCTGTAACTATCATTGAAATAGCTGGTTTGGAACATCAGCTAAAATAATAAACTAAATTGAACTTTTAATCTTCAAGAAGATGATCTTCGTTTTCTTCCTCTTTTTCCTGAACCAGTTGGTAGCTTTTAATAATATCTTCTTTGACATCCCCTACACTGATTTTCTCATCAGCTATTTCTCTTAAAGCTATTACTGTGCTTTTGTCATTATCTATTGGAACTTGTGCTTCATTGCCAGCGTTTAGGACTTTGGCCCTATGTGAAGCTAATAATACTAAGTCAAAAAGACTATCAACGTTTTTAGTACAATCTTCTACTGTAACTCTTGCCATGTGAGGTTTATATGAAAAAGTAGATGAAAATACAAGAGAATTATTATTTCTTTATAATCCTTTGTTTTTTCCTGTCCCACTCCCTTTGCTTAATAGTCTCTCTTTTATCATATTTCTTTTTACCTACTCCTACTCCAAATCTCACCTTTGCTAGACCTTTGGCATTAAAAAATATCTCAATCGGAACTGCTGTAAAACCTTTAGTGGTCAACATACCAAGAATTTTTTTTATTTCTCTTTTATTTAAAAGGAGTTTTTTTATTGATCTAGTTTTCTTTTTAAGGTCGAAATTCTTGTCTCTGGAGATAATTTCAAAGTTATTAATATAAATTTCACCTCTTTGTTCATTTATAAAACTTGATTGAATAGAAGCTTTCCCGTTTCTTAAAGGTTTGACCTCATTGCTTTCAAGAACAATGCCAGCTACGTAGGTCTCTTTTATTTCATAATCAAATTTTGCTCTACGATTTTGTATAGACAATTAGATAAAATTTAGATCTTTAATTGTTTTTCTTACTTGCTTTTTTGTTTCAGGACTAAGTTCATACAGAGGTTCTCTAATGTCAGCTTTACATTTACCCATTAAAGAAAGAGCATACTTTGCTGGTATAGGGTTAGGTTCAGCAAATAATATTTTTGATAAAGATGCCAACCTTAAGTTTACTTTATCAAATTCTTTATAATTCTTTTTTTGCCAATAATAGTGCAGCATCGATGTTAATTTTGGCGCTACATTAGCTGTTACTGATATGCAACCATGGCCGCCTTGAGCAAGAAATCCAGCTATTGTTCCATCTTCACCTGATAAGTAATTAAAATCTTTTTTCATAAAAGTTCTCATTATCAAAGGTCTGGACATGTCATTAGAAGCATCCTTTATACCAACAATGTTTGGTATTTTATTAAGTTGTTTGAAGCTATCAAAAGACAAATCTACTATTGATCTTCCAGGGATATTGTAAATAAGTTGTTTTAAAGGTGATACTTTTGCTACTTTTTTAAAATGATTTATAAGGCCTGTCTGGTTTGGCTTATTGTAATATGGTGTAACTACTAATCCGTAGTTTGCTCCAGCCTTGTATGCGTGTTTGGTAAATTCAATTGCCTCTTTAGTGGAGTTAGATCCTGTCCCAGCAATTACAGGTATTTTTTTTGAAGCTACTTTAATTGCAAATTCAACCAATTGCATATGTTCATCGTGAGAGAGTGTTGGAGACTCACCAGTAGTTCCGCAAACTGTAACTCCAGAAATTCCGCTTTTAATTTGCCATTTTAAAAGCTGTTCGAAACAATCATAATCAACTTCTCCATTTGAAAAAGGAGTGATTATTGCTGGTATAGATCCTTTAAGCATTCTTATTTTTACTATTTTTCATACAAATATATAGGTTTTTTTTATGGCGGAGAGAGAGGGATTCGAACCCTCGGTACAACTTGCGTCGTACGGCGGTTTAGCAAACCGCTGGTTTCAGCCACTCACCCACCTCTCCTTAAGCATATTTATAGCCAAAATAGTAGCCGAAATATAGTCAAATAAAAAGAATTGTCATTCTTAATATTTATATAAGTATTGAATGATAGTTACTTCTTGAGTCTATCAAGTAAAATTTTATTAATTAATTTTGGATTACCTTTTCCTTTTGTTGCTTTTAAGCATTTACCCACAAAATATCCTAAAACCCTATCAGAACCACTTTGAAATTTTGAAATATTTTCCTCTTCTCCTATTAGAGCTTCATCGATAATTTTTTCTAATTCGCCCGAGTCTGATACTTGCTCAAGACCTAATTCTTTTACAATATCAGATGGTTTGCCTTGACCATTTAAAACTTTCGGTAAAATTTCTTTGCCAGCTTTATTTGAAATTACATCATCTGAAACAAGTTTAAGAAGATCTGTAATCTCTTTAGTTTTTTCATTTAAACTAGATACTTCTAAATTATTTTCTTTGATAAAAGCAAATATATCTCCGACCAACCAAGCTGCAATAAATTTTGGTTTTACATCTGTTTCAGAAATCATTTTTTCAAACAAAATAGCATTTTGCTTTTCAACAGTGATAATTTTAGCAATATCTTTATCAACTTTATAATCTTTAATAAATTTATCTAACTTAGCTTGAGGTAATTCTCCAACTGATGTCTTTACTTTATCGATTTGATCTTGAGTTAAATTTACAGGCAATAAATCAGGGTCAGGAAAGTAACGATAATCATGAGAAAATTCTTTACTTCTCATTGCTCTAGTCTCACCTGTGCTTGTATCAAATAACATTGTATTTTGCTCAATTTTACCGCCGCTTTCAATAACATCTATCTGTCTTTTAAATTCATATTCAATAGCTTGCCTTATAAATTTGAATGAGTTTAAATTTTTAATTTCGCATCTAGTGCCAAGCTCTCCACCTTTTTTACGAACAGACAAATTAACATCAGCTCTCAAGGAGCCCTCTTGCATATTTCCATCACATACATCAATATACATGAGTACTTGTCTCAATGAGGACATATAACTTACCACCTCCTCTGCTGATGATAAATCGGGATATGAAACTATCTCTAAAAGTGGTGTGCCTACTCTGTTAAGGTCTATAAAACTAAATTTTGGGTCAATATCATGAATACTTTTACCTGCATCTTGCTCTAGATGAGCTCTTTCAATTCTAATTTTTTTTTGATTACCATCATTATCAATATTTATAAATCCCTCAGTTAATATAGGGAACTCAAACTGACTAATTTGATACCCTTGAGGTAAATCTGGATAAAAGTAATTTTTTCTTTCAAATACAGAATATTTATTGATATTAAAATTTAATGCATAGCCAGTTTTTATTGCCATTTCAATACAAGCAAAATTCATAACTGGAAGCATTCCGGGCATACCAGAGTCTATGAAATTTACATTCTCATTAGGCTCTGATCCAAATTGATTTGGTGAGGATGAAAATAACTTAGATGAAGTGTTAAGTTGAGCATGAACTTCAAGTCCAATAACCATTTCCCAATTATTGCTCATTGAAATTTAATTCCTTTTCTGCAAGTGCGGCTATCTGTAATAGTTTTTTTTCTTCAAAATAATTTCCTATAAACTGAATACCTAATGGGAGGCCATTTGTACTTAAACCTGAAGGTATAGATATTCCAGGAAGGCCCGCAAGACTTGTAGGAACCGTATAAATGTCATTCTTATACATAGATATTGGATCAAGTTTATCCCCTATCTTAAATGCCTCATTTGGTGTCGTAGGTGTTAATATAAAGTCAACATCATTAAAAATTCTTTGAAAATCATCTTTGATCAAACGTCTCACTTTTTGAGCCTGTCTATAATAAGCATCATAATAACCAGCTGACAATACATAAGCTCCTATGAGTATTCTTCTAGTAACTTCGTCTCCAAATCCTTTTGTTCTTGAATTCAAATAAATATCGTCAAGACTTTTACCATCTTCTCTTACTCCATAGCGTATTCCATCATATCTAGCTAAGTTTGATGATGCTTCAGCAGGTGCTAGTATGTAATAAGTTGAAAGAGCATATTCAGTAGTCTTAAACTCTACATCTACAAATTCTACATTATGTTTAATAAGTGCTTTTTTTGTATTTTCAATTTGACTTAAAATATCTCCACTAACATCCTTAAGGTAATCAGATGGAATACCAATTTTAATCTTTTGATCTAATTTATTATTAATGTCATTAGAATAGTCTTCTCTAAAATGGTTTGAGCTTGTAGTGTCATTAAAATCATGTTTGTTTATTGAATTCAAAATTAGAGCAGCATCCTCAACAGAGTTAGTGAGAGGGCCCGCCTGATCTAAACTTGAAGCAAAAGCAACAATTCCCCATCTAGAACAAGATCCAAATGTAGGTTTTAGGCCAACTATTCCGCACAAGCTAGCTGGTTGTCTTATAGATCCACCAGTATCTGTTCCCAAAGATGCAACGCAAGTGCCCTCAGCTACAGCAGCAGCAGATCCACCTGAAGAGCCACCAGGTACAAGATCATCAGTTGGGTAATTTTTATTTTTCCATGGATTTTTGACTGGGCCAAAAAAACTAGTCTCATTTGAGGAACCCATTGCAAATTCATCACAATTATTTTTGCCAATAAAAATTGAACCGTCATCTAATAGTTTTTGCGTTACAAAAGATTCGTAATTAGGAGTGAAATTGCTAAGAATTTTAGATGAGGCTGTGGTTCTAATACCCTTTGTACAAAATAAATCTTTAATGCCTAAAGGAATACCATCCAAAGGCAATGGATTTCCATTTTCATATCTTTTTTGAGACTCTTTAATTGATAGAATATTATTCTCTTTATCCAACAATAAGTTAAAGGTATTATTTTTACTTGATTTAGCTTTTATTAAAAACTCATCATAGAGTTCTTCAACACTTATTTTTTTATTTCTTAGAGAATTTTTAATATGACTAATTGAATTTTTCACTTACTCGACGACTTTGGGAACTTTAAAAAAATTCTGAGCTCTATCTGGAGCATTACTTAAAACGTCATTAACAGAATTACTCTTGTTTATTTCATCATTTCTAATTGAGACTGTCTTTTCTGTAACATTGTGTAAGGGTTCTGTCTTACTAGTGTCAATTTTTTTTAAATTATCTACCCATTTAATTATATCTTTTAGGGAATTGGCATAGAATTCCTCTTTTTCAAGAGGTAATTTTAGCTTTGCTAAATAAGAAATTCTTTTAATATCTATCTCACTCATAATGGTCGTCGATACTATATCAGATTTTCTTCTAAGCAATAATTATACCAAAAAATTTATTGCTATAGATTTTGGATTAAAACATATTGGAATAGCAATAAGCGATCCATCTAATATTATTTCTATTCCATATGGAACTTTTAGTGAGAAATTATTATTTGAAAATATTGGTGAGATTATTACTAATGAAAATATTCATGGAATTATAGTTGGTAAGCCATATCACCTTGACGGTTCTTTATCTGAAATGGTAAAGAATGTTCAAAAATTCTCACAGAATTTAGAAAATATCGTTTCGTGCCCTATTTTGCTTATTGATGAAAGATTGAGCAGCAAACCCTATAAATCAATAAGAAAATCAGAAAAAACAAATATTCATGAAAAAAGTGCATGTTTAATACTTGATGATTTTCTAACTTTGTATAGAAACTCCCCTAGTGGTAAATAGAAAAATCACTTCAATAGACGATCTGTCAGCTAGAGATATTCAATCAATTGCTGAGAAAGCTATAAAATTTAAGAATTCTAAAAAGAGAATTTTTGAAAATAAACCAAAAAATATTTTTAACTTGTTTTTAGAGCCCTCTACAAGAACAACAATTAGTTTTGAGCTAGCTGCCAAAAACCTAGGTTATAATTCAATTAATATAAATTTTGAAAAAAGTTCCTTGTCTAAAGGTGAGTCTTTCAAGGACACAATGGATACTTTAATGAGCATGAAACCAGATGCCTTAATTATAAGAGATAAAAATAATTTTTCACCAATTGAAATAGGAAATAGAAGCAAAATACCTGTAATAAATGCTGGGGATGGAACTAACGAACATCCTACACAAGCACTCCTAGATTATTGTGTTATCAGAGAAATCTTTAAAAAGAAAAAAATTAAAATTGGTATATGTGGAGATATAAAACACAGCAGAGTGGCTCACTCAAATATTAAACTTCTTTCTAAGTTGGGATATGAGATACACATAATTGCACCTACATATTTTTTAGATAGAAAGGATTTAAAAAAAATTAATAATAAAATTATTTTCCATAAAAATCTTAACTCTCTCAAAAAGCTAGATATCTTAATGATGCTAAGAGTTCAAAAGGAGAGAATTCCAGAAGGTGCAAACAATATGATGAGTCTATTTAAAAAAGAATTTTGTTTACAAAATGAGCACCTATTAAATAAGCCTTACTTGATGCACCCAGGCCCCGTAAATAGAAATATAGAAATTAGCGATGATGTTTTAGAAAATTACCCTAAATCCTTAATTCTGAAACAAGTTGAAATGGGGGTTTATCTTAGAATGGCTTGTTTACAGTATATCCTTAAATAATGTTTTTAGCATTATCTTTTACTTATTTGGTGGGCTCTATTCCCTTTGGTAAATTGTTAACTAAATTTTTAACCAATAAAGATATCACTCAAACAGGATCAGGTAACATTGGTGCTACTAATGTGTATAGAAGTGTATCAAAAAAGGCTGGTGTTGCTGTTCTTTTGTTGGATGGTATTAAGCCTATAACTGTTTTATTAGCTATTTTATACATAAGCCCAGAATTTTACTTTGAATATAAATATTTGATTTTTCTTTTTTCTATAATTGGACATATATTTCCAATTTGGCTTAATTTTAAGGGAGGAAAAGGTGTTGCTTGTTATTTTGGGGGAAGTTTATTTTTGTTACCTATTCCAACTATTTTAGTGATGATCATATGGTTTTTTACAGTAAAGATTAGTAAACTCTCATCTCTCGGTGCTCTGTTATCAATATTTCTTTTGACAATTTATCAATTAGTTTTTATTTATGGCAACTTGGAAAAGGCATTAGCGTTTGTAATTTTTCTTTTAATATTTTTTAAACATAGTTCAAATATTAAAAGATTAATTAAAGGCGAAGAAAATAAAATAAATTTATAGTTATGAACTTGCTAGTAGTAGAATCTCCAGCTAAAGCCAAAACAATTAATAAATATCTTGGTAATGATTTTGAAGTCATTGCAACTGTGGGTCATTTCAGAGATTTAGCTAAAAAAGATGGGGTAAAAGTTTCCAAAGACTATAGTGATGTCGAACTTAATTGGGAAACAACAGCAGCAGGACTTAAAATGCTTGATGATATTGAAAAAAAAGCTGAAGGATATGAAAAAATTTATTTAGCTACTGACCCAGACAGAGAAGGTGAAGCAATAACATGGCACTTAGTTAAGTCCTTAGAAAAAAAAGTAGATAAAAGTAAATTTGAAAGAATCACATTTAACGAAATTACTAAAAATGCGGTAATAAAAAGCTTTAATGAAGCAAGAAAAGTAGATGATAATCTTGTATCAGCTTATTTAGCTCGAAGAAGTTTAGATTATTTAGCCGGATACAGTTTATCTCCTGTGCTCTGGAGGAAAATGCCAGGGAGTCGATCTGCAGGGAGAGTTCAGTCAGTAGCAGTTAGACTAATTTATGAAAAAGAAATTGATATAGAACAGTTTGAACCAGAGAAATTTTATAAAATAAATGTTCACGGGGAAATTAATGGTGCAAAACTTGATACTTCAATAGCTAGTTTAGATGGTGAAAAAGTTGATAAACTTTTCTTTAGAGATGAAGCCTTAGCTGATAAAGCTAAAAATTATTTAAAATCAAATAGTTTTTTTATCAGAAAAATTGATGAAAGAACGATATCTCGCAAACCTAAAGCACCATTTAATACTTCAACTTTACAACAAACAGCAAATAGTCAACTAAACTTTAGTGCTAGTCAAACTATGACTATCGCTCAGGGTTTATACATGGGAATAGATATAAATAAAGAAACTATAGCCCTTATTACATATATGAGGACTGATAGTATTACACTTTCTAAAGACTCTATAGATACAATAAGAGAAAATATATCAAAGGAGTACGGAGAAAAGTATTTACCTGATAAGCCCATTGAGTATAAGTCTAGAAAAAAAAATGCTCAAGAAGCTCACGAAGCCATAAGACCAACTGATATTTCTATAAAACCAGAAAATATTAAAGACTTTTTAAATGAAGAACAATTTAAACTCTATGATCTAATTTGGAAAAGAACGATAGCTTCTCAAATGACAAGTGCTGACACTAATCAAAGTACACTTCAAATAGATTGTGAAGAGAAAAATATAACTTTAAAAGCTACACTCGGTAAGTTAATTTTTGAGGGATATAAAAAAGTTTATAATCTTCAGGAAGATGATGAAGAACAGATTATTTCATTATTAGAAAATATAAAAGAAAATGATAAATATATTATAAATGAAGTTGTAGCACTTGAGTCATTTACCTCTCCTCCATCAAGATACACTGACGCTAGTCTAGTTAAAAAATTAGAAGAGCTAGGAATTGGAAGACCTTCAACATATGCATCTATAATTCAAACCATAGTTAATAGGGGCTATGTTTTAAAGAGTGGGAAATCCTTTATTCTTAATGATCGTGGTAGAGTAGTTAATGTATTTTTATGTAACTACTTTAAAAAATTTCTTGAATATAAGTTTACTGCTGATTTAGAAAACCAACTTGATGATGTTGCTGCAGATAAAGCAGAATGGAAAAATATAGTTTTAATTTTTTGGAAAGATTTTGAATTTTTCATAAATGAAGTAATGGGTAAGCCTAATAGAGAAGTCATAGACGTAATAAATGATGAACTATCTCCTGTAATTTTTAGAAAAATTGGAGGTGACATTGATATAAAATGTTCATCATGGGCTAATACTGAAAATTGTGAAGGTAACCTAGGTGTTAAGGTAGGAAAAATGGGTGGATTTATTGGATGTTCTAACTATCCTGAATGTAAATTTACAATTTCTATTGGTGCTTTTGTAAAAGAAGTAAACCCTAAAAATCGTGAAGGTGATGAAATCATTACTTTTCCAAGAACTTTAGGAGTAGATGCTGACTCTAAAAAAGAAATAGCAGTTCATTTAGGTCCTTATGGTTATTATCTCCAGTTAGGGAAAGAAATAGATGAAGATAAACCTAAAAGAGTAGCTCTTCCAAAGAGTTATGATCAAAATACAATAGGTATGAATATTGCCAGACAGTTAATCAAACTACCTATCACTTTAGGAAATTTTCCAGATAGCGAAGATCCAGTTATAGCAAACATAGGTGCATATGGTCCGTATGTTAAGTACCAAGATATTTATGCTTCTTTGGGCAGAAAATATGATGTTTTAGAAATTGGTCTAGATCAAGCTGTCGAATTAATTACAATCAAAAAAAATAAACCTACAAATAAAGTCAGAGAAATAGGTATACTAAAGAGAAGAAAGCAAAGAGCTAACCTTTATAAAGGTAAGTCTGGAAAATATTATTTTAAGATAGGAATAATGAATTACAAAATTCCACACGATTATGATGGGGAAAATTTAACAATTGAAGACGTTGAAAAGATACTTAAAGCTAGTCGCTAATTTTTTTTAAATTTAACTCTGTTAATTGTTTGCTATCAATTTTAACTGGTGCATTCATCATTAAATCTTGGGCTCTTTGATTAAATGGAAATGCTATAACCTCTCTAATATTTTCGTTTTCACTAAGCAACATTATTATTCTATCTAATCCAGGTGCACACCCTCCATGTGGTGGGACTCCATAATGAAAAGCTTCAAATAAGGCACTAAATTTATTTTTAATTTCACTTTCACCATATCCTGCTATTTCAAAAGCTTTTTTCATAATATCTGGTCTATGGTTTCTTATGGCCCCTGAAGATAATTCTATACCATTACAAACAATATCATATTGATAAGCTAAAATATTTAATGGATCCTCTTTTATTAACTTATCCATTCCACCCTGTGGCATTGAAAATGGATTATGACTGAAGTCAATCTTGCCTGTTAAAATATCCTTTTCATACATTGGGTAATCAACAATCCAGCAAAACTCATATTTATTTTTATTTATTAGGTTCAAAACTTCTCCAACTTTTGAAATGACCTTTGATGAAAATTCATATGAATCTTCTGGTAAATCACATACAAATAATAAACCATCATTTTGATTAAAATTATTATCTTTAATCATTTGATTTAATTTTTCTTGATTAAAATTTTTAGCTAAAGGACCTTTAGGTGATGAATTTTCAAAGTTGATATATCCCAAACCATTTTTTCCTTGTTCTTGCGCCCATTTATTTAAATTATCATAAAAACTTCTTGGCTTACCCTCAGACTTTAAAGCTTGAATACAATTTACTATTGCTCCTTTTCTTATAAGATTTTCAAAAATTTGAAGACCAGAACCCTCAAAGTGACTTGTGACATTTATAAGTCTCAATGGATTCCTTAAATCTGGTTTGTCACATCCGAAATTCTCAATACTTTCTCTGTAAGTAAAGGTTGGAAATGGAAGTTTATTTATATATTTTTCTTCAGATTTAAACTCATCAAAAGTGTAAAATAGTAAGCGACTAATAACATCTAAAATATCTTCTTGTGTAGCAAAACTCATTTCCATATCAATTTGGTAAAATTCGCCTGGAGACCTATCAGCCCTACTATCCTCATCCCTGAAACATGGAGCTATTTGAAAATATTTATCTACACCTGAAGCCATGTAAAGCTGCTTAAATTGTTGGGGAGCTTGAGGTAAAGCATAAAAAGAACCTTTATGTATTCTCGAAGGAACAAGATAATCTCTTGCTCCCTCTGGAGAGGGAGCTGTTAAAATTGGTGTAGCTAATTCCATGAATCCCTCTTTATTCATAAACTGTCTTACAAAATTTATTATATTATTTCTAAGTTTAATATTGTGTTGCATCTTAGATCTTCTGAGATCTAAATACCGATATTTTAATCTTACTTCTTCTCCGTAATCATTATCTGAATTCACCTCAAGTGGAAGTGTTTTGGAGCAATGACTTAATATTTCGAAGTTTTCAATTTTTAATTCAACTTCCCCTGACTCTAAATTTGAGTTTATAGTTTCTTCACTTCTTTTAGTTATTTGGCCATGGATTTTGATAACATCTTCATTTTTAATTTTAGATAAATCATTAAAATTTTCTGAACTATTATCTACAACACATTGTAAAAGAGATGTTGAATCCCTTAAATCTATAAATAATAAATTACCATGATCCCTAGATCTATTTACCCAACCAGATACAGTAATTTTTTTATTAACTAGTTTTTTGTTAATATCTTTTAAATAATAATCTCTATAATTGTTCATAATACTTCCTAATAAGTGACAAATTAATATTATGGTTACTCTCATAAAGCAAATTATTAATAGTTTTTGCAGCCTCAAAAGCTGACAAGTACGTTCTTTCAATATGGTTCATTACTTCAAATATAATCTGGTCAGAGACACTAATAGATTTTAATGATAGATATTTATTAATTAATTTGAAAAAAAGATCTTTGCTAGGGTTCTGAATATTACATAAATTGAATAATCTAAGTCTTGATACTACATCTGGCAAGTAAAACCCATTAGATAAATTCTCAATGGAATTTTCAGAAGTAAATATAGTCAATGGAATATTATTGGAGATAAAATACTGTAAAAAATGAAATAAATTCTCATCTTTGAGCGGCAGGGTATTAATGTCTAAATAAGTTTCTTTACGAAAATTTAAATGATTTGGAATTTCATTTAATAAATCAATATCATAATTGAGTGAAAACTTATTTGCAATTGAGGTTTTTCCAGATTTTTTTGCTCCGTAGATTATTAAGTATTTAATTCTTTTCTCTAGTGATTGAATAACCAAATTGTTTTCCAATGAATATATAATTTCATTATCAGAACTATCTAAATTTAAAAATGTCTGCACTAAAAAAAGTTAATCAAAAAATTAATTTGTTTATTATTATAAAAATTTTTAAAATCCAAAATTATCTTATTTTTTTCATAAGATAATATATTTGGCTCTATACCAGTAAAGTATTTTAATTTTTTATAATTTGATGGTTTAATAGATAATTCATAAGAGGATTTATTTTTGTCCAAAAGTTCAATCCATAGTTTTCTTAAACTAATATTTTCATAAAATTTTTCCAAACGATAATAATTTTTTTTATAATTTAAATATATATATGTTTCTCTATCATATTTTTTTATTATAAAATTTGGACAATTTTCAAATTTATTATTAATTTTAAAAAAATTATTTTTTGTAGAACAATTTAAAAGAATTAAATTATGTTCTATACTTTCAGAATATAAATCACTGGATAGACTATTAATATCAATTTTTAAAGATATTTGAGTGTTGCTAAAATTAATATTATAAATATTTTTTTCTAATATAGTCATAATATCCTTTTCTGTGATTGTATTATTTATTCTCTCAAGTAAATCTTGGTAATTTTGAAGATTGCTATCTTTTTGAATAGTAATTTCTTGATAAGCTGATAAATTTTTTAAATAAAATATTAAGAATAAACACATTAGATATAAAAATTTCATTTGAGTAAACTATACAAAAAATCGGGTGTTGATGTAATAAAAACTGACAGACTTATTAGTCAGGCCTTGAAATTTATTAGAAGTTCTCACAGTGATAAAGTCATAGGAAACAAATTAGGTTTTAGTGCGGAATATAAGGTTAACAAAGACGTTACGTTATGTGCAGCGACAGACGGTGTAGGAACTAAAGCATTATTAGCAGCTGAACTCAAAGATTATACAGGAATTGGCCAAGACTTAGTTGCAATGTGTTCAAATGACTTGTTATGCAATAAAGCAAAACCATTGTTTTTTTTAGACTATTTTGCATGCAGTTCAGTCAATTCAAAACAATACACAGAAATTTTAAAAAGCATAACAAGTGCTTGTAAGAAAATTAGATGTTCACTTATTGGAGGCGAAACTGCCGAAATGCCCCTCTTATATAAAGGGAATAACTTTGATATTGCGGGTTTCTTAGTAGGGATTAAAGAAAAACATAAAAATTTAAAAATTACTAAAGGAGATTTAATATTTGGAATTAAATCTAACGGTTTTCATTCCAATGGATATTCTCTCATTAGAAAAATTATTAAGCAAAATAATATTAATATAAAAAGGGCAATGTTTAATAAACAAAAACTATCTGATCTTATAATGAAACCAACTCGCCTGTATCATCAATTAATTAACAATCATGATTTAAGATATATAAAAACACTCTCTCACATAACAGGAGGTGGCATTTATTCTAATTTTAAAAGAAGCATCCCTAAAGGAACAAGGTTTGATTTAGATATCAGATCCCTACCAAGTGAGTATGATTTTATATTAAATAATATTAAAATTTCTAATAATGAATTAATGGAGATATTTAATTGTGGAATAGGTATGATATTTGTTATAGACAAGAAATATTATAATGTCTTTAATAAAAGGAATTTATTTAATCTGATTGGTGAAATTAAATAATTATAAAAAGATTTCTTTTTTAATCTCAGGAGGTGGGTCTAATCTTCTACAAATATTAAAAAAAAATTCTGTAAATAAAGATTTTGAAGTAGTTG
>CACJLA010000013.1 GCA_902594145.1 uncultured Alphaproteobacteria bacterium | reverse complement strand
TTGGTTCGTCCAAAAGTAGAAGGGAGGCTTCAGTAGCTAGAGCTCTTCCTAGCTCCACTCTTTTTTGCAAACCATATGGTAATTTACCCACAGGTGTATCCTTAATCTTTCCAATTTCTAAAAATTCAACAATTTCCTCACATTTTTTTAAGTTAACTTTTTCCTCACGTCTAGCTTTTGGGAGTTGGAAAGCTACATCAAAAAAACTCGCTTTAGAATGAAGTTTTCTTCCAACTAAAATATTATCAATTGCTGACATTCTTTTAAATAAAGCTAAATTTTGAAATGTCCTAGAAATGCCCATTTGTGCGATTAAATTGGGTGTTATTTTACTTAGCTTATTTCCTTTAAAAGCTATTGATCCCTGCTGAGGTTTGTATATGCCATTAATACAATTTAACATTGAACTCTTACCTGCACCATTTGGACCTATAATAGCTCGAACTTCATGCTCTAAAACATTAAAAGATGTGTCTGTAATAGCATTAACTCCTCCGAAGCTTAATGAAATATTATTAACTTCTAGAATTGGATTGCCTATTTTAAAATTTCTATCTTGAGAGTCATTCATTTTTTAACCTTTGTTTTTTTTCGTTTCCTTTAAAACATCTCTAAAATTTTTTCTACCTTCAGATGAAATTCCAAGGTAGAATTCTTTTACTTTATCATCGTTCAAAAGAGATTTTGCAGATCCGTCTAACATTACCTGGCCTGTTTCAATGATGTAACCATAATCCGAGTTTCTTAGAGCAATATTTGTATTTTGTTCAGCTAATAAAATACTTACACCCTCTTTATCATTTAATTCTTTAACAATGACAAAAATCTCTTCAACAAGTTGAGGTGCCAAACCCATAGACGGTTCATCAAGTAAAAGCATTTTTGGTTTCGCCATCATTGCCCTAGCTACAGCAATCATTTGTTGCTCTCCTCCTGAAGTAAATCCTGCCTGACTCTTTCTTCTTTCTTTGAGTCTTGGAAAGTAATTATACATTCTCTCAAGTTCGGAATTTATTTCAGACTTAGATAGCTTTCTTGTATATGCACCACTTATCACATTCTCTTCAACCGTCAAATGTCCAAAACATCTTCTTCCCTCTAAAACTTGAACCAAACCCAAGTTAACCATGTCACTTGGATTTAATTTCTCAACTCTTTGTCCATTGTATGTAATTGAACCTTTTGTTACTTTTCCTCTTTCAGAGGCAAGCATTGTTGAAACTGATTTTAAAGTGGTACTTTTACCAGCACCATTTCCACCCAATAGTGCTACTATACTACCATCAGGAACATTTAAAGAAACATCACTTACTGCAAGGATAACATCGTCATAAACTACTTCTATATTTTTTATTTCGAGTATATTTTCAGAGCTATTTTGGTTACTCATAATTAAATTCTTTCATAAAAAAGTGAGAGGGGTGAAAAACCCCTCTCTAAGATCATTTATTTTATGAGCATACTTTTGGGGTAATGTTGTTCTCTTCAGCAAATTTTGCTGCAGATGTTTCAACTAAACTTCGAATATACCCTGGATCCAATGGAGCTTCCCAACCTGTAATTTGGTTAAACTTTTCTCCATCCCATTGCATCACTGCAAATTTACCTGCTCCTTCATGGTTTTCACAAGAAATTGAAAAAGGTGCAACCATATTTTCAATACCTATTTCTGCTAACCTTTCAGTAGTCATGTTTAAAGCTTCATAACCATCCCTGAATTCTGCACCTGTAACAGCTTTACCAACTTTACCATGCATTTCCTGAGCATTTTTTAGAGCTTCAATCCACATAACAGCTGCGCCGAGTCCACGGTTCCAGTAAACTGATCCAACTCTACTTTCGTCAGCAAGGTTTCCTTTACCAGCGCCGTATACCTGTTCTTTAATGGCTGCAACTAAAGGAAAGTCATCTCCTGGTAGTGCGTTCGCAACAGCATAGGTTCCAACAGCTGAGTCGCCAGCAGGATACATATCCTCTTCAGCTGCTCCAAATGTTACGTACATCATTCTGTCTCTAGGAAATCCGACTCTAGCTGCGTTTGTCATTGCAGTTGAATTCATACCTGAACCTGCTCCCCAGAAAGTAACCCAATCAGGTTTTTCTTTTCTGATTTGAAGCCACTGAGACTGCTGTTCCAATCCTGGAGGTGGAATTGAAATTTCAACTAATTCCATTCCCCATTCTTCAGTAATAGCTCTCATAGCTGGTAAAGGTTCTCTACCATATGCAGAGTCAATGTGAAGGTGAACAATTTTCTTTCCCTCCATATTGGGGATACCACCTTCAATTTCAGCCATAAACTTTAACTTAACAGCAATTTGTGACCAGTAGTGGCTTGCTGCATTAAATACCCAAGGCCATACTGTTCCGTCAGCACCATCAGTTCTTCCATAACCGTACTGCGCCAAAACAACGTTATCTTCAGCCATTCTGTTAATAACAGCATAAGCACCAGGTGTTCCCAAAGTGTCAAATACAACGATCCTTTGGCCGTCTTTCTCTAAAAGTCTCTGATAACACTCAACAGTCTTAACAGCATTATACTCAGTTTCACATTCCTGCCATGTAAGCATAACTCCATTAACTCCACCGTTCATATTGACATAATTCATGTAGTCAATTTGTGCTCCGTAGTAACCAGTACCCATAGCTGAGTAAGGACCAACCCTACTACTAGCAATTGGGAAATACTGCTCATGAGCTCCAGCGGATACGCTTTGTGGTATAGAGAACATTGACAAAGATCCTATCATCGTAGCGATAATAAAAAGCTTTCTCTTCAAATTATTGAACATAAATGTCCCTCCTATAAATAATTTGTTTTTACTCCAGATAAAACATTTGAAATAAAAATAAATTCTGTAAACATTATAAATAAAAATTGTTCATTCAGATCAAAAGTAAAAGTTTTTTGAAATTGATTACATTTAATTATTATTTAAATTCATTAAAAAAAATAAAAAAATAAATATTCCAAAATGTTGATAACTTTATAATTTTACAAACTAAATAAAATCAATATCAATTTTACATTGGATTTTATACTTTTTTTTATGCATGTTATTATTATTTGTTATGTTATATCAAAACAGATTAAAATGTCAGACATTTGAAGTTTGTGTTTAAAATTTTTCAAAATAAGGAAAATTGCCTGTGGATAACCCAATATAAAAAAAGTATTCTTTTATTTTTTTTGATTTCTTGTTGAAATACAAATATTTTTCTTATATTAAAGTTATGTTATATTATAACATTAACATTTCTTACATTTTGAAATTATTTCAACACTAAAATTATTAAGATCAAAATTTTGTAAATCTAAAATGTTATAAGCTAAACTCATCTTATTTTTATTTATATTAATTTCTTCATACTCATTACAATTTTTGCACAAAACTATTGTAGAAACCTCATTTTCATTACGGGGTTCACTACTAACAATATATTTTTTAGAAACGTTTAGTCTCAGAACAAGATTCTGGTCCAATAAATTTCTGAGAGAACGATAAACAGTAGCGGGCTGTACTCTTTTAATTCTCAAAAACTTGTCTAAAACATCGTATGCAGACAAAGGTCTTTTTCTATTATTTTTTAGTATCTTTAAAACTATACGGTCATTAGTCAACATTGTGGATAAACTATGTTTATTTTTCTAAAACTAAAGTATTTAATAAACCAGCCTGAATTTGTTTGGTTATAGTTACTTAGTGGAGGCTTTTACAGATCAAAAAGATCAGGATTTTTTGGAAAAAGCTATGGCGTTTTTTTGGTTAGTTTCAAGATTTTTAACAGAAAAATCCTTAATTAACTCATGAAAAAGCTTATACCAATTAATTTCTGCTTTTAGGTGGATAAAAATAGACCCAAGTCCAACTGCGGCTCTGTCCATAAATACAAACTCTCTGGGTGGTTTAACACCGCCATATTTTCTCAATTCTTTGTGAACTTCTCCGGCAATTTTAGCACCATATATTCCGCTGTCTGAATCTTGTATTTTTCTAACTTCATTTTTTAAAATAGGGTCATATAAAAAAAGAGCCCATTTATTTAAAACATTCATAAGCTTGTCATCAATATCTTTAAATCCCCAAGCCTTATAAGCTAGTTTAATTTTTTCGTTATTTTTTTCTTTTAGAGCAAAATATAAATCAATTACACCTTTTACAAATTTAGCAGGAAAAATTCTTACACAACCGTAATCAAACAAGTTTATGTTATTATCTTTATTTACGGAATAATTACCAAGGTGAGGGTCACCGTGGATAATTCCATATTTATAAAATGGAAAGTACCAGGCCATAAATAATTTTTTTGCAAGATCATTTCTTACTTTTTGAGATGAGTTTTTGTATTCAATAAGCTTTTTTCCGTCAAGATATTCCATAACTAATAATCTTTGGGTTGAATGCTTTTTATAAACTTTAGGAATTTTTATAAATATATTTTTTTTGTGCATATACTCAAAAATCTTGAGGTGGCGATGTTCTAATTTGTAATCTAATTCTTCTTTTAATCTTGCCTCAATTTCTTTGTATATTTCTCTTATTTGAATTGATTTATTATAACTGGAATAAATTTTAAAAATTATTTTTAGTTGATTTAGGTCCGCAATAACTGCTGAGGACATATCTGGATATTGTAATTTACAAGCCACAATTTCATTACCATTTAATTTAGCTTTATGAACTTGACCTAAGGAGGCTGCAAAACTTGCATCTTTGTCAAAATCTGTAAAATTTTTCTCCCAATTTTCTCCTAACTCAGCTTTCATTCTTCTTTTAACAAATACCCATGACATTGGAGGCGCATTAGATTGTAATTCTGCAAGTTTTCTTGCATATTCTTCAGGGAGTAAATCAGGAATAGTTGCACTTAATTGCGCAACTTTCATTAAAGGACCTTTTAGATTACCTAATATTTCAGTTATCTGAGCTGCATATTTTTGATCACTTAAATCAAAATTTAAATACTTTTTTCCAGCAAACTTAGTCGCTAGTGAAGTCATAGATGTAGTTACTTTGGAGTATCTTTTAACTCTGGAAACTAAATTGTTGTCTTCTTTCATGTCATATTAAATAGTCTTTTCAAATTCATCTATTAAACTAGAAATCATTGAAAGTCCTTTTTGCCAACTATCTTTATGTTTTAGGTCAACGTCAAAGGGTTTAAGCACTTCACTATAGTGCTTTGAACCACCACTTTTTAAAAGATTAATATAACTTTCTTTAAAGTTTGGAAGTCCTTCATCATAAAGTTGGATTAAGATATTAACTAAACAATCACCAAATGCATAAGCATATACATAAAAAGGTGTATGAATAAAATGAGGAATATAAGTCCAAAAATATTTATATCCATCAGTTAATTCGATATTAGGACCAAGACTTTCTGATTGTGTTTTCATCCAAAAATCACAAAGTTGATTTGATGATAGTTCGCCTTTTTTTCTTTCGTTATGCACTAATTTTTCAAATTCAAAAAATGATATCTGTCTAACAACTGTGTTAATCATATCTTCTATTTTTGAGGCTAATAGATATTTTCTTGCCTCTTGATCACTATCATCTAGAAGTGTTCGAAACGTCATCATTTCTCCAAAGACACTCGCAGTTTCAGCGAGCGTAAGAGGTGTACTCGATAAAAGTAATCCTTGTTTTGCAGATAAATATTGATGACATCCATGACCAAGTTCATGCGCTAGAGTCATCACATCTCTAGTTTTTCCATGGAAATTCGTCAAAATGTAAGGATGGATAGAAGGAATAGTAGACGCTGCAAATGCACCTGGTGATTTGCCTGATTTTAATTCTGCATCAATCCAACTATTATTAAAAAATAATAATGCAATATCTTTAAAACTTTCATCAAAGTTAGCATATGAACGCAGTACGACATCTTTGGCCTCTGACCAATTAATCTTTTTATTTGGTGAGTCAGGATATGGAGCGTTTCTATCCCAATAATTTAATTTCTCTTGATTAAAAAGTTTTGCCTTAATTTTATAATATCGATGTGAGATATTCTTATAATTTGAGGTAACACTTTGCGTCAATGCTTCAACAACCTCATTTTCAACATTATTTGCTAAATTTCTAGAGTCAATTGGAGAGTTATATTTTCTCCACTTATCATTGGTAATTTTATCTTTTGCTAGAGTGTTAGTTATAAAAGAGAAAGTTTTGACGTTTGATTTGAAAACATCTTCTATACTCTGAGCTGCTTTTTTTCTTGTCGTTGCACTATGATCAGATAACAAGTTTAGCGCCTCAGAACTATTTAGTTCCTTATCATCTATTTTAAATTTTAAATTATTTATTTGTTCTTCAAAAAATCTCACCCATGAAGAATTAGAGGTTAAATTTTTATCTAAGAAAATCATCTCACTTTTTTCATCAAGTTGATGTTGTTTATATCGGCGGATGTTTGTTAACCAATTTTTGTATTTACCTGCACTTAATAAAAATTTTTCAAATTCCAAGTCATCTGATGAATTTATTTCATTGGTGAAAAAAATTAAGCTAGATGATATTTCAGTAAGGTTTTCATTGATGCCTTGGTAAAATTGAACGGTATCTTGATCGTTCATATTTGTTGCATAGGTTAAAAAAGCATAGTTTCCAAGCTTGTCTCCAAGTTCATTACCATCTTCGTATTCTTTTATGATGCTCTCAAGTTTTTGACTTTGAATAATTAATTTTCCTTTATATTTTTCATTAAATGTTGTTGAAAATTTTTTAAATTTTTCTAAGTCTAGCTCTATTTGCTCATCTTTAATAGAAGAGTAAAAATCTCCTAAATTCCAATTTGGTAGTTTTTCAGTCATAAAATTTATTTTTTATTGAATTCTTCTTTTTGTTCTTTTGTTGCCTCTAATTGATATTTATCTTTCCACTCTAAGTAGGACATTCCATAAATTATCTTTCTTGATTCTTCATACTCTAGATCATAGTCCTCCTCTTTTGCGTATTTTACATACCATTTTGATAGACAATTTCTGCAAAATCCACTTAGATTCATAAGGTCTATGTTTTGTACATCGGTTCTCTCTCTTAAATGGTTAATCAAATGATCAAGCACATTGGCTTTGATTTTGTATTCTTGTTCTTTGGATATTTTACTCATGGTATTTTACTAATATCATGTTATTTATTAATTTCTAAACAAATCAAATGAAATTAAGAAATCGAAAAGCTAAAATTGTTGCTACTTTAGGACCTGCTTGTGAAACAGAAAAAGAAATTGAGAAATTATTTTTATCAGGTGCAGATGTATTTCGTTTAAATTTTAGTCATGGTAATCATGAAGATCACAAAAAAAAAGTAAAAATAATTCGTAATTTAGAGAAGAAACATGACCGTTATATTTGTATTTTAGGAGACCTTCAGGGTCCAAAATTTAGAGTTGGTAAATTTTTAAACGTTAAAGAACAATTAAAGAAAAACCAAATATTCACATTTGATCAAAATAAAAAAGATGGCGATAGTTCTCGTGTTTATTTACCCCATAAAGAAATCTTTAAATCTATCATAGTTGGACAAAGACTTTTAGTTAATGACGGTAAGGTGAGATTAAAAGTAAAGTCGAAATCTTCATCTACAATAAAATGTATTGTCACCGATGGTGGTGAAATTTCAAATAATAAAGGCTTAAATATTCCAGATACAAAACTTGACTTAAAAATTATTACAACTAAAGATAAAAAAGATCTTGAGCTTGCGATTAAGCTTGATGTTGAATGGATAGCTCTTTCATTTATTCAGACTACTAAAGACTTAATCACAGCAAAAAAGCTCGTTCCTACAAAATTCAAAGTCATGGTTAAAGTAGAAAAACCATCTGCTATGGATGAAATCGAAACGATAACTGAGAATTGTGATGGAATAATGGTAGCTAGAGGTGATCTAGGTGTAGAAACTAATCCTGAAGATGTTCCTATTCACCAAAGAACGATGGTTGCTACATGTAGAAAATTCGGAAAGCCATGTATTGTAGCTACTCAGATGCTTGAAAGTATGATTGACTCTCCGACACCAACCCGCGCTGAGGCATCAGATGTAGCAACAGCGGTATTCCAAGGTGTGGACGCTGTAATGTTGTCAGCAGAGTCAGCAGCTGGTAACTATCCAAAAGAGTCAGTAGAAATGATGGATAAAATAATTAAGCGAGTTGAAAGTGACCCTAAATACTTGGCTAACATTCAAAATTATAATTTAAATGTAGTAAGAACATCTACTGAGGCTATTGCAACTGCTGCACTTGAAGTTGCAAATATAGCTGAATGCAATTGTATTGCTACATTCTCTCAAACAGGAAGATCTGTTTTAAGAGTCGCTAGAATGAGACCTGATGTAACTTTAATTGGACTAACAACTAATAGAAAAGTAGCCCGTCAAAATATTTTGACTTGGGGAACTTTTATGGACGTGGTTGATGAGATTTCTTCATCCTCAGAGATGGTCGATCGTGCTTGTAAAATAGCAAAATCAAGAAAAATATTAAAACATGGTGATAAAATAATTATCACCGCTGGTGTTCCTTTTGGTAAAGTTGGGACAACTAACACTCTAAGAATAGCGAAAATAATATCTAAAAGTAAATTAACTTAATTTATCGCAAGCTTTTTTAATTCTCTGGCAAGCATCCTCTAATATTGAGTCAGAAGTTGCATAAGAAATTCTAAAAAAACCCTCTAATCCGAAAGCTGAACCTTGGACGCCTGCGACCCCAACTTCTTCGAGAAGATAATCCATAAAATCACCATCTGTGGAGATTATTTTGCCTGACTCTGTTGTCTTTCCCAAAACTTCTTTACAAGATCCAAAAACATAAAAAGCACCCTCAGGTGTTCTGCAAGATAAACCTGGTGTTTCATTTAAATGCTTAACTACTAAATTACGTCTTCTTAAAAATGATTCATTGTTAGACAAAATAAAACTTTGATCACCATTAAGGGCCTCGACTGAAGCAGCCATTGAAATTGATGCAGTCGAAGATACGTTTTGGGATTGAACTTTGTTCATTGCATTGATGAGATTTGTTGGTCCCGCAGCATACCCCACTCTCCACCCTGTCATACAATAGGACTTAGATAACCCGTTCATAGTTAAGGTTCTATCTTTTAAAAAAGGACAAACCTCAGCCATTGTTTTAAATTCATTAGTGTCGTAAACAATTTTTTCATAAATATCATCAGATAAAATAAAAATATTTTCATGTTTCTTAAGAACATCACCAAGTGCTATTAGTTCATCTTTGGTGTACATAGATCCAGTAGGATTACTTGGGCTGTTAAGCATTAACCATTTTGTTTTTGAGTTAATATGCTTTTCTAAATCTTCAGGTGTAATTTTAAAACCATTTTGCTCACCACATTCAACAATCACAGGCTTTCCATCATTTAAAATAACAATATCTGGATAACTCACCCAATAAGGTGCAGGAATAATAACTTCATCACCGCTGTTAATAGTTGCTGAAAAAGCATTATAAATTATATGTTTACCTCCAACTCCAACTGTAATATTACCAAGTTCATAATCTAAATTATTGTCTCTTTGAAATTTTTTTTGAATTGCAAGTTGTAAGTCTGGAGTACCTTTGCCCGGAACATATTTTGTAAAACCCTTATTAATAGACTCAATGGCAGCACTTTTTATGTGATCTGGGGTATCAAAATCAGGCTCTCCAGCTGCTAAAACAATTATATCTTTTCCAGCCCTTTTTAACTCCTGTGCCTTCATGTTTATGGCTATTGTTAAAGATGGTTTTATGTTATTTACTCTATTTGAAATCATTTTTTTTATTTAGTTATCTATAAACTTATTTATAAATTTCTACAAGCATGGCATTTAAATTAGTAAGTGAAAATAAACCAAAGGGAGATCAGCCACAGGCAATCAAAAAATTAATTAAAGGTTTAGATGACAGAAAACAAAGTCAAGTGTTACTGGGTGTAACTGGCTCTGGGAAAACATTTACAATTGCCAATGTAATTGAAAGATATAACAGACCAACATTAATTATGGCTCCTAATAAAACCTTAGCTGCCCAACTTTATGAAGAATTAAAAATGTTGTTTCCTGAAAATGCTGTTGAATATTTTGTGAGTTATTATGATTATTACCAACCTGAAGCATATGTTCCCCGATCAGATACCTTTATTGAGAAGGAGTCCTCTATTAATGAACAAATAGATCGATTTAGGCACTCGGCCACCAGGTCTTTAGTAGAAAGAGAAGATGTAATTATTGTAGCAAGTGTTTCATGTATTTACGGTATCGGTTCAGTAGACTCTTACTCGAAAATGACTCTTGAAATAAAAAAAGGACAAAACATTAATTTAATGGAGTTCTTAAGAGAATTAGTAGAATTACAATATAAAAGAAATAATATTGACTTTAGAAGGGGTATGTTTCGCGTAACTGGGGATCGTGTTGACATTTTTCCAGCACACTTAGAAGACATTGCCTGGAGAGTTAGTTTTTTTGGAGACGAAGTAGAGGAAATTAAAGAGTTTGATCCTTTAACAGGAGAATTTATTCAAAATTTTGAAGAAGTGAAAATTTTTGCAAATAGTCACTATATAACTCCCAAGCCAAGATTAGAGAATGCGATTAAAGAAATTAAGAAAGATTTAAAAATAAGACTAGAGGAGTTTGATAAAGAAAAAAAATTACTAGAATTTCAAAGGTTAAAAGAAAGAACTAATTTTGATTTAGAAATGATTCAAGCTACTGGAACTTGTTCTGGAATTGAAAATTATTCTAGATATTTAAGTGGTAGGCAACCTGGGGAGGCACCACCTACTTTATACGAGTTTATCCCAGAAAACGCCCTACTGATTATTGATGAGTCTCATGTATCTGTTCCTCAAATAACTGGAATGTATAAAGGTGACAGATCAAGAAAAAAAACTCTTTCTGATTATGGTTTCAGACTTCCATCTGCATTGGATAATCGTCCATTAACATTTGAAGAGTGGAATATGATGAGACCTCCAACTATTTTTTTATCTGCAACACCAGGTCCTTGGGAATTGAATGAGGTTGAAGACAAATATATTGAGCAAATTATTCGACCAACTGGCCTAATTGACCCCGAGTGCGTGATCAAAACAACCGTCAACCAAGTGGAAGATTTGATAGGTGAAATACAAACCACTCTAGGTAATAAAAATAGAGTGCTAATCACAACTCTTACTAAAAAAAATGCTGAGGATTTAACTAATTATTTAAAAGAACATAATCTAAAAGTTGAATATATGCACTCTGATGTTGAAACAATTGACAGAATAAAACTTATACGTTCTTTAAGAGTAGGAGAAATTGATATTTTAGTTGGTATAAATTTGTTAAGAGAGGGACTTGATATACCTGAATGTGGTTTGGTAGCTATCCTTGATGCTGATAAAGAGGGATACTTAAGGTCAAAAACAAGTCTGGTGCAAACCATAGGTCGAGCAGCAAGAAATGTTAATGGGAAAGTAATATTATACGCAGATATTATTACAAAAAGTATCAAAGCAGCTCTTGAAGAGACAGATTATAGAAAAACAAAACAGATTGAATTTAATAAAAAAAATAATATCACGCCTCAATCTGTAAAGAGAAATATTGGTGAAATTATTGAAAGCATATACGAGAAAGATAGCTATACTGTTGGCACATCTGAAATTGAAAAATTGAGTCCAAATAAATTTGAAAAACATTTACAAAAATTAGAGAAAAAGATGCTAACTGCAGCTGAAAATTTGGATTTTGAGAAAGCTGCAATGTTTAGAGATGAAATTAGAAAACTAAAAAAAGATCAAATGGGTGTGAATTGATTGAAAGTTTTATAGGAGTATTAATAAGTCTGATTATTTTAATATGGTCATGTGATCTAGCAATTAAAAATTCAATAATTGTCTCACAAATATATAAAATACGACCTATCCTAGTGGGTATATTTATTATTGCTATTGGCACCTCTCTCCCTGAGTTTGCAGCAACATTTCAAGCATTAAAATTAAATTCTGTTGGAATAGTTGCGGGTAATCTTGTGGGAAGCAACATAGCAAATATATTGCTAGTAGGTGGTATTATGCTTTACCCTATTACCAAGCTAGTAACTGAGGAAAAAGATAAAAGTACTTTTTTATTTTTCTTAATTTTTTCAATTACTTTTTTTATTTTCATTATTTTTAACTTTGACCTTGAATATCTATCTGGATTTTTTCTCTTTGGAATACTCTGTGTTTTTATTTTTTTTGAAGTAAGAAAACCTATTGATGATGTCTCAACAAAAGTTGATTTAAGAAACTCATCAACTTATATTATTTTTTTAAAAATACTATTAGCCTTTGTTGCTTTATTTTTTAGTTCTAAATACTTCATTGTTTATGCAAAAAACTTAACTAGTATATTTGGAGTGGCTGAAACAACTATTGGGATAACAATAGTTGCTTTTGGAACATCTTTACCAGAGATAATTGCTACAATTCTTTCAATTGTTAAAAAACAAAATAATTTGGCAATTGGAAATATTTTGGGTTCAAATATTGCTAACATCTTTGGAATAACGCTAATTGCCATACTCATTAATGGTAGTATAAATTTTTATGAATTACTTGGTTATGTTGATAAATGGTTATTTCTGGCTACATCATTGTTATTTTTTGTAATTATATCTTTAAAAATAGCTGGTAAATTAATTTCTCTGAGTTTGATATTAGCCTATATAATCTATTTTACGTTCTTATATTTATAAAAGAAATAAATGAAAAAATTAAAAGTCATTATCCCCATTATAGTTCTTTTAATTTTAACTATTTTATTTGGCCTAAGTTTTCTAAAGTTACCTATAAATTTACTTTCTCAAGAAATAATAGAAAGAGAGACAAAAGGTTTAATAAGCTTAAATAGTTTATCTAATCAAACGTTAAAAATTTTGCCTAAACCCATTTTATCTATAGACAGTTCAAGTTTTAAAATTAATCATGATACATTCCAAAGTGACATTGTGGCAAAAGATGTTGAGATTTCTAGGTCATTATTTAATGAAGATGAAATTTCAATTAAACTTAATCAAGCAAGAATAGAGAATATTAATTCTAATTTGATAAACAATTCTATTTTACTAGAGGGTGATATTGACAATTTAAAAGTAAATATTTCGTCTGAGGATAATTCTTCTCGTATTATTACAAATAAATTTAACTATAGAGGTTCTGATTTATATTTTGATATTTATACAATTGACTCTGATGTAAAAAAAATTGGTTTTACTATAGGTGAATTAGAAATAGACGAATTGGTATTACTATTAGGAAAAAATTATCAGCAATTTTTTAAAAAAATTAACTTTCAAAGCTTAAGTGTAAGTGGTGAATATTCAAAAGAAAATATAAATATTGAAAACTTATTAATAAAACTTGCAGATAAATCACAAATTAATATTAAAGGGACTATCGATTTAAATAATTTAATTAATTCAGATTTAAACATAGGAGGAAAGAATATTTCTACAGATAATTTGTTTCAGCTTTTTAATAATATTAAAGTCTTAAATAAGATTGCAAGTATACCAAGAGGAATAATTGAAACTTTTGACTTAAGCTATAGTGCAAATAGCATAGTTTTAAATAATATTTCTTATAAATCCATTAATGAAACAGCGATAAATATAAATGGTACTATAGAAAGATTTGATATTAATAAAGTTAATATTAATACAAATCTGAAATCAAATTCTAAAGCTGATATTTTAATGCTGTTAGATTTTTTACCTAACACAAAATTGTTAAAGCAATTTGAGTTTGATGAAATTCAACTTTCTAGCAATTTTTTTAATAATACTCTGAAATTAAATGAGCTAAATATAACCAATAACAACAGAATCTTTGCTAAAATCAGAGGTAAATATGAGTTAAATGATATAAACAATACACAACTAGATATTCAATTAGAAGAATTTGATCAATTTAACTCAATTCCGTCAGAAAGCATAAAGGAACTTTTATCAATTTTAAATTCAGATCATATAAATATGAAGGCCTTCATAGATGGTAGTATATTAAATATTGGAGATCTTGAATTTGTTAGTTCAGATGATGTAAATTTATCAATGACCGGTTATATAGATTTAAATAACTTTAATGATGCTTCAGTAAATATTGGAATTGATAATTTAAATAAAGCAAAATTAGTACAAGTAGTCTCACAATTCTCTGCTGATGACTTTTCAAATATTATTGACATAGTCGACTTTGATTTTTTACAAACAAACTTGAAAATTGAACCATTAAATAATATTTTTTTAATCGAAAATTTAGATCTTATCCATAAAGATAAAATTTCCAATATATCTGGTTCAATAAATAAAAATATGTTTACAGGATTAATTGAATTAAAAGAAATAAATTTAGCAAAGTTAGATACTTTATTTTTAAATACTTCGCGTATCAAAGGTAATATTGATCTATCTTTGAGCATTCCAGATCCTATAGGCCTCAATAACATTCAAAATATATCTGGAAATATAAATGGTACTATTGATATTAGAATTTCAGAAGAAGAATTTGCATTGGTTTTATTTATGCAATCTTTGTCTCAAGATATTTCAGATTTTAAACAAATAAATGAATTATTAAACACACTTGCAAATTCTTTTATAAACAAGAGCAGCTCTATAAGTGGACAAATTATTAATAAGGATTTTAATAAAGTAATTATTGAAGACTTAATCTTATCATCACCAAAAAGTGAAATAATAAAAGCAGAACTAGAATTGGCAAAAGAAAATTTTAAATTTACAATTTTTGATATTATTGATAGTGAGGATTTTGTAATCAAATTTCAAAATGGAAGTTTTTCATATGAAAGAATAATACCTGATGGGACGATAAAAAAACCTATTGAAGAATTAATTCAAAAAAATATTAATAAATTATTTGAAAATTTAATGCAGTGATTTAAACACAAAATCAATAATATCTTTTTCAATCTTGCTATTATTCAATCTGTTGATTTCTTGAATTCCTGTAGGGGATGTAATGTTTATTTCTGTTAAATAGCCGTCAATTACGTCAATACCAACAAAAATTAAACCTTTTTTTACAAGAAATGGCTTTATTTTTTTACAAATAAACTTTTCTTTAACAGTGATATTCGTTTTTACAGGTTTACCACCTGCGTGAAAATTAGCCTTAATACTATTAATTTTTGGTATCCTTAAAACTCCACCAGCTATTTTTCCATTAATTAAAATTATTCTTTTATCTCCTTTGTTAAAATTTTTTAAAAATCTTTGAATGATGATTGGACTATTTGAAAATTTTTTAAAATAGTTTTTGATAAATAAATTCAGATTTGGTTTTTTATAATAAACTTTCTTTATACCAAGCCCTCCATTTCCATAGGCTGGTTTTATGATTACTTCTTTATTTTTTTTTATAAACTTTGTGATTATTTCTATATTTGAAGATATCAATGTAGGTGGAGTTAACTCTGGAAAATTCATCATAATATGCTTTTCTGGAAAATTTCTAATTTCCTTCGGATTGTTAACTAGTAATGGTTTTTTTAATTGATCCAGCAAGTAGGTATTGGATATATAATTTAAATCAAATGGTGGATCTTGACGAATAAAAATGGCATTCATTTTTTCTAAATCAATTTCTTTTAAATTCATCCTCTGATATGAAAGCTTATTATTTTTATTTAATTTTAAGCTTAAGACATGAGATTTTATTTTATTAACTTTATTAATCTCACAAAAAACCCAGCTCGGATCATTATAATAACATTTTATCCCCCTTCTTAAAGACTCACGAATAAGCATATAAGTAGAATCCTCGTTGATGTTAATTTTCTGAGGATCGTCCATTTGAAAAAGAAATTTCATAATAATTTTAATAATAAGTATTATTTAGCAATGATAATATATTTTTTTTGTCCTTGAACTCTTCAATTAACAAATCTGCGGGATTTTTTTGTTGTTCAATAATGCTATTTAATTTTTCTAAATGAATACTTTCATCTCTACCATCAGAATTGAGATACCCTCTTTTTTCTAATCCTTTTTTTGACAAACTTAATAGTTTTTTACCATACTCATATAGGGGAGAATTCATAAAGTTACTGTTTAAACCCTCAGATGGGACATCCTGATACAAATTTAATATGTCATTTTCTTGCCAGGTGCTTGTTTCCTTCCATAAGGAGTCGAGATTTTCATCATCATAAAGTATGCCAATCCAAAAAGCAGGCAATGCACAAATCATTTCCCATTTTCCTGCATCTGCTCCCCTAAGTTCGATATAAGACTTTAATCTGACTTCAGTAAAAATTGTAGATAAGTGATTTATCCAATCTTGAATTGTTAAATTATACCCCAAAATTTCCTTATTTATGACACTTTTAGTAAGTAATTCATCAAATGTGTAATTAGTAGTATCAAAATATTTACCATTTATTTTTAAAAAATAGTTCTTAACTTTTAGAACAAAATCAACATATTCTTCAATCGTAAAATTTTTGTTTAAAAATGACTTTTTAATTCCACACCTTTGATTATCTGTGTCTTGCCAAGTGAAAATTCGATTACTAACTAGGTCATTATGTTTAGACTCACGAAAAGGAGAATTACAAAATATACCCATCACAATTGGTTGGATCCTATTAGCAACAACAAATTTTTTAATTAAATCATTTTCATTAAAATAATCCAAATTAGCTTGAACTGTGCAGGTTCTTGTCATCATATCTAACCCTCTAGAGCCAACTTTTGGCATGTATTCTCTCATAATTTTATATCGTTCTTTTGGGATAAAAGATAAATCCTCTAATTTACTTATTGGGTCGAAGCCAAGACCTAATATGCATAATTTATTTAACTCAGCATATTCTTCTAGTTCTCTTAAATGCTCGTAGGATTCGGTACATGTTTGATGAACATTTTTTAATATTTTCCCAGATAATTCCAATTGACAACCTGGTTCTAGAGTAATATTTGCACCATTTTTAGATAAAGATATTAGTTGGTTAAAGCTGTTATATTCATTTTTCTGCCAGCCTTTTGATAAGAAAAATTGAAATAAATTTTGAACACTCACCTCACCATCAAATTCAAGTCTTTTATGATCTTTAGTATAAAAAATAAATTTTTCATGCTCTGTTCCTATCCCTTTATATTCAGGGTCGGTAAAACTAGAATGAAAATAATTTATAAGATCTGTTTTTTGTAACAATTAAAACACACTATTTTTATGGAAATTACATTTTGTTATTTGATTTGAATAGTCTTTTGCCTGGCGCTCTACTTTTTTTGCTACATCGAGTAGCCATTTTTTTTTGTTATAGGATTGTTTCTGAAATCCTCCTTTGCCCTCATGATAGGCGAGATAATGATTATAGACATCACTTTTATTAATTTTTAATAATCGGTAAGTTCCATCAACATACCATCCAATGAAATCACTCGCATCTTTAAAATTTTTTCTATCAGCATTAAAGTTTTTTGTAGAAACTTTATATTCT
>CACJLA010000012.1 GCA_902594145.1 uncultured Alphaproteobacteria bacterium | reverse complement strand
TAAACAATATATTTTCACCAGTTTTTCCAGCAGGTTTTTATTACAAGACGTTTATGGGTCCTCATAAAAACTTTTGGAAAAAAATTTATGAGCCTATCATTAGAAAAGCTGCGGGTCTTGGCAAGCCTCCAAAAGAATTTAAAGCTGTTAGTACTCATCTCTATCACAATGTCGACATAACTATTGTTGGTGGAGGTTTGAATGGGCTTATTGCTGCAAAGAGTTTAATCGATACAAAATATAGTGTTCTTCTTATTGATTTTGATGATCAACTTGGTGGTATTTTGAATAACTCTGATAAAGTTCAAAGTATAAATAATCAAACACCGATGGACTGGATAAGTGAAACAGTTAAAGAAATCGAAAACTCTAAAAATATAAAAATATTAAAAAATACTCTAGTGACAACTTACAATTATATTAATCATCTTATTGCTATCGAAGATAAATTTGTTGGATCTCGACCTTTGAAAGAAAAAGTTAATAGCACTCTCCATAAAATTAGAACTGACCAAGTCATTTTAAGCAATGGTCATATAGAAAGATTTTTATCTTTTCAAAATAATGACCTACCTGGCATTATGTTGTGTTCATCATTTGAAAAATATATGTGTAGATATGGGGTAATACCCTCAAAAGAAACTGTTATTTTTAGCAATAACTCTAACTCAGAAAGTCTTGTATTTAGCATTATCAAAAAGGGCTTTAAACCAAAAGCTTACATCGACTCACGCTCAGGAGAAAATATTGAACCAGACTTGTTTGATTTAATAAGAAAAAATGACATTCCTTTATATACCAATTCTCAAATTAAGGGAGCGTTTGGAGGTAAAAAATTACAAAAAATATTAGTTGAAGATAGCTCAGGGGGAGTTAATGAAATTAAAACGGAATTTTTATGTTTGTCTGGTGGCATCAACCCAGATGTTCACTTGTTTACTCAGTCCAAAGGCTTATTGGATTGGGATGAAAAAAATTTAACTTATAAGCCCGCTCAAGCTTTTCAACCTACAATAACACTTGGCTCAGCTTCTGGGCAATTTGACTTTAACGCTATTACTAAGGAAATTAATGAAAAATTAGAGATATTTGGCATTAAACCTGTCCAAATTAACCTAAAACTAAATACAAGTCACAAATTCAAAATTGAAAAATTGTGGGAAGTTTTACCACAAAAACAAACAATTTGGTCAAAATCATTTATAGATTTACAAAATGATGTCACCACAAAAGATATAAGACAAGCTATCTCAGAGGGTTTTGATCGAATTGAACATCTCAAAAGATATACCACTAACAGCATGGGAACGGACCAAGGTAAAATAAGTAGTATAAATGCTTTGGGTATAGTTTCTGATTTACTCGATAAGAAAGTTAATGAAGTAGGAACAACAATTTACAGACCTCCCTATGCTCCTTTGAGTTTTGCTGCTATAGCAGGAAGAAATTCATATGAATATTACGACCCAGAGAGAAAATCACCGATACATAATTGGCACATATCTAATGGTGCTGTTTTTGAGGATGTTGGTCAATGGAAAAGACCTTGGTTTTTTCCAATAAATAAAAATGAAACTATGGATGAAGCTGTTCAAAGAGAAAGTAAAAATGTTAGAGAAAATGCTGGGGTCTTAGATGGAAGTACACTAGGAAAAATTGAGATTAAGGGTAAGGATGCATTAGCGTTCATGAATTTGATATATACGAATAGTTTCTCCAAAATGAAACCTGGCTCCTCAAGATATGCCCTTATGTTAGGAGAAGATGGTATGGTAAAAGATGATGGTATTATTTGTAAAATCTCAGATGAGCATTTTATAGCAACTACTACTACTGGAGGCGCAGCAACTGTTTTAGGATGTATGGAAGAATATGCTCAAACTGAATGGCCCAACTTAAATGTTTATATAAATTCTATAACTGAGCAGTATGCTACTTTTAATATCAGTGGTCCAAAAACAAGAAATATAATTGAAAAAGTCTTCCCAGAGGTAAATTTTAGTAATGAAGCTTTCCCTTTCATGACATTTCAATTTCATGAATATGAGGACACTCCTATAAGAATACTAAGAGCTAGTTTTACTGGAGAAATGGGTTATGAGATATATGTACCCTCAAATCAAGCCCTAAAAATATGGGAAAAAATAATAAATTTTGGAAAGGAATTTGGTTTGAAGCCTTATGGTACTGAAACCATGCACCTTTTAAGAGCTGAAAAGGGATACATCATAGTTGGTCAAGACACGGATGGATCAGTTACCCCTCTTGATTTAGGTTTAGATTGGATGATTGGGAAATCAAAAAAAGATTTTTTAGGAAAACGATCTTTAATCCGTTCTGATACAGTTAGAAAAGACAGAAAGCAGCTTGTAGGAATTTTACCAATAAACAAAAATGATAAGTTAGAAGAAGGTCAACACATCATTTTAGATAAAGAAATAAAAACTCCAACTCCAATGCTAGGACATATAACATCATGTTATCAAAGCCCTACTTTAGGACATAACTTTGCTCTAGCTATTATCAAAAATGGTCAGTCACTTATTGGAACTAAGGCATTTGCATCAACTCCTGAATTGAAAACAATTGAAGTTGAGATAGTTGAACCAATTTTTTATGATAAAAAAAATACAAAGCTAGCTTCATGAAAGATGTAATTCGATCAAATGGTATTGAAATTAAAAAAATTATCTCACAACAAATTGTTTTAAGAAGTTCTGGTAACTCAGAGTTCAACAGTGTTGTGAATAAGGCATTAAAACTTCTTCCCCCTTCTGATAATTTAAGAATAGTTACCAATGATAATTTCATTTTAGCTAAAATGTCTTTTGATCAATGGAATTTAGTTTTTAAGAAAGATATTGAACAAAAAAAATTTCACAAACTCTGTGATACTTTTAATAAATCTAGTTCAATTTTGGCAACTAACCTGACAGACTCACAAATATTTTTTCAAGTTGGTGGCGAGAATGCTACCATGATATTGAATAAACTCACACATTTTGATTTTCGTGAAAAATCCTTTAAACCTCTTACAGCTGCTCAAACTTTATTGGCTAGAATTGATTGTTCCATTTTTAATTTAGATAACGTAATACTTTTAAGCTGTGGTCGATCATTTAGTGATTACCTAGAAGATCGTCTAATTGATGCGGTTAATCTGTAACTTTTTTTCATATTGACATCAAATTTTGGAACTGATTAGTTTATATAAGTACTAAGGATAAAGATGACAAAAAAATCTAGAATTATTATTGTTGGAAGTGGGATAGTTGGTGCGAGCACTGCATATCATTTAGCCCAATTAGGTTGGAAAGATATGGTAATTCTTGATCAAGGTCCTTTATTTGAAACTGGAGGTTCAACTAGTCATGCTCCGGGTGGTGTATTTCAAACTAATCCGTCTAGAATGATGTGCAAATTTGCTCAATATACTGTTGAACTTTTGAGATCTCTAACTTTTGATGGAAAACCTTGTTATCACACTGTCGGAGGAATTGAGGTCTCTAAATCTAAAGAGAGGCATGAGGACTTATATAGAAAACTTGGAATTGCACATAGTTATGGACTTCAAGATGCTAAAATTATTTCGCCAGATGAAGTTTTAAAAATGAGTCCTTATATAGATCCTGAAAAAATTCATGGTGGATATTATGTACCCACTGATGGTCTTGCAGCACCAGTTAGAGCTGTAAAAGCAATGGCAAAATATGTAACAGATTTAAAAGCTGGAGAATTTATAGGTGATACAGCTGTTAAAGGTTTTAAAATTTCTAATAATCAAATTCGAGGAGTGCAGACTTCAAATGGGGATTATGATGCCGATATTGTTTTAGTCTCAACAGGTATTTGGGCTCCCAAAATGGGAAGACTTGCAAATATCTCTTTACCTCTGGTACCATGCGAACACCAAATGGTTTGGCTTGAGCCTTTTGAAGAATTAAAAGAATATCAGGCTGACCACAAGGAAGCATTGGTAGATCATGCCTTAGTTCGTCACCAAGATTACAGTCTCTATTTCAGGCAATGGAATGACTCTTATGTTATTGGAAATTATAGACATGAGCCAAGAATTTTAGAATCTGAAGATATAAAAAAACCTGAAGAGGCAGAGGAGATGCCCTCTTTAGTAGATTTCAGACCTGATGATTTTGCTGGGGCACACAAAGAGTCTAATTGGCTATTTCCTAAATTTGCTGAGAAAAAATTAACTAAAAAGATTAATGGGATGTTTTCATTTACTACAGATGGTAATCCTTTGATGGGAGAAACTTCAGTAAAAGGTTTGTGGACGGCAAATGCTGTTTGGATTACGCATAGTGGCGGCGTTGGAAAGGCAATGGCAGAATGGATTGTCAATGGCGAACCTGAACTTGACGTTCGTCAAGGTGATATAAATCGTTTCCATCAGCACCATCACGTCAGAAAATACTTACGGGCACGAGGAAAACAAAATTACAAAGAGGTTTACGACATCATTCATCCTTTACAACAAATGGAGCAACCAAGACCACTTAGGAGAAGTCCTTTTTATAATAGATTAGAGGGCCAAAAAGCTTATTTTTTTGAAACTATGGGATGGGAGCGTCCGCAATGGTATGAGGCTAATGCTGATTTAATGAAAGGAAAAAACTTCCCTAATCGAACTGGTTGGGCGGCAAAATATTGGTCCCCAATTCAAGCAGCAGAACATTTAGTTACAAGACAAATAGGTGCTCAATTTGATATCACTGGTTTTGTAAAGATTGAAGTAAGTGGTAAAGGTGCCCTAAAGTTACTTCAAAAAGTCTGTACAAATAATATTGATGTTCCTGTTGGAAAAGTTGTCTATAGCGTTATCTCCAATATGTATGGGGGAATTAAAAGTGATCTTACTATAAGTCGATTAGAAGAAAACAAATTTTGGGTTCTAGCAGGAGCAGGAAATGGTATGATTGATATTAATTGGCTTCGCTCTAATGCTCCTAATGATGGAAGTGTTCAAATCATTGATTGGACTTCCGCTTACGCAGGTATTGGTTTGTGGGGTCCAAATTCTAGATTAGCTCTTCAAAAGCTTTGTGATGATGACGATGTTTCAAATGAAGGTTTCCCATTTTTTAGTATAAAAAGAATTTCAATTAGTAACGTTCCATGCGTAGCAGTAAGAATATCTTATATAGGCGAGCTGGGATGGGAGATTTATACTCCTACAGAATATGGTTTAACTTTATGGGATGAACTTAGAGAAACCTCTAGAGAGTTTAATATGATTTGCTCAGGAGCTGGTGCGTTTGAATCTCTTAGATTAGAAAAAGGATATAGATCACTTGGCTCAGATATTCACACAAATTATAATCCCTATGAGTCTGGTTTAGGTTTTACTGTTAAGTTAAAGAAAGATGAAGACTTTATTGGTAAGTCTGCTTTACAAAAAATTAAGGAAAAACCAGTTCAAAAAAAATTAACTTGTATGATTTTAGAAGACCCTGAGGGAATGGCTTTAGGCACAGAGCCTATTTACAGTAACGGCAAGGCTGTTGGTTATGTTACAAGCACTAATTATGGATATTTTGTAGATAAACATATTGTTTACGGCTACCTCCCATCAGAGTTATCAGAAAATGGGACAACTTTAGAATTAGAATATTTTGGAAAAAGATATCCATTAAAGGTGACTCAAGAGCCTTTGTTAGACCCAGAAAATAATAGATTAAAGTCTTAATTGTTATAATTTAAAATTATGAGCAAAGATAATATCGTATCTTTATTAAATGGTTTTACAGTCGAACTAAATCCGAAAGTAAGACATAAATTAAATTCAATTCCACTAGATAAAAAAAATAATGTTTACATTACTTATCTTCCAGACGCTACTGAAAAAGATATTTTAGAAACAGTTGAATTTGTTTCTAATCAAAATTTAATTCCCATTACTCATTTACCTGCAAGGACAATGAAAGACCTAGAACACGTTTCAAGTTTTTTAAAAGAACTTAGAAAAAGAACTGATAGTAAAAAAATATTGGTTATTGGAGGTGGAGGTAATCAAAATGGATCTATCTCCTCTTCTCTAGAAATATTAGAGTCTGATCTACTAAAGGATAATGATTTTACTGAGATTGGTGTTGCTGGACACCCTGAGGGATCTCCCGATATAAATCAAAAAACTATTAATGACTTCTTAGATAAAAAATATGATCTTTCTCAAAATAAAAATTTAAATTTTGAATTAGTAACACAGTTTTTTTTTAATGCCTCGCCTTTCATCGACTGGTGTCAGGATTTAAAGGCTAAAAATATTAATTTACCAGTAAGGGTTGGATTTCCCGGACCTGCATCATTTAAGACCTTACTAAACTTTGGAATAATGAGCGGGGTAGGAAATTCGATAAATTTCTTAAAAAAAAACTCCTCTAAAGTAACTGACCTTCTCACAAAAACATCTAATGATGACATGCTTATTGAACTAGCTAATTTTGCTCAGGGTGAAAACTCACTAAAAAGCTTTCACTGTTTTCCTTTTGGTGGATTTGAAAAAACTTGTTTATGGTTAAATGCTGTCCAAAGTGGTGAATTTACAATTGATAATAATAAAATAGTCCTCCACAAAAAAATTTTTTAACCATACGATTTTGATTGCATACATCAGAAAAAAAAATTAATTTTTTTCCATTGCTACAATAGCTTTACTGGAGGATAAATGAAGCTAACACAACCAAGCACAGTGGACCAGTCTGACAGACAAGTCCCTTATAACCTAAGACAATCTGGTCCAACACCACAACAAATGTTGATTTCAACAAGAGTAAGAAAATCCGCTTATTGGCATTTATCAGTAGAGGCTGGATGTTGGAGGTGTACTGTTTACAACCGAATGTATCATCCCAGAGGGTATGTAAAGCCTGAGGATGGTGGTGCAATGGTAGAATATGATGCACTTATTAATCACGTAACCATGTGGAATGTTGCTGTAGAAAGACAAATAAGAGTTAAAGGGCCTGATGCTCTTAAGTTCACTAATTATGTCATTACTAGGGATGCCTCAAGAATTGATGTGATGAATGGTAAATATGTTATTTTATGTAATAGCAAGGGAGGAGTTTTAAATGATCCTATCTTGTTAAGAGTTGCTGAAGATGAATTTTGGTTTTCATTATCAGACTCTGACATAATGTTTTTCCTTCAGGGTGTTAATCATGATAAGAAATTTGATGTTACTATTGATGAAATAGATGCTGCGCCTGTGCAAATTCAAGGGCCTAAATCTGTAGATTTACTGGCTGATCTTGTTGGCGAGGCAGTTAGAGATATTCCCTATTATGGATTAATGGAAGCTAAAGTAGGAGGAAGAGATTGTATAATTTCTCAAACAGGATTTACTGGTGAAAAGGGATATGAAATTTACCTCAAAAATGCAACCATTTACGCTGATGATATGTGGTATGCAGTTTTAGATGCGGGTAAAAAACATAATTTAAAAGTAATAGCTCCTGCTCACCATAGAAGAATAGCTGCAGGAATTTTATCTTGGGGTCAAGATCTTGACTCAGAAACTTATCCATTTCAGTGTAATCTTGGATATCAAGTTCCAAGAAAAAAAACATTTGACTACATTGGTAAAGAAGCTCTTGAGGCTATGAGATCAAAAATAGAAGCTGGTGAGAAACCATATAGTAATCAATTAGTAGGTTTCGCATTAGGTGGCAAACCAATAGATGAATATGCACCTGATTTTTGGCTAGTCTCTGAAGATGGAAGCACACCTGTTGGGTACCTTACCTCTCCTTGGTATTCTCCTGAATTAGAAACAAATATTGCAATGGGATATGTTCCTTATGAGAAAAAAGATATTGGAAACAAATTCAAGTTTCATTTGCCAGATGAATATTGTAATACTGCTGGTCAGCCAGTCGATGGAGAAATAGTAGATATACCTTTCAGACCGTCTGTAAATCCTAATGCAAGAGAAATTGCAAAGTCAGAGGGTAGAGACACAGCCTACTAAATTTTATTTAAAAAGCCCAGTTTATTGACTGGGCTTATTCTCAGTACGTCTAATACAGTTAGACTTTAAAAAAACTAGATTATAAAAATCTTTGACAAAATAAAAGTATCTACTGTAGTCTATATTTATGAATTTTTCTAAAGTAATAAATTGTGCGAAATTATATGATTTATACGAACAAATTTTTGATTATTTTAATTTAACTATATATGACCTAGAGTCATGCATAGATACAAATTGTAATATAGAAAATATTAAGAATAAGTTAGAAACATTTTCAGATAATCATTTTAAAAATGCTCTTAATGAGTTTAATGAAGAAATAAAAAGAATAAAAAACTATTTACCAGATGAATTATCAAAAATTGAAAAATTATCTGATGATCTTAAATTTTACTTTAATACTTTTTTGGATAAAAATTTTATAGATTTTGAAAAAGTTGCATCTTTAAAAAATAATTTCAAAATATCAATTGATAAAATAAGTAAGGTTTACTCGTAAACTTTTTTAAGTATTAACGCATTTATGATAGTAAATTATGAAATATTTATAATTATTTTTTTATTAACAATAATTATTTTATTATTTTTTCTTATATTTAGACTAAATAACAAGTCACAAAATGTAAATGATCTAGATATTCAAAAAATAAACCAAAACCTTCAAAATTTATTTGATAAGACATTGGAACAAACTGGACATGTTAATAGTAAGATTGATGAAATAGGAAATTTAACTAAGAAAATGACTAATGCTATGACTTCAAATATCAGCGATATGGGAGAGATGGGTGAAGTAATATTAGAAAATATTCTTCAAGACTGTGGAATGACAAAAGATAGAGATTACAAAACTCAGTTTACTGATAAAAATATAGATGGGGAAGTATTTAGACCTGATGTAATTATATTCTTGCCTGAGAAAAGAAATATCGTTATTGACTCTAAAGCACCAATGAAACATTGGTATGATTTTCAAAATACTGATGATCAATCTACAAAAGATGTCGCCATAAAAAATTTTATAACTTCTCTGAAAAATCATATCAACAGTATTCATAAAAAAGAATATTCAAAATTATTGAATATTAATTCTCCAGATTATGTTTTTATTTTTATGCCACATGAATTTGCATTAATCACCGCTCAAAAACATGACACTAATATTCTTAATTTTGCTCAACAAAAAACAAATTATTGTCGTTGGTCCATCCACTTTAATAATGTGTATGAAGCTAGTTGAAAGTATTTGGAGATTAGAAAAACAAAATAAAAACTCAAAAGAAATAGCTGATATTGGAGGTCAAATGATAGATCAAATAATTAAATCAATAAGTGTGATAGAAGACTCTGAAAATAGTTTATTTAAAGCTACACAAAATTTATCCAATGCAAAAAAATATTTAAAAGATGGCCGAGGATCTTTATTTAATAGAGCAAAAGAGATGAAAAGTCTTGGTGCTAATAATAAAAAAGATTTAAATTAAGTATCTTAGAGATTTCTCCACAATTTTATTATCTGTAGTTTTAATCTTATGAATAATGTTTGCCTTTCTATCATCATCTAAGCCTGCTAGGTGCATGACACCAATATTATGGTTAGGTATGAAAGGTTCAACAAACTTATTTTTTTCATTTGAGAACTTTGGCATGTGATGTTCACATAACCAGTTACAATAGGAAGGTAAAAGTTCAAATTCTAATTGATTCTCAAATAAAGATATAGCAAGGGCAACTTGATCAGATCCAAAAATTCTTCCTTTTTTCGATGCAAGTTCTAAATTTGCTCTAATTTTTTTCATTCCATCAAACTTGTGATTATATGCAAAACAACCAGCGTTGAGAGTATAGTAGCCAGCATATTTTTTTGCTAGATTTATAGTGAGACTTTTAGATATATTTTTAAAATTAATTGAATTTATTTTTGTTGGAAAATTCATGAGCCATTTAATATTTATCAGTTTAGGAGACGCTCTATCTATCTGAGGTGTAATTGCAAAGCCACTGTTGTTTGAACCCTGAATGTAATAATTGAATGTTTCTGGACATGATATCCATGTATCAGAGTCCATCCAAATATAATTTTCATATCCAGGAAAATATTTCTCTAAATAAAACCTTGAAAATTGCCCTTTTAAAAACTCTCTACCTCTTATTTTGAATTGAGGAATTTTGAATTCCCATTCAGTTTCGATAATTTGAATATTTTTATCTATAAAAAAACTTTTACTTTGATCTGAAAGACCACAGTTCAAAACTGCAAAATCAAACCCATTTAAATTTTGTGCAGATAGATATAATTCTCTCAAAAGATTAAAGTAATTTTCATCTGCTGAACTGACAATTAAATTTTTATTCATATTTATAATTAAAATTTATCAAATAAATGATGATTAGAGACATATTTTTTTATCTTTTAAATACGTGTAACTAGGAACTAAATGATACCTTACTTGAGAGCCTTTTAACTTAAAAATTCCATGACCATTAAACCTAGTATCCAGCTCTTTAAAATTTCTAATATTGTTATTTGATAAATAGTTTCTCATAACTTTTGTATACATTCCTGGACCAGTAAAGTTTAAAATTGCTAATTTTGGATTAGAAAATTTTTTGTTTTTATACAAAGGATAAGCTTTTATAATTTCTTTTATTAATATTTTCAGAAAGTTATTATTTTTTTCAAACGCTAGTCCCCATTGTAGGATATGATGAAATGGCCTTTTTAAGTCAAATATTTTTTTACTACTTGGAGGTATGTAGCACTCCGTATCCTCATAAGTTAGAATAAATTTGGATTTATTATTATGTAATTTTGTTAATGGCACATCACACCCTCTACTTATATCAAAGTAATAACCTCCCTGATCATAAAGTATGCAATACCTAAATATATCTGTTTTAAGTGGCCCAATAACTGAATTTATAAAGATATTATATATTTTATTTCTACCCCAATTAGATTTCATATAATCTTTGATATCTTCATCAGAATAAATTTTGAAAGATAAATTTTTATTTGTTTTTCTGAATTTTAAAATGGATTTAGCATGAGTTTTACCAAATTTATTGTTAACCCACGTCTGGTGAACTATTGGAGGAATATTTTGACTTGGGGGATTAAGGGCTATTTGGTCTTTTAACTCAACAAGGGGGTAATCTGTAATTCTTCTTAGTTTATATTTAATTTTATTAAGACTATTATTTTGCATTTTATTAAATTGGCGGAGAGAGTGGGATTCGAACCCACGATAGAGTTGCCCCTATACACGCTTTCCAAGCGTGCGCCTTAAACCACTCGGCCATCTCTCCTTAATTATTCATTATCGCCTATTTTTAGAGCCTCAAAAAAAGCCGTTTGAGGTATCTCGACATTACCAAATTGTTTCATTCTTTTCTTTCCCTTTTTTTGTTTTTCTAAAAGTTTTTTCTTTCTACTCACATCTCCACCATAAAGCTTTGCGGTTACATCTTTTCTAAAGGCTTTAATTGTCTCTCTTGCAATAATTTTTCCATAGATTGCAGCTTGAATTGGAATTTGGAAGTTTTGTCTTGGTATTAGATCTTTTAATTTATTACATATTCTTCTACCAATAGTTTCAGCTCTAGTTTTATGAACAATATTTGAAAATGCATCAACAGTCTCTGAGTTAACAAGAATATTTAGTTTTACTAAATCGCCTTGGAAATAATCGTACACTTGGTAATCAAAACTAGCATAGCCTTTAGAATAAGATTTTAATTTGTCATAAAAATCTATAACAATCTCATTTAATGGGAGCTCCATTTCTAAAATAGCTCTGTTGTTTTGGATATTTAAGTTTTTTTGCTTACCTCTTTTTTCAATACAAAGATTTATAACAGTTCCTAAATAATCTTGGGGAACAATGATTGTTGATTTAACCCAAGGTTCTAAGATTTGATCTATTTCTGCAGGATCTAGAAGTTCAGATGGATTCCTTATAATAAATTTATTTTTGTTTCTATCTATTACTTTATAGACAACACCAGGAGCTGTAGTAATTAAATCTAAATCAAATTCTCTTCTTAGTCTTTCTGTAGTTACCTCTAAATGAAGTAATCCTAGAAAGCCGCATCTAAAACCATATCCTAGTGCAGCACTAGTTTCATTTTCATAAGTGAAGCTAGAGTCATTTAAAGCCAATTTTTCAAAACTTTCTTTTAACCTTTCATAATCTGATGTGTCTACAGGATAGACTCCGCAAAATACAACTGGCAAAGAAGGCTTAAATCCAGGAAGTGGTTTAATTTTTTGGTCATTTAATTCAGCAATTGTGTCTCCGACTTTACAATCAGCAACTGACTTTATACTCGCATTGATAAAACCTATTTCTCCAGGACCAAGCTCGTTACAATAATTAATTTCTGGACTAAAATATCCAATTCTATCTATATTGTACTGTTGATTGTTAGATAGAAACTTAACCTTCATTCCTTTTTTCATAACACCATCAAGAATTCTGACTAAAACAGTCACTCCTAAATAATTATCGTACCAACTATCAACTAACAAAGCTTTAAGATTCTTTTCATTTGTGTTTGGAGCTGGGAGTTTTTCAATAATCTGCTCCAATAAACCCTCAACACCTAATCCTGTTTTTGCAGAGACGAGGTGAGCTTCTGAAGTATCTATTCCAATTGTTTGCTCAATATCTTCTTTTACTCTCTCCGGTTCAGAGGCAGGAAGATCAGCTTTATTAAGGACAGGGAGTATTTCATGGTTGACATCAATTGCTTGATAAGCATTTGCAAGTGTTTGAGCCTCAACACCTTGAGTACTATCAACTACAAGAACTGAGCCCTCACATGCAGATAAGGATCTTGAAACCTCATAAGAAAAATCTACATGCCCAGGTGTATCAAGTATATTTAGTTGATATTCATATCCATTTTTGTTTTTATAATTCAATCTCACAGTTTGTGCTTTTATAGTAATACCTCTTTCTCTTTCAATCTCCATTGAGTCAAGAACCTGATCTTTTTTAGTTCTGTCATCCATACCTCCACAAATTTCAATAATCCTATCTGCTAAAGTAGATTTGCCGTGGTCAATATGGGCTATAATTGAAAAATTTCTTATTTTAGAAATTTCCATTAAGTTCTGATTTTTGCTTTAAATTTATTAGATACTTTTTCTAAAATATTTTTATGAAGGTGTTCTAAATCTTTTTCTTCAAGAGTTTTTTCTTTCGATTGAATAGTTACTCTGAAGGTCACACTTTTGCTACTATCTCCTAAATCTTTTGATACATAGAGGTCAAAAAATTCCACATTCTTAATTAAGTTTTTATCTATTCCTGTCACATACCTTTGAACTTCATAGAGGTTTTGTTCTTTTTCGAAAATAAATGAAAAGTCTTTTTCACTGAATTGAAATTGGGAGTCTGAGATATTGATAGAATTAACTTTGGATAAAGACTCTATTGGGAGATTTTCAAAAAATAACTCAATTGCATAGGTATTTTTAAGTTTAGGAAATTCCTCCATAATTAAAGGGTGAACTTTACCATATCTAGCTATTAATTTTTTTCCCATATGAACCTTTGCAGATTGTCCTGGGTGATAGATATTTGAAGTTGATCTTGAAATATTAAACTTTTTTATATCAAAGTTTAATGAACTAATTAATTTTGATACAATTTCTGTTAAAGAATAAAAATTAAAGTTTACAGATTTATAAATTGAGTTTGTGTTATCTTGAGATGAAATAAGTAAAGATAAAATATTCTCCTGAGATTGAGATGAATTATATATAGGTCCAATTTCAAATAGTTTAATATTTTTAATTCCTTTTTTAAAATTCAACTCTGCACTTTCTAAATGATTAAAGATCATTGAATTTCTCATGAAAGATTGGTCGTCACTAATTGCATTTGAAATTTTTAAAGACGCATCACCTATGAGGATTTCTTGAGCTCTGTTTGAATGAAAAGAGAAAGTTATAACTTCTGAAATTCCAATAGATACTAAGTTTTTTTTAAGTTTCGATATTGTTTTAAATTTTTTATTAACTATAGAGTTTTCAATATTATTAATCTCGTCTTCTGACGAAAAGGGTGTGCTTACTTTGATATTATCGTATCCATAAATTCTTATAATTTCTTCAACGATATCAATTTCATTTTTGACATCATTTCTCCATGATGGTACCAGTACATCGCATACATTTTCAATTCTTTCGTTAATTTGAAATTTTAAGTCATTTAAGATTTTGACTTGTGTTTGTGGTTCTAAATCTAAACCAATTACCTTATTAAAATATTTAAAGTCATACTTTATTTTGTGTTCATTGGTATCTAATTTTCCTGCATCAATACTTTTACTAACAGACCCCCCACAAATTTTGTTTATCAGATAAGATGCATATTCTAAACCTTCGAAGACCATATTTTTATCTAGGCCTCTTTCAAAGCGGTACCTGGCGTCAGAATTAATTCCAAGAGATCTCCCTGTTTTTGCAACACTATTTGGATTAAATATAGCTACTTCTAGAAACACATTTTTAGTATTTTCTGTACATCTACTGTAATCCCCTCCAATAATTCCCGCAATCGCGAGAGCATTATTACTGTCAGCAATTACAGTTGAATTACCATCCAAAGTGTAATCTTTATTATCCAATGCAAGAATTTTTTCTTTAGAGTTTGCAAGTCTCATATTAAGTTTTTTTCCAACTTTATCTGCATCGAATACATGCAATGGTCTACCTAAATCGACAGTAATAAAATTTGTTATATCAACTAATGCATTTATTGGTCTTAGTCCGATGCTAATTAATTTCTTTTGCAACCATTCTGGAGACTTTGTATTATATACATCTTTAAAATATCTACTAACAACATACTCACAACTATTATCATCATTTTTGATACTCCAACTAATTGGGCTTTCAAATTCTAATTTTTTTATTTTTTCAAATTTTAATGGCTTAAGTTTTCCCATACCTTTTGCAGAAAGATCTCTAGCAACTCCTCTGATACTAAGACAGTCTCCTCTGTTGGGTGTAATGCCTATCTCAAAAATAGGATCATCTAGTTTAAGTGCTTCTATCGCAGATGTACCATTTTTAAAATCCTCCGACAGTTCGATAATACCTTCGTGATCATCACTCAAACTAAGTTCTCTCTCTGATAGAAGCATTCCCTCAGATATTTCACCTCGTATCTTACCTTTTTTTAAATGTATTTGTGTTCCAGGAATATACATTCCATCTTTAGCAAATATTCCTTTTAACCCCCTCTTAACATTATTTGCACCACAAATTACTTGATAAGTATCAGTTCCGTCATCAACTTTACAAATATTCAATCTGTCAGCATTAGGATGTTTTTTAAAATCTTTGATAGTTGCGACAACAAATTTTGAGTATAAGGAATAGTCACTTAAACTCTCAAGTTCAAGACCTATATTTGTGAGAGCGTCACCAATTTCAATTGCGTTTTTATCTGTCTCTAAATGTTCACACAACCAGCTATAACTAAACTTCACTAAAAATCTCCTATGCTAAAACCGTTATTAGCAATCCAATTTAAGTTTCCACTAAAAAATGATCTTATGTCAGTTAAACCGTATTTTAACATTGTAATTCTATCTAAGCCCATTCCGAATGCAAAACCTTGAAAATTTTTTGTATCAACATTGCAGTTTTCTAAAACTATAGGATTTACCATTCCACATCCAAGAATTTCAAGCCAAAGATCTCCTTGACCTAATTTAATCTTATTGTTAGCTATTTCATAAGCGATATCCATTTCTGCGGACGGTTCTGTAAAAGGAAAATAACTTGGTCTAAACCTAACTTTTAAATCCTGCACATTAAAAAATTGTTTGCAAAATTCAATCAGAGTTCCCTTTAAATTACCCATATTTGCATTTTTGTTTATAAACAATCCTTCAACTTGATGGAACATAGGCGAGTGTGTTGAGTCTGAGTCACACCTATAAGTTCTTCCTGGAGCTATTATTTTAACTGGAGGTTTTTCCTTTAATAAAGTTCTAATTTGAACTGGACTTGTATGTGTTCGCAAAACGAATGGTTTCCCATCTTTATCCTTATCTTCAATGTAAAATGTATCTTGCATTTCACGGGCAGGATGGTTTTCAGGAATATTTAGCGCAGAAAAATTAAAATAATCTGTCTCAATGTCTGGGCCTTCAGCAACTGAGTAACCCATTGATCCAAAAATAGATATAACTTCATCGAATGTTTTTGATATTGGGTGAACCTTTGGGGAAATTGAATTTGGTGGAGGAAAACTTATATCTATAGATTCATTTTTTAGCATAGAGTTGATTTCTTCAACTTTTATTTCATTAAATTTGCTCTTAATGAGATTGTCAACCTCACTTCGTAATTGATTTAATTCAGCGCCTACAGATTTTTTTTCATCTAATGATAGATTTTTTAGACTTTTAAGTAACTCTGTAATTCTTCCTTTTTTTCCTAAATAGGCTACTTTAATATTTTGTAAATTAAGTTGATTAGAGCTGAGCTCTATTTCTTTTGTAGCTTCTTTTAGGACTTTTTTAATGTCCATCTTTAATTTTAACTGGCTAAATTAGCCTTAGCTTTCTCAACTATTGATTTAAATGCAGCTGGTTCATGAAATGCAATTTCAGATAGAATTTTTCTATTGATTTCAATATTTGCTTTTTTTAATCCATCAATAAATTTGGCATATGTTAGACCATGCTCTCTAACACCTGCATTAATTCTTTGGATCCATAGTCCTCTAAAATCTCTTTTTTTATTTCTTCTATCACGGTAAGCATATTGGAGGGCTTTGTCCATGCTTTGTGTAGCTACACGATAGACATTTTTTCTTCGACCGCGATGGCCTTTTGTGAATTCAAAAACTTTTTTATGTTTAGCTCTTGCTGTAACTCCTCTTTTGACTCTTGGCATAGTATCTCTCCTTTACCTATTTTGAATACGGCATCATTGATTCAATTATTATTGATGCAGACTTTGATAAGACTCTTGTACCTTTGGAATTTCTAATAAAAGAGTTTGTTCTTTTGGACATGCCATGGCGTTTACCAACGCTTCCAACCACTAATTTTCCTGAGGAGGAAGTTTTAAAGCGTTTTTTAACACTACTTTTTGTTTTTAGTTTGGGCATTTTATCTCCTTTTTGAGTGAACTAATAAAGTCTTAAGGCATACCCTTGTTTAAAAGCCTGTTCGACCAGTTGAAATCAATTAAATATCATAAAATTTATTTAGGTGCAACTACGAGGAAAGCTTGTCTTCCTTCAATTTTAGGTTCCATTTCAACTCTAATAAGCTCACCTAGGTCAGTTTTAACTCTTTTAAGCATATCAATACCTAAATTAGAATGTTCCATTTCCCTGCCCTTGAATCTCAAACTAAATTTTACACGGTTACCCTCTTTCAAGAATTTCTGCGCATTTTTAATTTTTACTTGATAATCATGTACTCCAGTACCAGGTCTTATTTTGAGTTCTTTTGTTTCAATTACTTTTTGTTTCTTTTTGGCTTCATTTTTCTTTTTTTGTTCTTGATATTTAAACTTACCATAATTTACTATTTTACAAACAGGTGGTTTATTATTTGGGGCAATTTCAACTAAGTCCATACTTCTAGCTTTTGCTATATCAATAGCTTCATTCTTTTTCATAACTCCAAGCTGCTCTCCATCATCAAGAATTACTCTTACCTCTTCAGAGTTTATAAAGTTGTTTATTTTATGGAGATCCCTCTTACCACGAAAATTATTATTTCTATTAAAAGGTCTATTCAAAATGTATGTTAGGAAGAGTCAAATTTTAAGATCTGACAAGATATGAATGTAATGCATTAAAAAAAATTAAAGTTTATTTGTAAGCTTGTAAATAAAAAAATGAAAAAAAAAGATTTTTCTAATATAGCTGTTATTAGAGACGATAGGCTGGGAGATACTATTTTAACACTTCCTATCGTGAAAAAATTGA
>CACJLA010000011.1 GCA_902594145.1 uncultured Alphaproteobacteria bacterium | reverse complement strand
TATATGTTAAGTTACTGCTTGGTATTAGTTCAATTGGTAAGTATCTAAAAAAAGAATTAATTTTTAAATCGAAGTTTTTATAGTTGTTAGATATTAAACTCGCTAATCCTTCTATCTGGCTTCTCATACCAGCAGCACCCTCACTGATGGTAATTACATTAAAGTTATTCAAATTCTTTTATCTAAATCTTACTGACTTAATTTCGTACGATATAATACCTTTTGGTGTAGATACCTCAATGTAGTCACCTTTTTTTTTTCCAATTAATGCTCTTGCTATAGGGCTGGTAACAGATATTTTTTTTTGTTCAATATCAGCTTCTACCTCTCCAACTAGTTGATACTTTGACTCTTTATCATTATCCAAATTAATAATTGAAACAGTGGCCCCAAACTTTATCACTGTTCCAGACAGTTTTGATACATCAATCAATTCTGCTTGAGCAATTATACTCTCGATCTCTGCTACTCTACCTTCAATAAAACTTTGTTTTTCACGAGCAGCATGATACTCAGCATTTTCAGAGAGATCTCCATTACTTCTAGCATCTGCTATGGCTTTTATAATAATTGGTCTTTCTACTGTTTTAAGATGTTTAAGCTCATCAAGGAGTTTTTTTTGCCCATCTTCTGTCATTGGTATTTTTTCCATTTTTTTTCAATTTTTATTAAGTTGTAGAAAATATTGAATTTTCTTAGTTATTACAAATGAATTTTTAAATTAAAAAGAATGATGTATTTGTATAGGCTTTACAGAAATTGGCTTATTTTTTAACGTTATTAATGATTTTATCAATATTTTTGCACTTCTCAAGTTAGTGTAATAAGGAACATTAAGATCTACAGATGTTCTTCTTATTGTGAAACTATCAATTATTGCCTGTTTATCCTCTGTTGTATTGATTACCAAATCTATCTTATTTTGCTTAATATACTCAACAACATGGGGTGATCCCTCAGCTACTTTATTAACCAAATTTGAGGAAATTCCCCTTTTCATCAAATAATCGTGAGTGCCTTTCGTAGAAAATAAATTATAACCATTATCTGTAAAGGATTTAGCTATTTCAGATATGCTTTGCTTGTCTTCATCTTTAACAGATATGAATATATTTTCTAAATTATTTAGTTTCTGACCTGCACCAATTTGACTTTTAAAATAAGCTAAATAAAAATCCTCATCGATACCCATAACTTCACCAGTACTTTTCATCTCTGGACCAAGAATTACATCTGTATTTGGGAATTTATTAAATGGAAAAACAGCTTCTTTGATTGCAAAATATGGTAAAGAGCTATTATCAAATTCTTGGTATTCTTTCGATAAAGTTTTACCAATAATTAATTCAGCTGCAATTTTAATAAATGGTATTCCAATAGCTTTAGCAAGAAAAGGAATAGTTCTACTAGCTCTGGGGTTTGCTTCAAGAATAAAAATTTCTTCATCTTTGATAGCATATTGAATATTCATTAGACCGAGTGTCTTCAATTCACTTACAAGAGATATGCTAAATTTTTTTATATCAGATATAATTTTTTTACTAAGAGAAAAGGGAGGTATGCTGCAAGCACTGTCACCCGAGTGAATACCGGCCTCTTCAATATGTTCCATAATACCTGCTATCATGGTATTACCTTGTTTATCTCTTAATACATCTACATCAACTTCTTTTGCATTTTGAAGAAACTCATCAATTAAGATCACATTATTTTCTAATGCCCAATAGTTTTGATCAATATAATCTTGCACATCATCTAAATGGGCCATTTTTTCCATCATTCTTCCTCCTAAGACATATGAGGGTCGTAATAAAATGGGAAAATTTAGCTTTGATGACTTAGCAACGAGTTCTTTTGTTCCCAGAGAGATATCACTTTTAGGTTGTTTTAAACCAACTTTATAAATTAATTTTTGAAACCTCTCCCTATCTTCAGAAATGTCTATAGCTTCGAAAGATGTACCAAGTATTTTATAACCATACTCTTTTAGTTTGTTAGCTATTCTTAGAGGTGTTTGTCCACCAAATTGGACTATGACACCTTGAACGAAACCAATTTCATTTTCTTTATCAATGATATTTTTGACGTATTCAAAATCCAAGGGCTCAAAATAGAGCTTATCCGAAGTATCATAATCAGTTGAAACAGTCTCAGGATTACAATTAATCATAATTGTTTCATAGCCGAGTTTTTGAAAAGATTTTACAGCCTGGACACAACAATAATCAAATTCGATACCTTGACCAATTCTGTTAGGACCAGAACCTAAAATGATAATTTTTTTCTTATCCTCAGGTCTAGACTCACAGCTAAACTCATTTGTTTCTGAAGTGAAAGTTGAATAAAGATAGGCAGTGGAGGAGTCGAATTCATTTCCACATGTATCCACTCTTTTAAATATTGTTTTTAAATCATTATTTTTTTGAAGATTAAAAATCTTATTTATATTAATTTTTGTTAAATTACTTATATGGTAATTAGAAAATCCCGTTTTTTTTGCTAATACAAATAAATTTATTTCTAAGTTATTACCTGCCTTTACTAATTGTTGTTCGATATTTATAATTTCGTTTATCTCTCTTAAAAAAAATAGATCTATAGATGTTAATTTACTTACTTCATTTAGAGAAATTTTACGTCTTAATGCTTCTGCAACTATTAATAATCTATCTGGTCTTTGTTTTGTTAGTAAATATTTTAAACTTTCATCTTTAAGATTTAGCAATTCATGACTAATGTCTAAACCAAAGTTATCAGACTCTATAGAATAAAATGCTTTTAAAAGAGACTCTTTAAAAGTCCTACCAATAGACATTATTTCACCAACTGATTTCATAGCAGTATTCAACTCACTAGGGGTCCCCTGAAATTTTTCGAAATTAAATTTTGGAATTTTGGTTACAATGTAGTCTATTACTGGTTCAAAACTTGCTGGCGTTACTTTAGTTATATCATTCTCTAACTCATCTAATGTGTATCCGACTGCTAACAAAGCTGCAATCTTAGCAATGGGGAAACCTGTGGCCTTGGATGCTAAGGCAGATGACCTACTCACTCTAGGATTCATTTCAATAATCAAGATCCTTCCATTTTTTGGATTTACCGCAAATTGAACATTTGAACCACCAGTTTCTACACCTATTTTTCTTAGTATCGCAATACTTTGATTTCTTAATTTTTGATATTCTTTATCAGTTAACGTAAGTGCTGGAGCAATGGTTATACTATCGCCTGTATGTATGCCCATAGGATCTAAATTTTCTATGGAGCAGACGATTATTGAATTATCTAAGTTATCTCTTACTACTTCAAATTCGAATTCTTTCCATCCAATTAGCGACTCCTCCACAAGTGTCTTTGAAACTGGACTCAAGTCAATAGCGTTTTTGACTTTAGAGATAAACTCATCTTTATCGTAAACAATTCCACCACCTGTTCCTCCAAGAGTATAAAAAGGTCTTAAAATTAATGGGAAACTTACCTCATGAACTATTTTATTAAGATCAGATTTATCATCAACTATAATACTAAATGGAGTCTCGAGTCCAATTTCAGACATGGCATCAGTAAATAACTCTCTATCTTCAGCTACATCAATAGACTTAGGGCTGGCTCCTAAAATTTTGATAGAACTATTTTCAAAATAATTATCTTTGTTTAATTCTCTTATAATATTTAAAGCTGTTTGACCTCCCATTGTTGGCAAAATTGAATCAGGTTTCTCTTTATCAATTATTTTTTTTACAATTTCTTTATCAATAGGTTCGATATAAGTTTTATCTGCAAATTCAGGGTCAGTCATAATAGTAGCGGGATTAGAGTTAATTAATATGACCTCATAACCCTCTTTTTTAAGAGCCTTACATGCCTGACTGCCAGAGTAATCAAATTCACAAGCCTGCCCGATAACTATTGGTCCTGAGCCAATTACTAATATTTTTGATATATCTTTTCTAGCAGGCATTCTTGTCCATTAATTTTATAAATTCATCAAAAAGATACCTACTATCGTGAGGTCCAGGACTAGACTCTGGATGATACTGTACTGAGAAGAGAGGTTGATCTTTTGACTTCATCCCATCTATTGTTCTATCAAACAATGATTTATGAGTAATTTGTAGGTTAGATGGAAAATTTTTATCTAAAACAACAAATCCATGGTTTTGAGATGTAATTTCTACTTTGTTGGTATCTAAGTTTTTTACTGGATGGTTTCCTCCTCGATGACCCTTTTCCATTCGAGCAGTTAATGCATTAAATGCTAGGCTTAAAATTTGATGACCCAGACATATACCAAATGTTGGGATTTTTTTATTTAGTAACTTAGTTAATTCTAGTTTTATATTTTCGTAAACTTTTTTAGGATCACCTGGTCCATTACTTAAAAAAATACCATTAAACTTTTTGTTTATTATTTCGTCGGCTTTAAAATACATATCAAACTCTTCTATATTACAATTTCTAGAGTATAAATTTTTCTTAATATTATCTTTTGCACCAAAGTTCAAAAAAGCAATTGAGTATTTTTTTTTCTTTGTTTCTTGCTCTTTTATATTTAACTCTAATGTAAAATCTTTAATTACATCATTTTCCTCTAAAGACAGACTCTGATCTATTTGTGTACAAATTTCCTCAATATTTTTGGTTTTAAAGTAATCTTCAGAGCATAGCATAATATTTTTTGGTCCAAAATTTCTAACAATTTTCGTCAAAGACCTTGTATCTAAGTCAAAAAAAGCACAAGAATTTTGATCTATTATCCATTTTGCAAAACTTGTTTGAGCTCTCCAATTTGAGCTTAGTTCAAACAATTCATTACTTATAAGTCCAGATGCATGTATTTTCCAAGACTCATAATCTTCATCATTACATCCTACTATTCCTATTAAGGGGAAGGTAAAATTAATAAATTGGGACTTATATGAAGGGTCAGTTAAAATTTCTTGATAACCAGTCATACTGGTATTGAAGCATATTTCAGCAATCTTGAACTCATCTTTTGATAGAAACTTACCTTTGAAAATATAATTTTTGTTATAAATTAAATAACCGTTTTGATAATTTAGTTTTATTTTATTATCTAATACGGTCATATTAAATCATGTGTATTAGTATATTATTAGAGAGGAAATTCAAATGAGTTTGGCAAAAAAAATTTCTGATGACGTTAAAAGTGCCTTAAAAGGTGGAGATAAGAAAAAACTTTCAATAGCAAGGTATATCTATTCTGAGTTGAAAAATTTTCTAATAAAAGAGAATCTAGATAGAGATGTGATCAAATTATCTGATGAAAATGTAATTAAAATTATCAAGACACAATTAAAACAAAAAAAAGAATCATTAGAATTTGCCTTGCAAGCAAATGTTCAAAATAAAATTAATGATATAGAATTTGATATTAATTACCTTAATAATTTTCTTCCTACTTTGATGGGAGATGCTTCCACTAAAAATATTATATTAGATCACATTAAACAAAATAATTTAGAAAATAAAGACTTTGGAAAAATAATGGGTTTTTTGAAGAAAAATTATAACAATAAAATTGATATGAATTTAGCCTCTAAAATTATCAAAGATATTTTTAAATAATGACAGGTGATAATATCAAAGAAGTAATAAATAGAACTTCTATAGTTGAAATTATTAATTCATCAGTCCCTTTAAAGAAAAAAGGAAGTAATTATTTTGGCTTAAGTCCTTTTAAAAAGGAAAAAACCCCATCATTTTCTGTAAATGAGGAAAAGAAAATATTTCATTGCTTTAGTACAGGAGAACATGGGAATGTAATAGATTTTTTGATAAAAGTAAAAGGATATAGCTTCAAAGATGCTTTGTATGAATTAGCAGATAAAGCTGGTATTGAATTAAGTTTTAATTCATCAAAATTAAATAATTTAATATACGATATTAACTTATTCGCTAAAGATTCATTTCACGAAAATTTATTAAAATCTAGCAAACATTTAGATTATCTATTAAAAAAAAGAAAATTTAGTATGGATACGATTGAAAAATTTGAATTAGGATCATCAATAAATTCATCTGATCTTCAAAAAAAACTCTTAAATAATTATGATATTAATAATCTAGTAGCTGCTGGTATTTTTAGTAAAAATAAAAATTCTAAATTATTTTTTTTAAATAGAATTATGGTTCCTATAATTAACATGCAAAATAAAACTTTAGGTTTCGGTGGGAGGGTGATTGATAACAGTTTACCAAAGTACATAAACACAGCTGAAACTAAAATTTTTAAAAAAAAACAAATACTTTTTAATGAAAAAATACTTAATAAACAAAATAGTAAAAAAATAATTATTGTTGAGGGTTATTTTGATGTTATTAAATTGGAACAATCTGGTTTTAAAAACTGTTTAGCTCCTCTTGGGACATCTATAAATCACGAAAAATTAATTGAAATTACTAAAAAGGGTTTTGAAGTAATAGTTTGCCTTGATGGGGATATTGCAGGCAGAAATGCTACTATAAGACTAATGAATAATTTGCTTGGTGATAAAAATTTTGAGCTTGGAATAAAATTTGTATTGTTACCCAAAAATTTTGATCCAGATCAACTTATTGAGTCAGATATGTTTGATACATTGAATAAACTTTTAGAGCAACCTTTGTCTATAGAGGAGCTAATAGAAAAATATTTAGAGAAATTTAATAAAAGCACTGACATAGACAGCCAGTTTAAAGGGTCAAAAGTATTAAAAAGCCTACTTACAAATATATCCAACGTTGATTTAAAAAAAATTCTTACTAACTATTTTGATAAAACCAACTTTAGAAAAATTAATCAAAAAACTAGTATTAATTCTAATACTCAAAATCTAGAACTAAAATTTGATCTGAAGTCAAAGTTTTCTGCTGCAATAATTATATTCTTTATTGAAAATCAATCTCAAAGGGAAAGGATTTATGATTTAATAGCTACCGCTAAATTTGACGGTAAATTTAAAGAAATCCGAGACTTAGTTATTAAAAAAACTCTATTCAAATCAACAACTATTGAGATTTATGAAGAATTAGACTCTAAGGGATTGAATTTTGCAAAAAATTTACTATTTTCTAATGAAGTTCGAAGGCTATGTAGATTTGCATCACCTAAATTTAGTGACGATCCTTATAATGAAATTGAAAAAACGATTAGTTTTATAAATAGTTAAAAATGACAAAAAAAAAAGTTACAAAAAAAATTCAAAAAAAAAAAATTACCAAAAAAAAAATTATCCCAGATAAAAAAGCTAAAATATCAAGAATAAATAAAAAATCTGTAAACCCATCAGATACATTAGAACTATTTTATAAAGAAAATGAAAAACAGCTTATTACATTAATTACAAAAGAATTTGATAAAGATATAGCTGTAAAAGCTAAAACGTATATAAGGTCTTACTCTAAAATTGAGGATTCTACTATCACTGTAAATGATTTTTTAAATTATATTGAAAATCATGACGAAGATCTCTTAAAATTATTCAAAGCTTACAGTATCTCTACAGACTCAGACTCTCCACCGTCAAACGATGAGACAGAAGAAGAAGAAAAACCTACTGGAGTTAAAAGTGATGATCCAGTTCGTATGTATCTTAAAGAAATGGGTAATGTCGAACTACTCTCCAGAGAGGGTGAAATAGCAATAGCTAAAAGAATTGAGTCTGGACTGGACAGAATGATGAATTCAATACTCGAGTGCCCAGCTTCTATAGATATTCTAAAAAAATGGATTGAACAAGTTAAACATAATGAAATTAATTTGAGAGAGATAGTTGATTTTGATGAATATTTTAATGAGGACAATGATCCTTACTCTAATTCTTCAAAAAGAAAAGAAATTCAAAAAATTATTAATGATAAGAAGAAAGCGCTTATGAAAGAAAAGCAGCAATTGATGAAAGATCAAGGAATAGAAATAGATAAAGAAAAACTACAAGAAACATCAAACGACGAGGATATTGAAAATGAAAGTTTTTCTATTTCTATAATAGAAGAGTTTTACAAACCAGAAATCTTAAAAAAGTTGGATAGAGTTCTAGTACTATCTGAGAATATAACTAAAATAAAAAAAAATAAAAATATTACTAAAATTTCTGATTCAAAATCACTAAAAGAGCTAAAAAAATATCAAGATGAGATACTTAATTATTTTAACGAAATAAAAATTAAACCTCATAAATTAGAAGAGATAATCACTCATCTTTATTCTATTAACAAGGAGATACAGTCAAAAGAGGTTTCCTTATTATCATTAGCCACACAAAACAAAATAGGCAGAGAGGTGTTTTTGAAATGTCACAATTTAAAAGATACTTACACTCAATATCAAAAACATATGATTTCTAAAGACGACTCATTTAAAGCTCTATTTCAAAAAAATAGTGAAAAATTAAAAGGTCTTTACAAAGAAGTCTTAAGTTTATCTAAAGTAGCAAATCAAAATACAATCGAGTTTAAGGAGAAAGTTAGAGAGATACAATCTGGCCAAAGAACCGCTAATCAAGCAAAAAAAGAAATGATTGAAGCTAATTTACGCTTAGTAATATCTATTGCAAAAAAATACACAAATAGAGGTCTTCAGTTTTTAGATCTAATTCAAGAGGGAAACATTGGGTTAATGAAAGCAGTAGATAAATTTGAATATAGAAGAGGTTACAAATTTTCTACTTATGCTACGTGGTGGATTAGACAAGCCATCACAAGATCTATTGCTGATCAAGCTAGAACAATTCGTATTCCAGTCCATATGATTGAAACTATAAATAAAATTGTTAGATCAAGCAGACAGTTAATTCTTGAGTTAGGTAGAGAGCCTACACCAGAAGAATTATCTGTTAGACTAAAAATGCCAATTGAAAAGGTAAGAAAAGTTTTAAAAATAGCAAAAGAACCAGTTAGCCTTGAGACACCAATTGGTGATGATGACGATAGTTTTCTTGGTGACTTTATCGAAGATAAGAATGCAGTTATTCCTGAAGATGCAGTTATGCAATTAAATCTCAGAGAAACTACAACAAAAATACTTTCTACATTGACTCCCAGAGAAGAAAGAGTTTTGAGGATGAGATTTGGTATAGGAATGTCTTCTGACCATACTTTAGAAGAAGTAGGTCAGCAATTTAGTGTTACCAGAGAAAGAATTAGACAAATCGAGGCTAAAGCTTTAAGAAAACTTAAACATCCTATAAGGTCAAAAAAACTTAAGTCCTTTATGGACTCTTAAAATTATCATTAATTAAAATTCTTGTTTTTTTTTTATAAGATTATATTAGTAACAATTCTAATCGTGGGCCTGTAGTTCAGTTGGTTAGAACGCGGTGCTCATAACTTCAAAGCTTAACTCAAAAGCCTTAAATCTAAACGCATTATCAACGTTAATTACAAACTATTATATCATAAGTGGCGACAAAACTGGCGACAAAAAACAATAACGTCCACCACCTATATGCCACCAGTGGAGGTGTTACAAATTTGAATCCATTAACCCTATTTTTTTACACATACAGAATCTTTTATTTTCCATAAACAATGTGGCACGAAAGTTTTTTTATATAGCTAAAACGATTCCAAGATTCATTTAAACACTATGTTTAGGGTAGGCCAAACATACAAGGGGCCATGCTAGTAGCCCTGCCACCCCGTATTACTTATGTAGTCCGACTTCCGATTCATGAAGGGGTTATTAGTGTACGAACACTATTGTTCATTATCATCATAACCAATGAATTGTTTTTCAATTTCTTCACGATAAAAGTTCCAACGGTCTTTAGGTATTGAATAAATCCTTATTTGTTTTTTTGTATGATTCTTATCACCAGTTTTAAAATAGATTACGTCTTCATTGATACTACACAAATACATAAGGGCTAGTCTTATGCCTTTTAAATCCCAAAAGGGGATAAACAAGTTTTGATACTTTGGGTTGTAATACTCCATAAGGTCATTCCAATCAAAGTGTTTATTAAAAAAGGGAGTTGGATAACCAGTTTTTTTAATGTGTGGGATGATCAAATATCTTGCTTCTTCACCAGACACATAATTTGCTTCATCATTTACTAATGTTCCTTGTTCATCATCACCAACTTCATGCCCCATGATGAAGTCATGTTGTATTTGTGGCTCAATCCAGTCTTGGTAAAAGGTATCTCTATCATCTTCCCCTTCAGGTTCATTCATAAGGGTGAGATCAATACCGTCTAATATTCTTTTAAGAAGTATTGGGTTTTCCCTACTAGCCCCATGATATTTGTTAAGGGCATAAGTTTTTTTATTGTATTTGTCTTTAATTCTACCAGTCTCATAATCATCATTTGAATAATAGCTTTCCCAAAATGCTTTTACTGTTTCCCACTTTTCATCACGTTTATAATGGAGTGGCCTAATTCTTGTAGTAGTAATCCTTTTGTTTTTTTCCCTGATTAATAGTTTTGTGGGATCAACATGTTTAGTAAATTGTTTCCTTACTTCACCATACTTGATTTTTTCATTAAGACGTTCTGTTTCAGGGTTATAGGTATAAACACCATGATGAACTAAACATGCAAGTTTATGGATTATTTCCCATTGTTCCTTACTAAATACTTCAGTCTCTTTGTAATATTCTTTAAATAACCAACGAGCAGTTATGTATAGGGAACAATTAAGGGTAGGGAGTTGAATAATATCTTCTTGTTTTATTATGTGATCTTCAAACCAACTTTGTACCATGCCCCATAATGAACGCCTGATATTAAAATGGTGTACCTCTGGGTGATACAGTTGTTGGGAAAGTTCATAGATGAATTTATGGTAATCTTTTTTATGGGCTACCTTACCCATTTGGGTTAAGCCATTACCATTAACGTAATTCCATATTCTAAAATAGTAATAGGGAACGTGTTTTAATACCTGAATAGTCTCTTGCATATCAATCGTGTGTGATTTGTTTGCTAAGAGAGTGAGGTGATACTTAGACTACCTAGTTGCGTGGTTTCCTTCCACGTGTATCAGAGGCCTTTCTTATAACCAACTTGAGTTGGGTACTCTCAGGGAAATTAACTATACAATTTATAGACTTTCATAGTCAATTGACTTTGTAATTAATTCTGAAAACCCAATAAAACCAATGTGTATTCCAAGATTCAATTAACAGTTTTTGATCATGTATGTTTGGTGGATATGCGAATAATGAATCATTAAGTAAATAAGTGTTGATAGATAACATATATTTGTAAGCAGGGGCCACATATACTAGACAAAGTTCAATACCACATATTCCCTCTATAATAATATTCGTATCAGGTCATTTGGTAAAAGTAAGTAGTCCTCAATAATAATAATGAGAGGTAGTTAGTGTGTGCATATCCCTTAATTACCTCTCTCAATTTATTAACTTATTAAATGTGTTTTTACACAGAGGAAAATTAAAATGAAATTATTTAAGAATGATGAAATGACTGATTACCGTTTAACAATAACGGTTAATAAAGATTATTATAAATTGGTAGAAGACTTGCTTACATACATTGATGAAAACATATATGACGATACTACTTCTGCACAAATATATGATGTATTCAAAGTTGAAAAAGGGGCTATTTATAAATCCCAATACTACCGAAAACTAAATGCCAATGAATACAATGTTAGTCTTGGTGAGCCAAAGGAGTTAGATAATGCCTGATTTAAATACTAACTATGCCAAGGATATCTTTGATAATAAAATGCCTTGGATTAAATTTGATGATCCTAATAATCCAAAATGGGATGATGTTGAACATCTTAGACTTCAATGGAAAATAACACTACCTATTCAAGAGTGTTATCCTACTTCACAAAGTATTCATGTTTATATGCATATTATCTGTAAACATTTGGAAGCCATGCGTAAGGAATTAGAGGAAGATGACTACATAAGATTTACTTATGATGAAATTGTTAATCCTAAGGGTGATAAACTATGATCGTATAGGTCGTTAAGTAAAAGGTCGAATACCTCAATAATAATAATAGTAGGAGGTATTTACCTAATGACTAAATCAAAAATAGACCCTTACTATCGTTATCAGCATGAAGGACAATTAAGTAAAAACGCTGAACGTGTAAAACGTAGGGAAAAAGAACGTCTTGAAAAAGAACGTTTAAAACAAATGAATGAAGAGGCCAAACGTAGAGCTGAAGCCAATACTGAATATGAATTGGATGACTTAATACTAGACGCTAAAAAGTCTGGTGATTATGACTTGGCCTCTGACTTGTTGGATCGTAAAGCTGAAGTTGAAGCCAAACGTGAAAGTGAACGATTGTGGTTAAGACATGGCTCTGACCCAAGAGATGTTGCCATGCAAATCATGAGACGTGTTAAACAAAAACACCCTGAAGAGTTTGAAGAATTTCGCTCTGTATATGACAAACTGGAGGAGGAATACAAATCATGAAAATGAAAACATTCCATATTGGTAATAAAGATTTTACCTACCCAGTTGAAATGGGTGTCATTGTTAGCAAACTAAAAGGTGGTATGTACCATGTACATTTTTCTAATTGGATTGCTAAAACATTAATTGAGTGGGAACATATGATTGGTGTTGATCACATAATGAAAGAACGTATGCCCTTTAAATTTGTTACTAAGTATTTGTGGAGTCCTAATTTCCATGCAAGGTTTAATACACCTGAAGGTAGGATACTTAAAATGCAAAGTCTTAAGGCATTTACTGACGGTATCTATTTTAATCTGTGTGAAAAATATGGCACAGACAAAGTAAGATCCTCAGACCATACTTATTATGGTGAAAAGTTTATGGAAAGTAAAACACAAGCCATAGATGAAAAACTAAATGTTATTCCTTATGAAGAGTTGTATGTGGAGGGGAAAGATGAACGAGCAAATACTTAACTACATACATGATACTGGCCATGTTTATTATGGGGCTAAAGCTAAAATCTTAAACCTTATGAAAGATGAACAGTATCGTTCCTTAATGGAAATATTTGAAGAGACTGAAGTAGAACCAACATCTGCTTCATCCATACTAAGACAGTTTAGAAATAAACCTGAAAAGTATGGAAAGATGATTGTTAATAAAAAAAGGCATATTGATAGTGGTAAGTGGTTATATCAATTAATCGTTGTTAATGACGAACCACAATCCGATATTTAATCCTTACACTACTGGTTGTTATGTACTGTCATGCTCAAATCAAAAATGGTATGTGGGATCTACTACACATTTAAGTAGAAGATTAAATGAACACTTCTTTGGTTATGGGCATGGTGGTAGCAAAACCTATTGTGGTTGGACTAAACTACATCCACCCAAACATATTTTCTATATTTGGAAGACACAGTTTATAAACCACCAAGCTAATCAAACCCATGTGTTTACTAGGAAATGTTCCATGGAACGTGTGTTTACTTACATGTGTTTTGAAATGTTTGGAATACCAAATGTAAGAGGCCATGCCTATACAACCGTTGATAAGGATTACCGATCTTCAGACATACTTATTAAACAATTATCTGACGATAAGTTTATCTCACAATGTATGATTGCATTAGACTTCATTGTGGATAAGGGAATGGACTTGGAAGACATAGAGAAAATCCCATTATGTGAATACAATATAACTGGATATTTTGATCAATGTCTTAAACTTTATAACAAGTTCTTAGATACCCAATTTACTAACCCCCTCTAATGCAAAGGAACAACAAAATGAGAATAAGCCAACACTTAGCACGTGTTGATCTAGATGCTTTAAAAAAGTTGCCTGACAGTAAGAATAAAGAGTGGTTATTGTCCTTTTATGAAGAACATAAAAATGGACGATTCAATGCCAGTCTTAAACAAATTCAACTTATTGAAAAAAGTTTTCCTCTAAAACCAGAGGCTGACCATGACGATACAGTTGATGAAGTGACTACAAGACTTACACATGGCAGTAAAAATACTGACAATTGGATCAGCATGTGTGGTTTTATGAATGCTTTTATTAATCAGGGTACAGTAAACCTTGATGAAGAAAGTATTTCTAATGCTTTATCAGTAATTAAAAAAGGCATTAACAAGTTCAAACAATCTGAACTTAACTAACAATGTGTGTGAAGCCCCTTACTTAATAGTCGAGTAGGGGGCTTTTTTTATGCTCCAATAATTTTATCAAATTCTTTTTTTACACTAACAGTTATTTGTCCTACATTTTCAACGGTGTTAGTTTTTTTTAATATTTCTAATTTATTTTTTACTTCTACTTCTATTAGGTGAACAAACAATGAAAAAACTGGGTTATCCATATCAACTATTACCCTACCGTTTTTCTTTAATGTATCACTGCGTATATAGATATAATCATTCTTTTTATGGTTATCTAATTTAAACAATGGTTGTAAATTTGAATAATGGAATGCAATCTTTTGAATATTTATGTCACCAATATCAAAATGTTTAATAAAAAAATTTAAGGGAATAATATGATCAATGGCCCAAGCTGATCTTTTTTCCCAACTCATTCCGTCAACAAATTGTTTTTCAATATATTGTTTAAGAAATTCTTTATTACAACCTACTAGTTCATAGGTTGAAGCTTGTTTCTTTGTAGTTTTATTTCCTACTGTTTCAAACAAATGTCTCATTCTATTTCTCATATTCTTAATAACCATTACTTCAGGTCTCTTTTTGTCTCTTTCCCTGTATATTTTGTTCATCTCTCTTCTGCGAAGTATTTGTTCAATACTTAGATTCTCTACACGATTACGTTCATTAAGTTTTTCTCTATGTCTTTCTCTAAATCTTTTAGCAGTCTCCTTCACTCTGAGTTTTTGTTCAGGTGTTAAGACTTGATGAGGTTTTATAGGCTTATCTGCATACCTTTTTTTAATCTTGGCACTTCCATGCTCAGACTCTTCATATCTTTTACTTACAATTTTTGCACATCCATAACATTCACCCCTTGAAACATTACGTGGTAATATATGGTTTCTTTTACAAGGTATTCCTGTGAAGTACCATTTGAAGCCACGCTTTCTAGCTTCAACTTCTGTAGAGGGGAAGTCCTCATATTTTATTCCCTTAATAGTTCTGTCAGCCCAACCCATAACAAAATTATTTTATAAAACTTGAATTGTCTGATCAATAAACTGTGTTGATTTAATATTCCCCTAACTGTCTTAATGATGAGACACCACTATATAATTCAATCATGTTATGGGCAGTTTGCCATTTGTGGCCAGTAATCCTGCTTATTTTATCAACTGAAAAGCCACGTTGTACAACATCAAAACAAAACTGTCTTCTTGTACAGTCATAAATTTGTAGGTTTTCAATACCATGTTTCTTTTTGAAACGTTTAAAATATGATTCAACACCATACTTTTTAAAGTCAAATACCCTTAGGCTATTATCGTTTTTTAATTTTAATAATTGTTTTAATAAGAACTTTGTTAATGGGACTTTCCTACTTATGTTGGTTTTACTACGCCTTATGTAGATCACCATATTTATATCATCAACATCATTCCAAGTAATATTAATCAATTCAGAATATGGTCTTAACCCAGTATTACGGCCTAATAAAAAATAAACCATATACTTTGTGGGCCCTGATAATAACAATTTGTATTCACTACGTTTCAGGTGTCTATGCCTACCGTATGGATTACGTTTAGCCTTTTCAATGGGTAGTGTTGGGTTTTGTATTTCATAACCCCAAGTGTTTATTGCCTTTTTAAACAAGTGTCTTAAAAGTGTGAGATCAGTATTAAATGCAATATTACCGTCTCTTACTCTTTCTTCCTTAAACTTTGAAAAGTCTGACGTTCTTAATTCAGCAAGTGTAAGATTCACTAACCAACGATAGTCCCTTATTAATTTATTCCACCTAGCAATTTCAGTCTTACCGTCAATTTTTAAAGCTGAAAATTCTTTTTGGTATCTGACGATAAGGTCTTTCAATTTGGTATTTAGTGAGGCTTCTATTGATTGGTATTTGGATAACCTAGTTAATTGTTTCTTCATATCGTGGGCCCATGCCACACATGACGATCTATCAACAAATGACTTGGATAACCGTTGGCCACCATGTCTGACCATAACTTGCCATTTACTTTTTCTTTTTCTAATATACATTCCTTAAACCTTTCTTTGTGATAATGGCGCCCAGATTGGCGACAAAGTTCAAGGATGAGTTAATTAATGAGCAGGGGCCTGTAGTTCAGTTGGTTAGAACGCGGTGCTCATAACGCCGTTGTCGCAGGTTCGAGTCCTGCCGGGCCCACCAACTTAGAAAATTATTTCATATTTTTTGTATTTCGTTTATTAAAGCTTCTAAGCTTCCTCTATTTCTTCTCAATATTTTATTAAATTCTGATTTTTTGGTTACAAAATAAGATGTGTTCTCAACTATTACATCTATAATTTTAAATGACGACCCTGTGTCTATTACTTTCCAATAAAGATTAGCAGAAGATTTTTCATCAGAAATTATTGATTTAACTATGTAAATATTATCTTTTATATCAACATCTTTAAGTATTATTGAACTTGAGGTGTTTGAATTGGCTAATTTGTAGATGGTCTTTATTAAATAATCTGTAAAAACATTTAGATATATTGACAATTCATTTTTTGAACTTTTATTTATAATATTCTCTCCAATAAGGCCATATGCGATTGACTTAATAGCAAAATTTTTATTTACGAAATATTTATAGTTTTCATAATTTTCATTTTCAGTCCCTTCATTATTATTAATTATTTCTAAGAACTGAATAGACTCATTTTTAAACCATTCTGAAACTTCCGATGCTTGAAGATTAGAAAAAGAAAAAATAACACTAATTAGAATTAGTAAATTTCTCATAAAACTAAGTAAATATAGTTTGACAAACTATTCAATATAAATTTTTGGTACAGGTAAATTTTGTATATACTCCTCTTCAAGTTGAGCATTTCTGTTTTGATAATATATAGATTTTATCATTTCATATCTATCTGAGGAAGCGGTTCTAACTTTATCTAATTGATCGTCCACTTCAACTCTCTCATTCAACCCATTTCCTATTACTAAATATTCTCTGTTAGGAACACTATTTGAAATTGGATCCACAAAATATTCAACTACATCTCCACTAAAATCTCTTAGATTACTTGGGCCAATAATTGGTAAAACTATATAAGGGCCACTCGATACACCGCCTTTGGCAAGAGTAATTCCAAAGTCTGTCTCATTCTCTTCCAATCCTACTCTAGAGGCTAAGTCAAAAGTACCTAAGCTAGTTAAAGTATTAATTGTAAATCTTCCTAATGAATTGAATGATTTATAAAATTCTCCTTGAAAAATAAAAGATACAGATCTTATTGGTTCCTTTAAATTACCAAAAAAATTTGATACCCCTTTCTCAACTGGTTCTGGGGCTATAAATCTGTAAGTTTTGACAATTGGCCTAATAGCAATGTCATCAATAAAAAAATTAAAATTTAAAACTGCTCTGTTTATTGGCTCTATTGGATCATATATTTCATCATACGAAATTCCTGATACAGATACCTCCTCGTTAGAGTAAGAGATAGGTATTTGTAAAAAAGTTACAGATATTATTAAAAGAATTACTTTCAAATGTTTTTTCATTACGTAAAATCTTGATTCATTATAATACAATCAATTTATGGATCTTAGTAAATTAAATAAAGAACAAAAAATAGCAGTTGAACATAAAAATGGACCACTTTTGGTACTTTCTGGTGCTGGAACAGGTAAAACTAGAGTTTTAACGTCCAGATTTGTTTATATTGTTAAAAATCTAAATGTTAATTTTAACAAGATTATAGCTGTTACCTTTACAAATAAGGCTGCTAATGAAATTAAAGAAAGGGTTAACATTGCTCTACAAAGTAATATTGATACTCCATGGGTGGGTACTTTCCATTCCATATTTGCTAAATTTCTTAGGAAACACTCAGGTTTAGTGAATTTAAAATCCAATTTCACAATATTAGACATCGACGATCAAAAAAAACTTTTAAAACAAGTTTTAGAATATTGTAAAATTGATAATGATATAAATGAAGCAATTTATCATAATGAAATTCAAAATTTAAAAGATAATAAAATACTTTTTAATGAAAATAAAAGGATTTCTAAATTTTCATCTATTGATAGGTTAGATGATATTTATTCTTATTATCAACAAAGATTAATTGAAATAAATGCTGTAGATTTTGGTGATATCCTTTTACATAGTTATCACATACTTTCTAATAATCCTGATATAAAAAAATCTTACCAAAATTTTATTGAACATATTTTAATAGATGAGTTTCAAGATACAAACTTAATTCAATATGATTTAATAAAAATAATTTTAAATTCAAACAAAAATTTATTTTGTGTTGGAGATGATGATCAATCAATTTATGCATGGCGTGGAGCAAACATTGAAAATATTATCAATTTTCCAAAAGAGTTTAACTCCCCAGTAGTTCGCCTAACAAAAAATTATCGATCAAATAGCTCAATTTTAGAGGCAGCAGCATGCATAATAAGCAATAATAAAAATAGATTAGGTAAAGACTTAGTAAGTTTTAATGAAAAAATACCTGAGCAAAAAATTAATTTAAATTCATTTTATTCTCAGGAAGAGGAGTCATTATGGATATGTGACAATATATCTAAGAAGTTTAAGGAAAATAATAGTATTGGTATTTTAGTCAGATTGACTGCCCAAATGAGAAGTATTGAGGACAAGTTAATAAAATACGCTTTACCTTATGAAATTATTGGCGGACCAAGATTTTTTGAAAGAAAAGAAATCAAAGATATCTTGGCATATTTAAAATTAGCAAATAGTAATAGTGATGATCTTTCTTTTGAAAGAGTAATCAATTTACCTAAAAGAGGTATAGGAGACCAATCAGTTAAATTAATTATTAACAACGCGAGAGAAAATAAAATTTCTTTTTTTGAGTCTTTAGAAGTTTTATCTAACAAAAATAACTTACCCGGATCGCTTATAGTTAAAACTAAACCATTTATTGATATTATAAAAAAAACATCTGATCTCATTAAGAAAACCACTTTAGAAGATATAGGTATCTTTATTATTGAGGAGTCAGGTTATTTAAAAATGCTTGAAAATGAGAAAAATAAATTGAAACAAGTAGAAAATGAGTCGCGAATAGACAATTTAAAAGAATTTGTAAATGCTTTATCTGAATTTGAAAATTTAGATGATTTCTTAGAACATGTTGGTTTGGTAAACGAAAATCAAAAAAAAACACATTCAAATTCTGTCAAACTAATGACTTTGCACGCAGCTAAAGGTTTAGAGTTTGATCACGTATATTTACCAGGCTGGGAGGAGGGTATCTTTCCAAGTTCTCGAGCATTAGAGCAAAATTCTTCAAAATCTCTTGAGGAAGAGAGACGACTTGCTTATGTAGGAATTACTAGAGCAAAGTTTGATTTAAACTTAAGCTATGCTACTTCAAGATATACATATGGAATGAATAATTACTCATTACCTTCAAGATTTTT
>CACJLA010000010.1 GCA_902594145.1 uncultured Alphaproteobacteria bacterium | reverse complement strand
ACATGGATGCTTCTTTAGGATTAGTGGCGTAGGCTTGATCTTGCATTGCTTTTTGTGCAATTCTCTCAGCACAGTCCTCTGGTATATTGATCTCATTAAGACCTTTTGGAATATCTAATCTGTCAAGTATTTGCACAATATTTTTGATAAATTCATCTACTGAATGATTTTCAAATTGCATAGCTTCAGACATCCTTTTAACTTTTTCGTCCATTCCTGGTAAATTGAAGTTTAGAACGGGTGGTAAAACTATAGCGTTAGTTAAACCATGATGAGTATTATATTCTGCACCAACCATGTGAGAAATAGAGTGAACATTTCCAAGGCCTTTAAGAAATGAAATCCCACCCAAATAAGAACCTATTATCATACCTCCTCTGGCTAATAAATTACTTGGTTCTTCAACAGCTAAGACAATAGACTTTGATATTAGATTGAGACTCTCTAAGGCCGCACCATCACAAAGAGGATTAAGACCTGGCACACAATAACCCTCAATACTATGAACCATGGCATCTACACCTGTCCATGCAGTTAATTTTGGTGGCAGTTCTAATGTTAATTCGGGGTCAACTAATGTAAAAATTGGTCTTACATCTGGGTGCCAAATACAAAATTTCATCCCTTTTTCTAGGTGTGTAACCATTGCTGTAATTTCTGTTTCAGCACCAGTTCCTGATGTTGTAGGAATTGTTATTATTTTTGGAAAAGCATTTTCTTTTGTGATTTTTGGAACAGGTTGTTCAAACTCAAAATCCCATAATGGAGTATCACTATTTACTGTTAAACATATCGATTTCCCACCATCCATTGCACTTCCGCCTCCAATAGCAATAATGGCATCATGTTTACCACTTCTAAATTGATCACACCCTTTGGATATTTCATCATCACGTGGATTTGGTGATATATTATAAAAAATCTCAGATCTGATATTATTTTTGGAAAGTAACGTTTCTAATTTATTAATAAATGGTAGATCTTTACTACCGCTATCTGTAACGATTAATGGGTTTTTTATCTCAAACTCTTCACAAAATTTTCCTATCTCATTAAATCTTCCTGGACCGTAGTATGTTGTTGTTGGAAATGTCCAATCTTGATTAGAGAGAATGTCTATTTCGCTTAGTTTAAAGTTTTTCATTTAAGACAATAAAGTTTATAACAAGTTCATAGCGATATTAAATGATTAATTTTATAAATAGTCAAAAAAATACCTTTCTAGCAATTACCGCAATGGTAGTTGGAGTAATATTTATCGATATACATGGTTTGATTGTAAAATATTTAGGAGGTGAGTATTCAACTATTCAATTAGCACTTTTTAGAAATACTTTTGCTATTATTCCTTTAATACTTTTATTTATTTATAATAAAGAGACTTCAGATCTTTTTAAAAATTTGAGTAAAAAATTTATTTTATTTTGTTTTGTGAGAGGTTCGTGTTTTTTAGCAATTAATATTCTGTATTACATTGCTATAAATAATATGGAGTTTGCTACAGCATCCACACTTACTTTTTCATCTACTTTTTTTATAGTTATATTGTCTATTTTTTTTTTAGGGGACAAGGTGGGTATATATAGATGGTCTGCTGTTATACTTGGCTTTATTGGAGTCGTTATGATTATGAGACCAAATAGTAGTATATTCTCATACTATTCAATTTTACCAATACTAGTTGCATTTTTATGGGCTGTACAAGTTATAGTACTAAAATTTATTCCAGACAATTTTTCTACAGGTAAAATACAGTTTTACTCTTTATTCTCGTCTTTTCTTGGCTCCTTAGTTTTTATTTTTTTTACAACGGGTCATACTTATATTGAGACCCAAAGTGACTTTTTAATTTTATCATTAATTGGTATTTTTGGTGGCACTGCTGCCATCCTTTTTATTTACTCGTATAGATTGATTGCAGCTAGCAAAATAGCTGTCTTTGAATATTTAGCAATACCATCTTCATTTATACTGGCTTGGATATTTTTTGGTGAAGCACCTTTTGATCAACTTTTTCCTGGAGTACTATTAATAGTTTTTGCTGGTTTAATTATTATATGGAGAGATAAAAATAAAAAGATTAATAAGCCAAACTAGAAATTCAAATTATTTTGATTTCATAGATTTCATAACAATTGTTCGATCGATTTCACCAACTAACTCTCCTGAATTGGCACTTATAATAGGGTAGGCGGTGTCATCTTCACAAATTTGATCGATTAAAGATTCAATTTTAGCATTTTCATCAATGCACTTTGTTTTATCTAAAAATAAGTTTTTAGACTCGTCAGAGCATTCTTTACGCATAACTTTCCCTGCACTTAGCACTTTATATTTTGGAACATCTTCGCAAAAATCTTTAACATATTGATCGACAGGATTTGCTACTATTTCCTCAGGTGTTCCTACTTGGGATATTTCACCATCTTTCATGATAGCAATATGATCTCCCATTTTTATTGCTTCTAAAAAATCATGTGTAATAAAAACCATAGTTCTTTGTAGTTTTTTTTGAATGTCTAAAAGTTCATCTTGCATTTCTCTTCTAATAAGAGGATCCAATGCAGAAAAAGGTTCATCGAATATTAATATTTCAGGTTCAACCGCCATAGCACGAGCTAAACCAACTCTTTGTTGCATACCTCCAGATAATTCTCTTGGATAATTGTTGTGCCATCCTTTTAAACCAACAAGATTTAAAGACTCCATTGACTTGTCTAATCTATCTTGTTTTTTCTCTCCTCTAATTTCTAATCCGTATGAAATATTCTCAAGCACAGTTCTGTGTGGGAAAAGTCCAAAGTGTTGAAAAACCATACTCATTTTATTTCTTCTAAGATCTAATAAACTATTTCTGCTAATCTTGGTAACATCTGTGTCATCAATAATTACAGATCCTGTTGTAGGTTCAATTAATCTTGTCAAACATCTCACTAAAGTTGATTTACCACTTCCTGAAAGGCCCATGACAACAAAAGTTTCTCCTTTTTGTATGGAGAAACTAACATCCTTTACAGCAACTACATGACCTGTTTTTTCTTGAACTTCATCTCTAGTTAAATTTGGATCGAGATTTTCTAATATTTTCTTTTCATCATTTCCAAAAATTTTCCATATATTTGAGCAAATAATTTTATCCATACTAAAGCGATATGTTGATATTATATTGTGAATTAATACTATTAAAATAAAATTATTTTTATAAATTCATTAATTGAGGTTTATATATAAGTAAGTAATGTCTTTAGATCGAAATATAGAAGTAAATAAAAAGCTTAATAAAAATATATTCTTATATTTAACTATTTTTATTATTGGAGCTATTGCTTATTATCTTTCAATTACTAACGAAGATCCTACTGTTTTTCCTAAATCTATTACTGATGAATTTAAATTCACTGCATGGATAAATGCTGGTGAAGATTATTTAAAAGATAATTATAGATGGATAACTAGATTATTTGCATCATTTTTACAGTCTGGTTACATGGCATTAGAAAATTTTTTCGTTGAGTCCCCATGGATTTTAATAATGTCCTTGATGACTCTCCCTGCATTAGCTTATGGGGGTATTAGATTAGCTTTATTTTGTATGTTCACAGTTTATTTTTGGGGTGCTGTTGATATGTGGGAAGTCTCAATGCAAACTTTAGCCTTAATGGGACTATCAGTAATTTTGTCTGTAATTTTAGGAGTAATTCTGGGAATATTTAGTTCACAAAGTGATAGATTTGAAAATTTTCTTAAACCTATCTTAGATACAATGCAGGTTATGCCTGCTTTTGTTTATTTATTCCCTGCTATGTTCTTTTTTGGAATAGGAGGTGCACCTGCAATACTTGCTACATTAATTTACGCTATGCCACCAATTATAAGATTAACTAATTTAGGTATCAGACAAGTATCAAAAGAAACAATTGAGTCAGCTGAGTCATTTGGTTCAAACAAGTATCAACTTTTATTTAAAATTAAAATTCCGATGGCTTTACCAAGTATTATGATGGGCGTTAATCAAACAATAATGATGGCATTAGCATTAGTTGTCCTTGCAACATTTATTGGTGCTGAAGGTCTAGGTGGTCAAGTATGGCAGGCTATAAGAAAATTAGATGTAGGATGGGCTATGGAAGGAGGCCTATGTATTTTATTTATGGCAATAATGTTTGATAGATTAAGTAGTGCAATAAGCAAAGATAAAGAAACTTTACCAAATGATGTTGAAAAATTTTACTTACTACCCCAAAGTCTACAAAGATACCCCTTAGCTAATTTAATAGAATTACCATTGAGAATTATAGTCAAACTTACATATTTAATTTTTTCAAATATAATCAATATCTTTGCAAGTTTTTTTGATAGCTCAATTTCTATCTTCAATAAGTCATATTCTGGCATAATTAAAAATTTCATGAACCAAAGATATTTTTTGTTTTCTTCATTATTAATATTTTTTTTCATTTATATATTTGATGCATACTTTTTTGCTATTGGAACATTTCCAGAAACTTGGACTATCGAAATACAAAAACCGATAGAAGATGCTGTAAAGGCTATGACTCTTGATCCTGGGTTTATTTCATTTGCAAAAGGTTTAAAATACTTCATTTATTTGTATCTACTTAAACCCTTAAATGCATTTCTTACACAAATACCTTGGTGGTATACAATGGTTGTATTTATAATTATAGGTTATGTAACTGTAGGATTAAGATTTGCAACAATTACTGCAATATTATTAGCTTTCATAGGGGCTACTGGAATGTGGATGCATTCAATGATCACTTTATCTTCTGTATTGGTTTCTGTCTTAATTTGCTTTGTTATAGGAGTGCCGTTGGGCGTGTTAGCCTCATACAATAAATGGTACAGAGACATACAAAATGTAGTTTTGGATGCTATGCAAACTCTGCCATATTTTTGCTATTTAATTCCTGTTTTAATGTTCTTTGGAGGCAATATTGTTTCTGCTGTTATTGCTACTGTAATTTACTCTGTCCCACCAATTATAAGGCTAACTGCTCTCGGTTTGTCACAAGTATCAGGTGGTTATTCTGAAGTTTCAAAATCTTTTGGTGGAACAGGTATCCAAACATTAAATAAGGTAAAATTCCCATTAGCTGTACCTAGTCTTGTGATGGGTTTCAATCAAACTGTGATAATGGCATTTGCTATGCAAATTGTTACTCCTTTAATTGGAGGTAAAGGACTTGGTCTTCAAGTATTTAATGCTCTTCAAAGATCTGATACAGGTAGAGGTCTATCAGCTGGTTTAGCTATTGTCCTTCTTGCTATTATCATAGATAGAATTACTCACGCATGGACTAAAAAACAAAGACAAGCACTTGGACTAGATCAGTCTTAATGAATATAAAAAAAGATCTACCCCTAACTAGTTCACATTGGGGGACTTACAGAGCTAAAGTGAAGGATGGTAAAGTTGAAGAATTAATTGGATGGGAAAATGATAATGACCCCTCTCCCATAGGTTCCGGAATCGTAGATGTTCACAATCATCATACACGTATAGACTCACCTATGATTAGAAAAAGTTGGAAGGATAAAGGACCAGGTTCAAATAATAATTTAAGAGGGACTGAGCCTTTTATTGCTATTTCTTGGGATGAAGCTGAGAAAATCGTAGCTAATGAATTAAATAGAGTTAAAAATAATTTTGGTAATTCATCTATCTTTGGAGGATCTTACGGTTGGGCAAGTGCTGGTAGATTTCATCATGCTCAAAGTCAACTTCATCGTTTTTTAAACTGTATTGGAGGGTACACAAGATCTAAATTTACGTATAGTTTTGCTGCAGCTGAGGCGATGGTTCCTCATATATTGGGAAGTTATAGAACTTACCTTGATACATGTACCAGTTGGGATTCAATTGAGGAAAATACAGAATTATTTTTAAGTTTCGGAGGAGTCCCTTTAAAAAATGGACAGATAGCTCAAGGTGGAACTGGAAGTCACTATCAAAAAGAAAAACTTATTCGTTCAGCAGATGCAGGAATAAAATTCGTAAACTTTAGTCCATTAAAAAGTGATTTATTAGATCAAATTAATGGCGAGTGGCTAGCATTAAGACCTAACACTGATGTCGCTATAATGATGGGCCTTGCACACACGCTCTATAAAGAAAATTTATATGATGTTGAATTTATTAAAAAATACACTGAAGGTTTTGATATATTTCTTCCTTATCTACTAGGGGATATTGATGGAACACCTAAGGATGCTAATTGGGCATCACATATTAGTGAAATTTCATCTGATAAAATTATTTCTTTAGCAAAAGAGATGTCATCAAAACGAACTATGATATCTGTTAGTTGGTCCTTAACAAGGCAAGATCATGGTGAGCAACCCTTTTGGACTGCAATTATGTTAGCATCCATGCTAGGTCAGATAGGTTTGCCTGGTGGTGGTTTTGGATTTGGTTATAGTGCAACTAACCACATCGGGGGTCAATTTTCTATCATACCTGGTGCAGCATTCCCACAAGCTCAAAATAAAATTGATGATTTTATTCCTGTTGCAAGAATTAGTGATTTACTTTTAAACCCGGGTGAAAAATTTGATTTTGATGGTAAAGAATACAAATATCCTGATATAAAGTTGATTTATTGGGCAGGAGGAAACCCTTTTCATCATCATCAAGACTTAAATAGACTTCTACAAGCTTGGCAGAAACCAGAAACAATTATTTCTAATGAATGGTGCTGGAATTCTTTAGCTAAATATTCTGATATTGTTCTCCCTTGTACCACTTCACTTGAGAGACAGGATATAATGCTCACACCTCGCGATCCTTATGTTGTTTCAATGTCAAAATTAGTTGAACCTTTTGGTCTCGCGAAAAATGATTTTGATATTTTTAAAGGAATAGCAAATAAAATGGGTGTTGAGAAAATTTTCACAGAGGATAGAGATGAAGAAGAATGGCAGAAATGGATTTATCAAGAAACATCTTCTAAATCTAAATCATCTAACATAAATTTTCCAAGCTATGAGGAGTTTAGAAATTTAGGGTGGTTCAAAGTATCACCCCCTAAGGAAAATACATTAATGTTAAAAGATTTTAGAAGTGATCCATTAAATAATCCTTTATCTACTCCTAGTGGAAAAATAGAAATATTCTCAAAAACAGTTGATAGTTTTAAATATGACGATTGTCCAGGACATCCTACTTGGTTAGAACCTTGTGAGTGGTTAGGAAATAAAAATAATAATTACCCTTTACATTTAATATCAAATCAACCAAGAAATAAATTACATAGTCAAATGGACCACGGCAGTTATAGTAAATCTTTTAAAATCAAAGATCGTGAACCCGTTGAAATGCATCCCGATGATGCAAGTAGTCGTGGAATAAATAATGGAGATATTGTTAAACTTTATAACGACAGAGGTGCTTGTTTAGCTGGAGTAAATATAAATGACAAAATACGTACTGGTGTAGTCCAAATGAGTACGGGTGCATGGTACGATCCTGAAAATCCCAAAAATAAAAATACGTTATGTAAACATGGCAATCCTAATGTACTCACAAAAGATAAGGGTACCTCGAAACTTGGTCAAGGACCTATAGCACATTCTTGTCTTGTTGAAATTGAGTTAGTGAAGGATACTATCTCACCTGTTACAGCATATAACCCTCCTGAGATTATTCGTGATAATAAAAAAATATTAAGAAAGTAATAAGATATATGGGAAATTTACAAGAAGAAATTGATTTAAAAAAAACTATAGAAATTAGTGCCCGTAGATTTGAAGAGTCACCATATATTGAGAGAACTCAAACATCAAATATGGTGAGAGGTGTTTATGCAGGTCGATACTTTCCAATGAAGATTGATGAAGATCCATCTGAAAAATATTGGTTATTAAGACAAAAGGCTCTTATATTTGATGTTCCAGAAAAACCCATTGAAATCTCTGGAAAAGACTCTGTTTCTTTTTTAAATAAAGTCTTAACAAGAGAAATATCGACAACAAAAAAAGGTAGAGGCTATTATGCACTTGCATGTACGCCACAAGGTGGGATATTTATGGATGGCGTCTTATTTAGATTTTCTGAAAATAAGTTTTGGTATGTCCAAGCAGATGGTCCATTTGAAGATTGGTTGTTAGCTCACAGCTCTAATTACGATATAAACATTAAAGATCCTAAATCAAGAGTTCTTCAAATACAGGGGCCTGCATCAATTGAAATTATGAATGCTGCATCGAATGGCAAGATTGATGAAAACATGTCCTACTTCAGTTCAGATTTCTTTGATATTGGTGGCCAAGAACTTTATGTTTCCAGAACTGGTTTTACTAATGAACTTGGTTTTGAGATTTTTTCAGATGGTTTTAAAACTGATCATTTAGCTTTGTGGGATCATCTAATTGAATGTGGTAAACCCTACGGTATGCAATTTTCTGCTTCAAGAGCCATGACTATTAGAAGAATTGAAGGTGGCATATTAGGTAATTTAACTGATATAGATACAACAATGACTCCTTTCGAAGCTGGACTTGGTTATTTTGTAAATATGGATAAAGACTTTATAGGTAAAGATGCATTAGTTCATAAAGATAAAAGAAGTTGTTTATTTGGAATTACATGTAAAACAGCAATACCATCAGCTAAAAGTAAAATTAAATTTAATGGTATGAATATAGGTTATATCACAGCTGGAGTTCCTTCACCAACACTCCAAAAAGGCATTGGCTATGTAAGATTTTATAATCCTGATGATTGGGAGGGTAAAGAAGTAGAAATATTACTTCCAGATAATTCTACTCACAAAGGAATTATTGTTGATCTACCCTTTTATGATAAAGAAAAAAAAATTGTTAAAGGAATAGATAGATCAATTCCTTCCAAACCCAATAATATATTTTTTGATGCTAAATAATTCTCTTAAAAATAAAAAAATAATTATATCTGCTGGCGCTTCCGGCATCGGTCTTGCTTCAGTAAAATTATTACTATCCCAAGGTGCTACTGTTTACACTTGTGATATTGATAAAAAATATATTAATAAACTAAAAAGACACTTAAAATTTAATAAGAAATTATTTATCTTTGAATGTGATGCTTCTAAAGAAATTGATGTTAAAACTTTCTTTAAATATATTTCAAATAAAACTAACAAAATAGATGGATTAATAAACAATATAGGAATTGCTGGACCCACATCTTCTTTAGATAAAATTAATTCAGACGATTGGCAGAAAACTTTACATATAAATGTTAACAGTCACTTTTATTTTACTAAATATTCAATACCTATGATCAAAAAATCAAAATATGGATCTATAGTAAATATTTCTTCAACTGCAGGAATAGATGGATTTCCTAATAGAGCTCCTTATTCTGCAAGTAAATGGGCTTTAATTGGTATGACAAAAACTTTAGCAATGGAACTAGGAAAATTTAATATTCGAGTAAATGCTATATGTCCAGGATCTGTTAAAGGTTCTAGAATGAATAGAGTAATAAAAGCTAAAGCCAAAATCCTAAATCAATCTGCAAAATCTATTGAAAAAGATTTTGTATCTATGAGTTCTTTAAAGCAGTGGGTTTACGAAGAAGACATAGCAAAAATGTGTTCTTTTTTAATTTCTAACGACTCACTTAGGGTTTCTGGTCAAGTCATCTCAGTTGATGGTAATACTGAGAGAATGGATTAATTTTTATTAAGTTTTAAATATTCGCGAGTTTCTTTAGGGTTCATTATTGAAGAACCTAATTCATGTACTATTTTAATTGCCTTTTCAACTAACTGTGGGTTAGTTGCTAGTTTTCCTTTTGATAAATATAAATTATCCTCAAGTCCAACTCTTGGATTTCCACCAAGTAAAACTGTTTGTGCAACAAAAGGCATTTCATTTCTTGATATTGCAAAACCAGACCAAATAGCATTTTTAGGCATGACATCTAACATAGCAAGCATAGCTGAAGTTTTAGCTGGTGCCCCCCATGGAATACCTAAACACATTTGATATAGTGGTGGATCGCTGAGAAGACCCTCTTCATAAAGTTGTGCCCCAAACCACATGTTACCTAAATCAAAAGCTTCAACTTCAGGTTTAACACCAATTTCTTTTAATCGCTTAGCTGCTTTTCTTAGATCATTAGGAGTGTTAACTGCTAACACCGAGCTATCGCCAAAATTTAAAGTTCCTGCATCAAGTGTGCATATTTCTGGAAGTAATTCTTCAACATGAGATATTCTTTCCATAATATTTGCCATATCAGTATAAGGTCCAAAATCCATAGGGTTTTCTCCTTCACCAATATCTAAATCTCCACCCATACCTGTTGTAAGATTAATAACTACATCAGTATTGCTTGATCTAATAATTTCAACTACCTCTTTATAAAATTCAAATTTTCGGCTTGGTGTTCCATCTTCCTCTCTGACATGAATATGCACTATAGAGGCGCCAGCTTGAGCAGACTCTATTGCAGAATTGGCAATTTGTTTCGGCGTCTTAGGAAGATCAGGGTGTTTTGAAGCAGTATCACCAGAACCGTTTACTGCACATGTAATAAATACTTTATTTTTCATAATTATCAATATTATTACACTAGATTAGTTAATAATATCAAATTTTTAACTAAATTATAATTATTGATGAATAAATTGCATATGTACTTTTTAATTTATTTGGTAAAATAATTCACTTAATGGGAGGAATAATCAATGAGATTATCTAAAACAATAATTACTTTTATTCTATCCTCTATTCTTTTTACTGCAACATTCAGTAAAGCTAATGCAGAAAAACTATTAGCTGCTATTGCTGACTGGACTGGTGGAGAGATTTCATGTCAAGTTGCTGTAAGCATCCTTGAAGATGAATTAGGATACGAGATTGATAGAATAGTATTCGCCTCAGGAACAGGCCTTTGGGAAGCTATAGCTGCTGGAGATATTGATTTTGCATGTGAGTCATGGCCTAGTTATGCTGAAGCTGATGAAGTCATGTTAAATGGCGACCTTATTCACGGTGGAGAAGTTAAAATGACATACAGTGGTGACGGAAGTGTTAAGCTTCTTGGAACTGTAGGTATTACAGGTATGTCAGATTACTATGTTCCAAAATATTGGGCAGATGCACATCCAGATTTTTCTGGTTTTGCTGATTTGAATAAATACAAATCTGATTTTGCAACTATGGAAAGTGGTGATAAGGGCAGATTAATTGGTTGTCCAGTTGCTGGTTGGAACTGTCACGATCAAAAAAGACTTGACCTTCTTGGTTTAGATTTTGTTGCTGATGAATTAGGAACAGAAACAGCCGCATTAGCTGAAGCTCAAGGTATGTATGACAGAGGTGAGCCTTTCTTAATGTATCTTTGGGAACCACACTGGTTCTTTGGAGTTAATGATTTAGTTGGGGTAAAACTAGCACCAAATCAATCATGTGATACTTTCACAGAGGCTAATAATTGGGAAACTTGTGGTGCTGACTATTGGCCAGCTACAGGTTGGGCTGTTGACTATCCAATGAACTACGGTAATCCTGATACATTTGCTAAACCAGAAAATCAAAAAGCTTTAGAGTTTTTTGGTAAAATGGCTTTATCCAATGCTGACCAAGCTGCAATGCTCGTTCAAGTTCGTGAAGGCGGAGAACTTAATGATGTGGTAGCAGAATGGAAAGCTAACAATAAATCTACATGGGAGAAATGGTTACCGTAATTGTTGATTAACCAAAAATTCCTATTTTAATTTTAAGGTCCTGCTTAATGCAGGACCTACAATTTATTCTCTTTAAAACACTTGAATTACTTTGACCTATTCACTTTATTTAAATCTGATAGAACCGAATTTAAACAATAATAAAACCTTTTTAATACTAGACGATGGAACTAAGATTTCTTATAAAGATTTTATTTCACTTTCTTCAAAAATTTCTAATAAATTAACTAATCTAGGTCTAAAAAGTGATGATATTATACTTGTTAAATCGCAAAAATGTAAAGAGACATTATCTCTTTATTTAACATCAATTCTGACTGGATCAGTTTTTTTTCCCCTTAATTCAAATTACACTTTAAATGAAACTATTTATTTTATTGAAGACTCTAAACCATCTTTTTTAATTTGCGAAAGCTCAGAAGTTGAGAGTATTAAACCTATATGTGATGATATTGGTTGTAGAATTTTATCATTAAATGCAAATGGAGAAGGGGATGTCACCAATAATTTAGAAAATTTTGATAGTTCATTTAAACCTAATATTAGAGTAAAAGATGATTTAGCTGCACTTCTGTATACATCAGGTACCACTGGTAAACCAAAAGGTGCCATGTTAACTCATCAAAATTTAGTGTCAAATGCTTATCAGTTAATAAATTTATGGAATATTGATACTAGTGACACTCTTATCCATTCTCTTCCCATCTATCACACTCATGGATTATTTGTTGCTATAAACACTTCTATGATGAGCGGAGCTACCATAAGATTTATTAAAAATTTTAATATAGATTTAGTAATGGAGGCATTTAAGTATTCCACTCTTATGATGGGAGTGCCTACTTTTTATACACGGTTGATTAAAGACAAAAGGTTAAGTAAGTCCGCAACAAAAAATATGAAATTATTTATATCAGGTAGCGCTCCTCTATTAACTGAAACACATCAAGATTTTTATAATATTACTGGTCATCGAATATTAGAACGTTACGGTATGACTGAAACAAATATGAATACTTCTAATCCTTTTGATGGAGAAAGGAAAGCTGGGTCAGTAGGTAAGCCTTTAAAAGATATAAGTATAAGAATTAATAAAACTATAGGTGACAAAGATACATTGCTTAATAAAATTGGTATGATTGAAATTAAAGGTCCTAATGTTTTTAAAGGCTATTTAAATAATCCTGAAAAAACTCAAGAGGCGTTTACTGAAGACGGGTATTTTATTACAGGTGATATTGGTCACTTTGATAAAGATGGATACTTATTTATATCAGGAAGAAATAAAGATCTAATTATAAGCGGAGGCTTTAATATATATCCTAAAGAAATAGAAGATTTAATTAATCAACATATATCTGTAATAGAGTCTGCTGTATTTGGTATAAAAGATAATGATTTAGGTGAAGTTCCTATAGCTGCAGTTGTTATGATTAATAATAATACGGAAATAAAAGATCTTTCTATTTTTGTAGAAAATAATCTAGTTAAATATAAAACTCCAAAGAAGTATATAGTATTAAATGAACTTCCAAAAAACGTAATGGGAAAAGTGCAAAAAAATATTTTAAAAGATAAATATTCTTAAACTTTAAATTATAATATATAAATTTAACATGTCTTCTGCAGTAGTTTTTGGTAGTACTGGACTAGTTGGAAGTTATTTAATTAAAACTTTAATAAACGATGATTATTATACTAAAGTTAAAGTATTCACTCGATCAGAAATTAATATTACAAATTCAAAATTAGAAATTATTAATACAAATTTTGATAACCTTGAAGAGGTTAAACATTTAATACTAGCAGATAGTTGTTTTTTTTGTATTGGTACAACAAAAAAAAATTCTCCTAATAAAGATGACTATCAGAAAGTTGAACTCGAATTACCTAAAAAAATTGCTCAAATTTGTAAAAAAAACTCAATAAAATCCTTTGTTTTCGTCTCATCTGGTTTTGCAGACCCAAAAAATAAAGGAGAATACTTAAGATTTAAAGGGTTAGTTGAAGAAGAATTAAAACGTTTAGATTTTTATAATCTTGGTATTTTAAGACCATCTTTTTTACTAGGTAAAAGAAAACAGTTTAGAATTGCAGAGAAAATGGGAATACTTATTTTTAAATTATTAACACCATTATTTATTGGACCACTAAAAAAAATGAGACCAATTCATGCTAACACTGTAGCTAAAGCAATGTCTAATATTGTAAAGAAAAATTTATATCAAGTAACATACGAGTCTGATGAAATAGTAAAAATTAGTTAATACAAAATTTATAAAACTTTGATAAATGAATAAACTTAATGTTGTTTACAATCAGAACTATGATATCCCCTTACCAAGCGGTCACAGATTTGTGGGTACAAAATTTTCTGATTTATATAATTTTATTAAAGACTCTAATCTTTTTAAAGAATTGATTATTCATCAAAGTGTATCTGCATCTTTAAAAGATGTTCAAAATGTACATGATAGTGAATATGTAATGAATGTTAAAATGGGTAGTCTATTGAGAAATCAAGAGAGAAGAATAAATCTACCTTGGAGTAAGAGATTAGCTATTAGATCTTTTTTAGCAATACAAGGAACACTACAAACATCTTATTTAGCATTAGAGAATGGTGTAGCATGTCATTTGGCAGGAGGAACACATCATGCTTTTAAAGATTGTGGATCTGGTTTTTGTGTATTTAACGATTTAGCCTTTGCTTCAATAAATTTACTTAATCAAAAAAAAGTTAATAAAATTTTAATCTTAGATTTAGATGTCCATCAAGGTGATGGTACAGCCTCAATTTGTCAAAATATTGATGATATTTATACATGTTCTATACATTGTAAAAATAATTTTCCTTTTGATAAAAAAACAAGCGATTTAGATATACCGATCGATGACGGTATAGAAGATAATGAATATTTAAATATCCTTGAAAACACCCTTGATCAAGTGAATGCAAAGTTTAAACCTGATATTGTATTTTATGACGCAGGTGTTGATGTTCACCATAATGATGATCTTGGAAACTTAAATCTTACTGATGAGGGTTTAAAAAAAAGAGATCAAATTGTATGCAACTATTTTAAGGACAAAAAAATACCCCTTTGTACAGTTATTGGTGGTGGTTACAGTAAAAGCAGAAAAGAATTAGCATCGAGGCACTTCTCTATATTTAATACTGTATTTGAAGTTTATTTATGATTTTTTGAATTAACTCTTTGAATCAACCCAAAAATTATTGCTATAGCTAATATAATCTTTAGAAACTCACTATATAAAAAGGGCATTAAACCAAGAGAAACTGCTTGTTCAAAACCTACAAAGAACGATAGGTGGCTTAAACCACATAAGAATATTATAAGAGCACCAATAAAAATTGTCATAGATAATTTAATTAAATTAACGCTTACTTCCTTGTTAAAAATTAAAGATATGAAGAAGGCAGCAACTATCATACCGTATAAAAACCCGAATGTAGGAGAGAATATATAACCAATTCCTCCACCATTGGCAAAAATAGGTAAACCAAGTGTGCCTAAAACTACATAAATAAAAGTTGAGTAAAATCCAACCATTCCCATTGAAGCTGCAATGAAATAAACCACGAGTGTTTGTAATGTCATTGGTACAGGGTAAAAAGGAATTGAAATCTTTGATGATACGGTAAGTAAAATCACCCCTAATATAGTTAAATAGTATTTGGAGAAGAACTGGGTACCAAAAATATTTTCTGAAATTGTTCTACTCATTTAATTTTATCTAACTTTATCTTCGTCCTTATAAAATCTTGGATCAAATTCATCTAATTTAATACCTCTAAATGTCTTGTAAAATGAACCAAATTTATAACTACCAAGCTGTTCTAAAGGTGTGCTTGTAAATTTAGCTTTGGCTTCTTCTTCTGACTCAGCCTCAATAGTGACTTGAAAGTCGTATGACATGGTCATATCAATAACAAATTTTCTCATAAGTAAACTCCTAGTTTTTAAATAACTTAAATATCATTAAAAAAGCTCATTTGAACTAAAAAAATATAAAAATATTGATAAATAATACGTATTGGGATTGTTAAAATCTTTGATATAAAATTGTTAATCATGGATAAAAAAATTGCAATAATTAATGGACCAAATCTTGAAATGTTAGGTAAGCGTAAAGAAAGTGTTTATGGAAATTTCACCTTAAAAGACCTAGAAAACGAGTTACTTAAAGAGTCAGAGTCACTTGGCTGTATCCTTGATTTCTATCAAAGCAATATTGAAGGTGAAATCATAAATAAAATAAATGGTCTTGATGAGTCATATGTTGGAATTATCATAAATCCCGGCGGTCTTACTCATACCTCAGTTTCATTACACGACTCATTAGAAATTAAATCAATTTTAAAAATCGAAGTTCATTTATCTAATATTTACTCAAGGGAGGACTTCAGAAGAAAGTCTTTAATAGCTCCAGCGTGTGATTGTTCAATAATTGGAATGGGTAAAGACGGATTTATTTATGCGTTAAGATATTTAACAAAAAAGCTCTAATCCAATAATTTTTCATAAATATTTAATATTTTTTCCTTAAATTATACACAACCAATCTGTTCTTGATTTAAAATATTATATTATAATATGAAATTAAGAACGTTCCTATAGGAGGATATAATGAAAAAACTAATTAGTATTTTCGTACTTTTAGTTTCTTTTGCATTCACATCAAACAGTTACAGTAAAACCGAAATTCATTGGTGGTACGGTAACAGTGGTTTTTTAGGTGATGTAATCATAGAAATAGCTAATCGATTCAACGACTCACAAGATGAATACATGGTTATTCCTACTGGTAAAGGAAGCTATGAGGACAACATGGCAGCTACAATTGCTGCTTTCAGAGCAGGGGACCAACCTCACTACTCACAAGTCTATGACGCAGGTGCGGCTATCATGGTAGCACAAGTTAAAAATGGAGTTGTAATCGGCTTTGAAGAGATGGCTGAGAAATATGGTATTGATGTTGATGCTGATAATTACATCCCAGGTATAAAAAACTTTTATGCAGACGGTGATGGAAAAATGATTGGTGTCCCTTTTAATAGCTCTACTTGTTTAATGTATGCAAATATGGATATTTTAAATGAAGTTGGTATTGAGGAAGTGCCAAAAACATATGAAGAGTTTGAAGGCATGGCACAAAAGATACTTGATGCCGGTTATATCCCGCTCCTTCAAAGTCACAGTCCTTGGATTTGGACTGAAAACTTCTTTTCAAGACATAACTTACTAATGACTGACGGAAACAATGGTTACGATGATGTACCTACAAGAACTCTTTTTGCTGATACAGAAGCGTTTGTTTACCATTGGACTAAAGTTAAGGAGTGGTATGAAAAAGGTTACTACGGTTATAAAGGAAGAGCATGGGGAGACAATCAAGCGCCTTTCACTAATGGTGAAGCTGCATTTTGGTTTGGATCTGCTGCCTCTTTTGGCGGTATGAAAGGTGTACTTCCAAACTTTACAACTAATCCAATTCCATATTGGGACTCTGTAACTGGTGGTAAAGAATATCCAACATTCATCGGTGGTGCTGCTAACTGGATCTTAAATGGTCATACTGAAGAGGAGTACAAAGGACTTGCTAAATTTATTGAATTTATGGGTTCACCAGAAATGGATCTCTACTATCACAACATGACTGGTTACGCAGCAGTAACAAAAGGTGGAATTGAGCTCGCAGAAAAAATTAATTTCTACAGAGCCTCACCTTATCACAAGGCAGTTGGTGAGCAATTAGGTCTAGAGGGTTCTACTATTCCAGGTGGATATAGAGCAGGTAACTGGCCACAAATTCGTGAAGTAATTTATGAAAATGTTGAGCCAATGCTTAACGGAGATATTACTGTTGAAAAAGCTCTAAGCAACATGGATAAGGGCGCTGCTAAACTTTTAAAACAGTTTGCAAAAACTCTATAAACATTAATCTTTAGTTAAGGGGGATATATATATCCTCCTTAAAACATTAATGAAAAAAGTTCAATTTAAATCAAATTATTCTCAATATTTTTTTTTAGCGCCTCAATTATTAATTTTATTAATTTTTTTATATTGGCCAATTATTCAAACATTTAAAGATGCTTTTACAATGCAAGATGCTTTTGGTTTTGGCTCTCAGTTTGCTGGTTTTGATAATTTTTTATTTATTTTTTCTGATCCGTCATATTTTACAGCTTTCAAATTTACCATTATTTATAGTCTCGTTATAACCCTTATTACTGGTTCAATCGGTTTATTACTAGCAGTACAAGCTAACAAAGTAATACACGGTAAAAATGTATATAAAACACTTTTAATTTGGCCTTATGCGATAGCTCCTGCTGTTGTTGGCGTTATGGCAAATTATTTTTTCAGTGAAAGATATGGACTCTTGTATCATTTGTTTAATAATCTATGGGGATTTAATTGGTACAAGGATGTCTTTGATGCTTATATTTATGTAATAATCGCAGGTTCTTGGAAACAGATAAGTGCAAATTTTATTTTCTTCCTTGCAGGTCTTCAAGCCATTCAAAAAACAGTTATAGAAGCTTCTATTATAGACTGTAAAAGTAATATTAGACGATTTTGGACAATTACTTTTCCTTTGCTAATGCCCACAACATTTTTCTTGATAATAATTAATATCACCTACGCTTTTTTTGATACATTTGGAATTATAGATACTACAACAATTGGTGCTCCAGGTAGTGAAACAAAAACATTAGTTTATAAAGCTTATATTGATGGTTTTAAAGGATTAGATCTCGGTAGTGCAGGTGCCCAATCAATTATGATGATGATTATCGTTTTATTTATAACGATTTTCCAATTTAGATACATAGAAGGAAAGATACATTATAATTAATGACAAGATATATCTCATCAACTATCAACCATTGTATTCTTTTAACAGGACTACTGATTATGATTATTCCAGTATGGATTATTTTTGCAAGTTCAACACACTCAAGCTTATTTATCAATACCAATGGTCTACAATTTTTTTTAGGTGATAACTTTGTTGAAAATTACTCACGAGTTTTATTTAAAAAATCAGGTTTTTTTAAAGAAATAACAGCTTTTAAAATGTTTTTTAACAGCTTCGTTATGGCAATAGGCATTGCTACTCTTTCTGTGGTTACATCTTTAATGGCCGCTTATGGCTTGGTTTATTTTAAAATTAAGTATGCAACTATTATATTTTGGTTAATTTTTATTACTTTATTAGTTCCTTTGGAGTTAAGAATTATGCCCTCATACATTATTATGTCAAAATTAAACCTTGTAAATACATTTGCAGGTTTAATTCTTCCTATCTCTGCTTCAGCAATTGCCACATTCTTTTTTCGCCAATTTTACAAATCAATTCCAGATGAGTTATTAGAAGCAGCTAAGTTAGATGGAACTAGTAGTTGGAGGTTTTTTATTGATTTCTTAGTTCCTTTATCTAAAACAATGATAGCTGCAGTTTTTATTTTTATGTTTGTTTTTGGTTACAATCAATATCTGTGGCCATTAATCATGACGACAAGTGAACAGTATTGGACTGTTGTAATGGGCCTTAAGACTATGTACGGATCAATATCAGATCGTTTTGCATTTGTTATTATGTCAATGATACCTCCAGTAATAATAATTGTCTTTCTTCAAAAGTTATTTATTCAAGGGATATTCCAAAGTAAATGAAGATCAAACCTTTAGAGATACTTTCACATGTTATTTTAATTCTGGGTGTATTGTTAATGGTACTTCCAATTTGGTTTTCTTTTGCAACTTCAACTCACGATAATGTATCTATAATGACCGAGGGTATGAAATTCTTTTTAGGTGAGAGTTTTTCTCAAAACTATAACGAGGTTCTCAATGAAAAAGGAGGTTGGTCTGAAGAAGTTACAGCTGCTAGAATGTTTATAAATAGTTTTATCATGGCCCTTGGTATTGCTACATTGAAAGTTGTAATTTCAGCTATGTCAGCGTATGCATTAGTTTATTTTAGATTTAAACTAGCTGTGCCAATTTTTTGGTTAATTTTTATTACATTATTAGTTCCTTTAGAGGTAAGAATTTTTCCAAGTTATAAAATAGTATCTGATCTTGGTCTCACAAATACTTATACAGGGCTTATATTACCGTTAGTTGCATCTGCTACTGCTACTTTTTTCTTTAGGCAATTTTATAAGACAATACCTGATGAACTATTAGAGTCAGCAAAGTTAGATGGTGCTAATAGTTGGAGGTTTTTTATTGACTTCTTATTACCGCTCTCAAAAACAATGTTGGCAGCTATGTTTATCTTTATGTTCGTATATGGCTATAGTCAGTATTTGTGGCCTTTAATTATGACCACTGATGAAAAATATTGGACTGTAGTAATGGGAATGAAAATTATTTTTACAGAAAATTATGAGGGTGTTGCATTACCGAGAACAGGAGAGAGATTTGCTTATATAATCTTGTCAATGTTACCTCCTGTGTTAGTTGTTGTAATTCTACAAAGATGGTTTATCAAAGGATTAATTCAAACAGAAAAATAAAATGGGCTTCTTAGAATTACAAAATATTACAAAAATTTATCCTAACGGTACTAAAGCAGTAGATGAAACATCTTTAAATATTGATAATGGAGAATTTGTTGTATTCGTGGGCCCCAGTGGATGTGGAAAGTCTACTTTATTAAGGATGATTGCTGGATTAGAAGATATAACAAGTGGTAAAATCTCATTAGATGGTAATTTAATAAATAATATTGATCCTTCAGAAAGAGATGTAGCTATGGTTTTCCAAAATTATGCTCTTTATCCTCATATGTCAGTATTTAACAATATGTCTTATGGTCTTAAAAATAGAGGAATATCTAAAGATGAAATTAATAATAAAGTTAATGATGTAGCTAAACTTCTAGAAATAGATCAATTACTCTCAAGAAAGCCAAGTATGCTTTCAGGTGGACAGCGTCAAAGAGTTGCTATGGGTAGGGCCATAGTTCGTAATCCAAAAATATTTTTATTTGATGAGCCTTTATCTAATTTAGATGCAAAACTTAGAAATCAAATGAGATTAGAGATTAAAAAACTTCAACGTCAAATGGGCGTAACAAGTATTTTTGTAACTCATGATCAAACTGAAGCTATGACCCTTGGAGATAGAATTGTAGTGATTAATAATGGAGTAGTGGAGCAAGTTGGAACTCCAAAAGATATTTACTCAAAACCAAAGACTAAATTTGTAGCAGAATTTATTGGTTCACCTCAAATGAATTTATTTCAAAGTAAAATAGAAAATGGATTAGCTAAAATTTCAGATATTCAAATTAAGCTAAATAATACTCTAAATATTGAAGATGCATGTGTTGGTATAAGACCAGACGATATTTTAATATCAGATAAAGGTGAATATTCAAGTTTAGCCAATTTAGTTGAGTATTTAGGATCTGACATGATCATATATTCAAGTATTGGGGGTCAGGAATTTAGCTGCAAATTATCTTCTAAAATTAATTTAAAAGCAGGAGATATTTTTAAATTTGATATCTCCCCATCCACAGTTCATATATTTGATAATGTAACTGGTTACAGAGCTTAAAGTTTGAAGGTTACACATATTTCCCATAGGGGTTTAATAACTAAATATTCCAAAGAAAACTCTCTTAAAAGTTTTAAAAAGTCTTTCGAACTAGGATATTCATTAGAGACTGATCTAAGATATACAAAAGACGAGGAAATAATATGCTTTCACGATCCAAATTTAAGAAGAATTTATAACTTAGATTATACTATTAAGTCTTTAGTTTTTTCAAAATTAGATAGATTAACAAGAAAAAAACTAAAAATAACAAAATTAGATGATCTTTTAAACATCTATGATGATAAAAAAGAATTATTCCTTGAATTAAAAGGTGTTTTTAAAAAGAGTGTCCTTTTAAAACTATTAAAAAAAACTAAAAATTTCAAGAAAATAACTATTATTTCTTTTCACCATAAAAATTTGTTTAATATAAAAAACATTTCAACTCAATTTAAAGTAGGTGCCTCTTTTTATAAGTATTCTAAAAAATATATCTTAAATATTAAAAGTAAATTAGATTTGAGTTGTTTAATTTTAGATAAGAAATTTTTAGACGATCAATTTATTCAATCTTTAAAAATTAAAAAACATTTTTATACTATAAAAAAAAAAGAAGTATTCTTAAAATACAAAAAAAAATATTCTTTAATAATTGATTACATTTCTATTTAGGAAGTATACAAACTGGTATTGGATTCATTTTGTGAACGTTATTATTTCTAATGTCTAGATATTTATTTCTGTTAGACGAGTTTTCATTTAACATTGCCTCTTCTATTTCAGTATAACTTAATCCAACTTGATCTTCGTCTGATCTTCCATCTGTCCACAAACCATCTGTTGGTGCTGCGTCAACTATATCCTGATTGATCATTAATTCTTTACCCATATCCCATATTTCAGTTTTTAAACAGTCTGCAATAGGAGATATGTCAACACCACCATCACCGTATTTAGTATAAAAACCTATCCCAAAATCTTCTACTTTGTTTCCTGTGCCTACTACTATTCCATTATTACTTGCAGCGATTTGATATAAAGTTGCCATTCTAAGTCTGGCCTGAGAATTAGCGTAGCCATGTTCCGAATTGTTTGAGTTTAGGGCAGTTTTGAAATTTTCAAAAACAACTGATAAATCTATTTTTAAATCTTTAACATTTTCAAAGTTTTTCTTTAACCATAATATATGCGATAAGCCTCTATCATTTGTGGTCTTATGATCTAAAATAGGCATGTTAGCAACGATAGTTTTCAATCCTGTTTTAGCACTCAATGTACTTGTTACAGCTGAGTCTATACCACCAGAAATACCTATCACTAAAGAACTAAAATTGTTGGAGTTAGCATAGGTTTTAATCCAATTACTAATATAATTTATTTTATCTATTGTGTTCATTTCTCTAAATTACGATAGTTATCTTAACTAGTTTACAAAATATATTCATATTTTAATTCATTTTATCAATCAATATATGATAAAATTTTATAAATTTAACTGATATATATTTAATAATAGCGTATCACTTATGTCTTTTAGAATACTTAAATTTATACTAAAAAAATTAATCAAAACCAGATCTGTATTAATAAAATCAGATAACTCAGAATATTTAATCGATAATGGTAATGACGCTGTAATTCTTAAAATTAACAACAAAAACTTTCTAAAAAAGATTTATTATGCACCATCTCTAGTGTTAACTGAAGGTTACATGGATAAAGACTATGAGTTAGAAAATGCTTCTTTTTATGAATTTTCAGATTTATTGATTGAAAATTATAATAAATACCTTGAAAAAGTAACAAAAACTATTTTCTTTAAAATTTTTCTTATCCTCAATCCATTTTTTCAGCTTAATTTTGTAAAAAGGGCTAAAAATAATATTGCCAATCATTACGACTTATCTGACAGATTGTATGACTTATTTTTAGATGAAACTAGACAATATTCATGTGCCTATTTTGAAAAAGATACTGATACTTTAACCGATGCACAAAATAATAAAATGAATAGATTAGCTGATAAACTTTTACTTAATTCATCTGATAATGTTTTGGATATTGGTTGTGGTTGGGGCTCTTTGAGTAAATATTTTGTAGATAATCATAAGTGTAATGTTAAAGGAATATCACTATCTGAAGAACAAATTAAATATTGTAATGAACAACTTGAGAACAATGAAAATAAAGAAAAATTAAATTATTCTCTTCAAGATTATAGAGATGAAAATAGTAGCTACTCAAAAATAGTATCTGTTGGAATGTTTGAGCATGTTGGAAAACCTTTTTATAAAACCTATTTTAAAAAAATAAATGAATTGCTTACAGATGATGGAATAGCTGTTGTCCACACTATTGGTAATATTAGAACTCCAAAGTTAACACCGGCTTTTATAAGAAAATATATATTTCCAGGCGGATATATACCTGCACTATCGGAAATAATTCCTGCAATAGAAAGATCAGGATTAATTATATCTGACATTGAGGTTTTAAGATTACACTATGCTAAAACACTCTCACATTGGTTCCAAAATTTCAAAAATTCTAAAGATGAAGTTTTAAAACTATACGACGAGCGTTTTATTAGAATGTGGGAGGCATATTTAAATTTAAGTGAATTATCATTTATAAAGGGAGAAAACGTTATTTTTCAACTTGTATTAACAAAAAAAAGAGACTCTTTTCCTTTAGTTCGAAAAAAAATAAATTAAATTTTTATAGAATTATAGTTAAATATACCAACAAAATGTCAAACGAGGAAAAGATAATTAAATATTTCATAAAAAATTATAACAAGATAGGAGATGACTGTGCCTATTTAAGTCAAACAAAGCAATTAATTTCATCAGATACACTTGTTGAGAATAAGCACTTTGATTTAAAGTATTTTACCCCTAAAAATATAGCTCATAGGTTATTTATTACAAATTATAGCGACATACAATCGTCAGGTGGAAAACCTAAATATGTTCTTTTGAATGTAAGTTTTCCAAATAAAAATTTTAAATTTGTAAACAAAATATTAAAAAATTTCCATAGATATTGTTTAGAATACGGGATTGAAATAATAGGAGGTGACACAACTGCTTCTGATCAAATCTTTCTTTCTCTGACTATTATAAGCGATGTTATAAATAAAAATGAAGTAATAAAAAGATCTCAAGCTAAAATTAACGATAAAATTTATACATTTTCTGGTATTGGATATTCAAAACTTGGTTATTTGAACATATATAATAAATTAAAATTACCAAAAAGCATAAGCACCTTTTCTAAAAAACAATTTTTAGATCCTAAGATTTTTACTTATTACGATGTATTTAAAAAATTAAAATTAAATAGTTGCATGGATTTATCTGATAGTCTTTTAACAACATTGAGATCTATTTCATCTCAATCAAATAAAAAAATAGTATTAAATAACATTTCTAATATTAATAAAAAATTACATGATTATTTTAAAAATGATCACCATT
>CACJLA010000009.1 GCA_902594145.1 uncultured Alphaproteobacteria bacterium | reverse complement strand
AAGAGTGAAAGGTGGTGGCTGCTCTGGTTTTCAATATGTATTTAAAAGCGAAGATACAATTAATGAAAACAAAGATATTGTTTTCAATTTTAAAAATCTTCAAATTTTAATTGATAAAAATTCTATGGATTTCATAAATGAATCTGAATTAGATTATAAAGATGAATTAATAGGTTCAAGCTTTTCTATTACAAATCCTAATGCTAAAAACTCCTGTGGCTGTGGTACATCATTTAGCGTTTAATTGTGAGAATAATTAGTTGGAATGTAAACTCATTAAGAGCTAGAGAGCCCCTGATAAAGAAGTTAATATTAACAGAAAAACTAGATATCTTATGTCTGCAAGAGCTTAAAATCTTAGATAAAGATTATGTTGAAAACTTTTTTAATAAGTTTTCATTAAAAACATTATCAGAAACACAAAAAAGTTATAATGGGGTCAGTATTTCATGTAATAAAGACATTAATTTAAAAGAATTTCCCTTAAGAAAATTAAATTTAATACAAGCAAGAAATAATACGATTATTCTTGAGGATCTGAAATTGGTAATATTAAATTGTTATTTTCCTAACGGTAATCCAATAGATACCGAAAAATTTATTAACAAAATTGAATGGATGAAAACACTCTATAAGGAAATTAAAAGTTTAAAAGAAGATTATGAAATATTATTAACTGGAGATTTTAATGTAATACCTGAAGATGAAGATGCTTATGATATTAAAAAATACAAAAACGATGCTCTTGCTCAACCTCAATCTAGAAAAGAATTCAACAAACTAATAAATTTAGATTTAATAGATGTTTTTAAGACTATTCCAAAAAAACAAAGCTATACATACTTTGACTATAAAACATATAAGTTTAGTAAAGATGAGGGTATAAGAATTGATTTTTTTCTTTTATCACCATTTATAAAAAGCAAAATACTTAAATTAAAAGTTTTAAAAGAATATAGAGATATGGAGAGACCCTCTGATCACTGTCCAATAATGATAGATTTAAATATCTGAGTAAGTCTTCTTTTCTATTTTTGCACCAGGATGAGTAACCGCACCTAAATGAGCAGGTCCTACACAATTCATATACTTCCATAAGGTGCCTGAGGTAAATTCTGGCTCTTTATTGACCCATTTAGTTTTTCTTTCGGCTAAAGTTTTTTCATCAACGTTTAAATTTAATAAATTTTTATCTGCATCTATTTCTATTTCATCACCATCTTCAACTAAAGCTATAGGTCCACAATCATAAGCCTCTGGACCTACGTGACCAATACAAAAGCCTCTGGTCCCCCCTGAAAATCTACCATCTGTTATTAAAGCAACGTTTTCACCAAGGTCTTGCCCATATAAAGCACTTGTGGTGGATAACATTTCTCTCATGCCAGGTCCACCTTTTGGACCCTCATATCTAATAATTACAACATGACCAGGTTTTATTTTACCATTTAATACAGCATCTAATGCATGTTCTTCTCTTTCAAAACAAATTGCCTTACCTTTGAATTGTAATTTTTTAAGACCTGCTATTTTTACAATCGCCCCATCTGGAGCGAGTGAACCTTTTAAACCAACTACCCCACCCGTTTTAGTTATCGGATTGTTTACAGGAAAAATAACATTTTGGTTTTTTGGTAATTCAACATCTTTTACATTTTCTGCTAGTGTTTTTCCAGTGACAGTCATGCATGAGCCATCAATTAATCCTCCATCAATAAGTGTCTTTATTAAAACAGGAACTCCTCCTACTTCATATAAATCTTTGGCGACATATTTACCACCAGGAGCCAAATTACCAATGTAAGGAGTAGATTGGAAAATTTTACATACATCCTCTAATGTAAATTCAATACCTGCCTCATGAGCCATAGCAGGTAAATGTAAACCTGCATTAGTTGATCCTCCAGAAGCTGATACAACTACAGCCGCATTAATTAAAGATTGTTTAGTTACTATGTCTCTTGGTCTTAAATTTTTTTCAATTAAATCCATAACAACTTTTCCACTTTCGTAAGCATATTTATCTCTACTCTCATATGGTGCAGGTGTCATTGCAGATCCAGGAAGAGCTAAACCAATTGTCTCTGACACACATGCCATAGTATTAGCAGTGAACTGACCACCGCAAGATCCAGCAGAGGGACAGGCAACACACTCTATATCATGAAGTTCTTGATCTGATATTTTTCCAGTAGAGTGTTTTCCAACAGCCTCAAAAACATCGACTATCGTTACATCTTTATCTTTGTACACGCCCGGTAATATAGAACCACCATACATAAATACAGAAGGCACATTAAGCCGAAGCATTGCCATCATCAATCCAGGTAAAGATTTATCACATCCGGCTAGACCAACCAGGGCATCGTAACAGTGCCCTCTTACGGAAAGTTCGGTAGAGTCAGCTATAATCTCTCTACTTGTCAAAGAAGATTTCATTCCCTCATGTCCCATGGCAATACCATCAGTTACAGTAATCGTAGTAAATTCTCTTGGTGTGCCTTTAGCATCCCAAACACCTTTTTTAGCTGATTGGGCTTGACGAGAAAGTGATATATTACAAGGTGCAGACTCATTCCAAGTAGTTACAACACCAACAAAAGGTTGATTTATTTGTTCTTCTGTAATTCCCATGGCATAATAAAAAGCTCTATGGGGAGCACTTTTAGGACCTACAGATACATGCCTACTTGGTAATTTACTTTTATCGACCATTATTGAATATTTTTTAATATACTATCAATTTTAGACAATTCCATATTTATTGATCCCTGTCTTTCTGTATTTTGGTCGATTAATTGCTTAGGGGCTCTAGATACAAAATTTTCATTTGATAAGTTTTTATCAATAGTGTTTTTTTCTTTTTCTAAAGTGCTTTTATTATCATTAAGTTTTACTTTAATTTTAGATTTATCTATTTGATTTGTAGAAATTTCAAAATCAAATTCCTTGAAAGGCAATGTAAAACTATTTTCATTTTGCGATTTAGAAAGTTTTTTTCTTGTTAAAAATTCAAAAGTTTCTTTGTTATCAAATAATATAGATTGGATTGATTGATTATTAGAAAAAATTTTTACATCATCTTTTTTTTTGATTTCAAAAAGTTTTTCAATTGATCTGTACTCTTCTATAAAGTCAATAAATAATTTTGTTTTAGATACATTTTCACTATCAATCTTTAAATCAATATAGTCCCATTGATGATTCATTAAAATATCTTTGTTATTTTTACCCCATAACTTTTCAGTTATGAATGGAATGACTGGGTGTAAAAGTTGCAGTAAAGAATTAAATATCAAATGAAAAGTAAATTTAGTTTCATTGGCATATTGATTGTCATCTAATAAATTTTTAGATAATTCAATATACCAGTCACAAAAAGTATGCCATGTAAAATGGTATAATTGGTTAGCCACTTCATGAAAATAATATTTTTTATAATTTTCTTGTGCTTTTTTATATAAATCTTGAAATTCATTGATGATCCAAATATTAAATATATGTTCTGGATTAATATTATCCTTTAAATTTAGAGGATAGATTTCTTTAAATTCTGCAAATTTATAAGCATTAGTAATTTTAGTGACAAAATTTCTATAACCTGCAATACGTTGCTCACTTAATCTTACGTCTCTTCCAGGGGTATTTAATGATGTTAAGGTAAAACGAAGTGTATCAGCTCCATACTTATCAATTATTTCTAAAGGATCTATGACATTGCCTTTTGATTTAGACATTTTTTGCCCTTTCTCATCCCGGACAAGGGCATGAACATAAACAGTTTTAAAAGGCGTTTCTGACATAAATTTGTTTCCCATCATCATCATGCGGGCAACCCAAAAAAAGATAATATCAAAACCTGTAACTAAGACAGAGTTTGGATAAAACGTATCTAAGGTTTGTTCTTTATCGGGCCAACCCAATGTAGAAAAAGGCCAAAGAGCTGAAGAAAACCATGTATCTAAGACATCTTGGTCTCTTTTTAAAATAATTTTATCTGCCTTGTAGAAATCTATAGCCAAATTTTTAGCCTCTTCCTCTGTCTCTGCACAAAATTCTTTACCATCTGGACCATACCATACAGGTATTTGATGGCCCCACCATATTTGCCGAGAAATGCACCATGGTCTTATCTTTTCCATCCATTGAAAATAAGTCTTCTCCCAATTTGATGGAAAAAATTTTGTATCACCATCTTTTACAACTTTCATTGCCTGCTTTGCTAATTCTTCAGCATTGCAAAACCACTGATGGGTTAAGTAGGGTTCTACAATTGTATTTGAGCGATCTCCGTACGGTATTGTAGTTTTATAATCTTCAATTTTTTCTATGAAGCCTTTTTCTTTTAATAAGCGAACAACTTTTTTTCTAGCTTCAAATCGATCTACTCCTTGAAATTCTTTTGGGCAATTTTCATTTAATGATCCATCGTCATTTAGGATGTTTAATAACTCTAAATTATGCCTTTTACCAATTTCAAAATCATTAAAATCATGAGCAGGAGTAATTTTAACTGCACCGCTTCCCATATCTGGATCTGAATATTCATCGAGTATGAGTGGGATAGTTCTTGATGTTAAAGGAATTGTAAAAGTTTCATTTTTTAATGAGAGATATCTACTATCCCCAGGATTAACTGCAATAGCAACATCACCAAAAATGGTTTCTGGTCTTACAGTAGCGACAGTTATGGTTTTCGAGTTGGAACAGGGATATTTAATATAATAAATTTGAGTACTAACATCAGTAGGAACAACCTCCAAATCTGAAATAGCTGTTTTAAATTTGGTATCCCAATTTACAAGAGCTTGATCTTTGTAAATTAAACCATCGTTATATAATGATACAAAGACTTTTCTAACAGCATAGGATAATCCCTCGTCCATTGTAAATCTTTCTCTTGACCAATCACATGAACTTCCTAATCTTTTTAATTGGTTGATAATAGTAGAACCTGAATATTCTTTCCATTCCCATATTTTTTCAATGAATTCATCTCGTGATAAATCTTTTCTATAAATGTTTTTCTCAGCTAAGTTTCTTTCAACGACCATTTGGGTAGCTATACCTGCGTGATCTGTACCTGGTTGCCATAGAGTATTGAAACCATTCATCCGGTGATATCTAGTTAATATATCTTGAATTGTATTATTTAAGGCATGCCCCATGTGTAAAGAACCAGTAACATTTGGTGGTGGTATACAAATAGAAAAATTCTTATCAAAATTATATTTAGGTTTGAAACATTCTTTTTCTAACCACAGTTGGTAAATTTCATTTTCATATTCTTTTTTATTTTGGAAATCATCCATTTACTAAAAAACAAATGGTTCAGATTGAACATATTTATAAATGTAGGAGGATGATGCCTCATCTATAACAAACCTATTTGAGTTGCCATCTACTTTTACATACTTAACTATTTTGTGTTTAAAATTTTTATTATCTATTATACAGACTATTTCAGCATTATCTGATGAGTTTTTAATTATATCTAAAGGTTCTTCATCAAGCGAACCATTAATAATAATCTTTTGGTACTTCTGAATTTTTATTTTTTTATTATAAAAAAAATCATCAATAGATAAATCTAATAAAGATGCATTGAATAAATCATCCTCTATGCTGTCTTTAAAAACCTGTATCATTTGTTTAGAGGTCTCAATGCAGTCAATATTAGAGGAAAATTCACTCATAATTGATGTAGATGTTCCAAACCCAGGTCCTATTTCTAAAATATTATCATTATTAATCTCACCTAAAGCCTGAACTAAGTGAAATGATGTTAAAGGAGGTAGAATAAAACGGCCATCATCTAAAAATAAAATTTTATCTGAGTATGCAAGATGTTTAAATTCCTTTGGATACAAATTTTCTCTAGGGAATAGTTCAATTTTTTCTATTAGCGATGAATTTCTTATACGATTAGCTCTTAGTTGATTAAGAACCATATTTGATCTTGCTTGTTCAAAATTCATGTAAAATTGATTTATAACAAAATTAACTGTTTTTCATAGATCATAATCGCCTCAGATTTAGTAATTTAAACAATTTAACACAAATAAGTAATTAATGAATTACCAACACATTTTTAAAAATAAAAATACAAAAATTAATTAATTTGATAATATGGAATCAACCAGAGGATAGGTTTAAGAATTGAGGTTAAAAAGATGGAGCCACCAAAGAATTATCTAAAAAATACAACTTAACTCTGATCCAGCCCTATTTATTAAGGGTTTATATTTTCAATAAAGTTTAATCGACCTACTATTTCATCTCTGTCCATGTAGTAACCTTGGAGGTGTCTTTCTCCAGAATTGGCATCATACTCTTTCCTACCATGTAACACTCTTCGGTTATTAAAACTAAAAATATCTCCGGCTTGCATACGAAAATTAATTTCAAACCTTATATCGTGAAGTAAGCTTAAAAGTTTTCTATATGCTGAGTAAAAATGATCCATTTGATCAGGATGACAATCCATAACTCCCATATAGGCAACACTGAACCTAATATCATTATAATCATTATTGTGATCGAGAGTAATTATAGGTTTATGCATGACTCTGATTGTATTAGTTGTGTAATCTCTATTTACAAATTTCACAGACGTATTCAGTAATACTTCAAAATCACTTGGGTGATTATTTTTTAAAAAATCAATTACCTTAAAACCATCTACAGCAACAGACTCCCCCCCGGTAGCATTATTGATTAAGCAGTGAAGAAACTGATATCCAGGAGCTATCTCATAATATGGTAAATCAATATGATTTCTTAAACCTGCAGCAGTATAAGCTGAATTATTAGGGTTAGGTATATCAATTACCTCGAATGGTGTTTTAAAAAAAGTTTCTCGAGTATGACTAATGTTTTTAAGGATATCAAAACCAGAATTTACTTCTGTTGGAGCATTTTTAACAATTGAAATACCAAAAAAATGTAGTTGTTGTAACCACTTTTTTATACCATCATCTCCACTTATTATTTCGCTGTAATCTATTTGAATATCTGCAAATTTATCTTGCATGGATTTATCCCAAATCCTATATGGTGAAACGTACTCTCGACTGTGTTTTAAAGAATAACAATTATGTCTCAACCAATCTCTCTCATAAACACTTTTATGTCCTCCCTCACTCCATTCAATCTCAAGATTACCTTCGCTATTTAGAGAATAATTTTTAGGATGAATATTTTCAGATACGTCAAGCAAATTAAAAGTTCTTTCACGAGCTGTTGGATGCACTTCAGAGGGACAATTATCTCTCAACCATAGGAAATTATATTTACTTTTAAAACCATCACTCCAATTGACCAAAATAGACTTGTTATTTTTATCGATTGTTTTAATTAAAAGGTTTTCACTCATATTAAAATTTATTAAATGTTTTATCCCAATTAGGAAAATTATTTCTTTGATATTTATTCAATGTTTTCATGATTTCAATCAAAAAAATATCTCTTTGAACCTCTAGATCTTTAATACTGTATTTTCCTGACTGTTTTTTTGTGCCTAAAATCATTAATTTTTTTAGTTTTGCATCGAGTTTTGGAGCCTCTAATTTAGTCCAAGGTAACTTAAGAGCGGGTCCAAACTGCTCTAACATGTGTTTCATACCAGTTTGCCCTCCTGCAAGATGAAAAGTTAGACAAACACCCATAAAAGACCATCGTAATCCTGGCCCATAAATAATCGCATCGTCAACATCTTGAGTTGATGCAACACCATCTTTAATAATGTGAAGTGCCTCCCTCCAAATAGCTTCCTGTAAGCGATCAGATATATAGCCCTCAATTTCTTTTTTTACAATTAAAGGCTTCATTCCTATTTCTTCGTAAAACTTCTTAGCAATAGTAATTGTGTTTTTCTTTGTTTGTTTTCCAGATACCAATTCAACAAGAGGTAATAAATATACAGGGTTAAATGGATGTCCTATACAAACTCTCTCTGGGTAATTACATAAAGATTGAATTCTTGTAGGTAAAAGTCCGGATGAACTAGACGCAATGATTATATTTTTTGGCAATAATTTATCTATATCTTCAAGAAGTTTCCTCTTTAACTTTTCATTCTCTGGAGCATTTTCTTGGACAAAGGTAGTTGAATGAAGAGAATCTCTGAGATCAGAATAAATTTTCAAATTACTAAGTTTTGCATTTTTATTTAAACCTAATCTTTGAAGACTTTTTAAAGCTATTTTAGTATTTGATAATAGTTGCTTTCTTGCCTTAGCACTTGGGTCATAAGCTTTAACAATTAGACCACATGCTAGCATTCTAGCAGCCCATCCAGCACCAATAACGCCAGCACCAACTACTGTGACAATCTTTTTTTTAATCAACTTTTAAAAATATATTAACTCATAAATATCAAATTATGATATTTTTTTGTATGATTTTATACATTTGTAAGTTTCTTCACCTTATATCTCTGTTTATTGCTGGAGGAGGAGGTATTGGTAGTGCTGTTATTCAATCTATATTTAAAAAAGAAGGTAAAGTGCCTGGGCCTCATTTGGCTAAAGGTTTTAGGGTTTTAACATTTTTATCTTTATTAGCTATCATCACGATGTGGGTTACTGGAATTATTTTGTTATTGGTAATATACGGATCATTTAATTTAGGTTGGACTTTTCATATGAAATTATTTGGAGCTAGCTTAATTTTAATAACAACCATATTTATAAATATGCATTTATATGTATCAGCAAAAAAAAACCTAACCCCCAATCAAAAATATATTAAAAATTCTGGATTTTTGTCTAGATTTGGCTTGATTCTTGCCATAGCTGGCGCAATAGGATCTTTTGTCTGACCTTATTTATTTTTTTTTATTTTATGATATTTTTTGTGAATGAAAGTTGATTTAGACAAATGGCATCATTGTGACGTTGATAAAGAAGAATTTGTAAAGCTTCTTAAGAAGTCGGATTATCAAGGTTTTAAACACATGTTTATTTTCTTTGGGTCTTTAATTGTATTCGGTGTTTTAGCTTACATGACATGGGGTACTTGGTGGTCTTTATTATTTTTTTTAATTTATGGTAATATTTGGAATTGCGCTGATCCAATTTGGCATGAGACTGGTCATAAAACTGCATTTAAAACTAACTACTGGAACAACTTTTTTTACCAGATAGGAAGTTACATGAATGGTTTTGAACCAGTAAGATGGAGATGGTCTCATTTCCGTCATCATGGTTATACTTATTTCGATGATCCTCTGGATTTTGAAATAGCCATTAGAAGGCCTACTGATGTTTTTTACTTTTTCAGTTTATTCATACCTTTCTTTGACATAATTAACTTTAAAAAAACAACTCAGTACGAAACTATTCTTCATGCTTTAGGCAAAAAAACAGAAGTGATGAAACAAGTAATTCCTGAAAGAGAACATCAAAAATGCATAAACTCTTCTAGATTACATGTTGGTATTTGGATCTTATTAATTTCAATGTCAATTGCTTTTCAATCTTGGTTACCGGTTTTGTATTTTTTATTTCCAAACTTTTATGGGATAACACTCAAAAGACTTTTTGGATTAACTCAACACACTGGGCTAAAAGATAATATCAAAGATCATAGATATAGTACCAGAACAATGCATTTAAACCCGATCTTCAGTTTTTTATATTGGCAGATGGAATATCATATTGAACACCATATGTTCCCTACTGTGCCATCACATAATTTGCCTAAACTTCATCAATTAGTTAAAGATCAGATGCCACCAGCTAAGAAAGGTCTTTGGGGTGCATACTCTGAAATCATCCCTACAATTTTAAAACAAGCAAAAAACCCTTCATATGAATTACAAGTAGCCGTTCCATCTAATAACAATGGCTAAAAGAACTACCGTTTTTGATTTATGGAGTCAAAAAGGGAAAAAAAAATGGCCTCAAACTCATATAGATACCACAAAAGAGGCAGAAGCTGCTTATAAAGCAGGAATTGAAATAATTTCCTGTGAGCCTGATCATCATTTCAAGGATGTAAGAAAAGTTGCTCCAACAGCATTTTTATCTGTTGGTCTCAAACATGGGTTGGTGAGTTCTCCTCAAGAGGCAATAAAAAAAGGTTTTGAAATAATGGAAATGGGAGCTGATGCTATTTATTGTTCACACTCTATTAACTTTATTGAAGCTATGGCAAAAGAGGGAATACCCGTAACTGCTCACGTTGGATTAGTCCCAAATATTGCAACATGGACAAATTATAGAGCTGTAGGAAAAACATCAAAAGAAGCTTTTCAAGTATATCAAAAAGTAAAAGATCTCGAAAATGCTGGAGTAGCTTGTGTAGAAGTTGAGGTGGTACCAGTTGAGCTAGCGGAATTTATAACAAAAAATACTAAAATGATAACTATGGGTATGGGTTGTGGTGATGTATGTGATACACAATATTTATTTTGTAATGATATACTTGGCACAAACGCTGGTCATTATCCACGACATGCAAAAAAATATGTGGATTTAGAAATTAAAGAGAGAGAATTACAAGAATTAAGAATTAAAGGTTTTAAGATGTTTGTTGATGAATTTAATAGTGGTGCATACCCTGAAGATAAACATCTTGTTAAAATGGAAGAAAAAGAGCTTAATGAATTTCTAGATAAAGTTAAATAGCATCTAAATATAAATCAATATCTAATTCTGATATAGTACTAGCAAATTTATGATACTCCATTTCCTTAATGGCTATAAATGCCTTATGTAATTCTGGGCCCAAAGTTTGTTTTAAAAAAGAAGATTTCTTTGATAATTTAATTGATGAATTCCAGTCAGAAGGAATTTTGTATTTTTGATTATTTTTTTTTAAATAAGCATTTCCTGTTGTTTGTTTGTCTGGAGAAATTTTATTTTTAATTCCTAATTCAATTGCTGAAATTATAGTTAAGGCTACTAAATATGGGTTTGCATCAACTCCTGAGACCCTATGTTCTATCCTTCTATTATTTTTATTACTACTAGGTATTCGAAAAGCAACTGATCTGTTATCTATTCCCCAATTAGGCTTTGTTGGTGCATAAGACCCTAAAACAAACCTCCTCCAACTATTAGCATTTGGTGCAAATATCAACATACTTTCACCCATGGTTTTTGAAAGACCTCCAAGTGCATAATTAAGATTTTTATTAATTTTTTCATCATTACTTTCGGCGAAAATATTTTTTTCTTTTTGATTATAAAGTGAAATATGAAAATGCATTCCAGAACCTGAAATATTTTCCATAGGTTTTGCCATAAAGCATGCAGTGACTCCATGTTTTCTTGCTTGTGCTCTTATAATTCTTTTTAGCCTTAAAATGTCATCAGCAGCTTTAAGTATCGATTTTTGATGTTTTAATGTTAATTCGTATTGACCTGGTGCGTACTCTGAAATAATAGTTTCAGCATCTATTTTTGCAAGTTTTGTAGCCTCATAAATATCATCAATTAACGGCAACATACCGTGGAGATGATCTACTGAATAGACATCTGTCTTTTTAATTGATGCTCTTTTTCCAATTATAGATTTTGCTGGTTTGAGTTTTCCATACTCATCCAATTCATTTGAAACAAGAAAAAATTCTAGCTCAAATGCTGCATAAAAACTAACTCCTTTTTTTTTAAATTCTTGAATTTTATTTTCCAAAACATTTCTTGGGTCTGTTAATAGTTTTTTTCCATCCATATTATACATGTTCATAAATAACTCACCTCTTGGTGGTTCGCTGTTATGCAATAACTTAAGTGATAAAGGTATAGGCCAAGCTTTTATGTCACCATCTCCCTGCTCTAAAATCAATCCTGTTTCAGGTGTGTCCTCTCCAGTAATATCCATTCCCATTAATGAAAGAGGAAATTGCCTACCAGACTTATACAAATTTAATAACTCATTTCTTCTAATTATTTTCCCCCTACCTACACCATTACAATCATGCATTACAATATCGAATGATTTTATTTGTGTATTTTTCTTAAGAAAATTTTGTGCTTCAGATAAATAATTTTTAATTTTCATAATAAATATTTATAATACAAAAATATTAATATAAACTTTATGTCTAAACTACAGTTAATCTATTTTAATCTGAGAGCTTTGTGTGAGGCTCCAAGGATGATGCTACATACTGCGGGCATCGAATATTCTTATGAAATGGCATGGGATTATTTTAAAAAACCATGGGTTGACGTCAAAAATGAGGTAATTTTTCATAAATTACCTTTGCTTGTTATAGATGAGAAAATTGAAATATGGCAAAGTAATACCATCTCAAGATATATAGCAAAACTTACAGACAATATTCCAGATAATGAGGAAATGGTGGCTTATGCTGACTCTATATTTGAGTCTGCCCATGATTTATTTTTTCCTTTAAATCCAACCATAAATGTTTGGGTTGGTGAAATGCACTTAAAAAATAAAAAAAATCTTTTAGATGAAATTTTGCCCAAAGCTTTTACAAATTTTGAAAAATTAATTAGTAAATATGAAGGTGATTTTTTTTTAGGAAAAAGAGCATACTATTGTGATTTTAATGTTTATCATCATGTTTCACTAGCATTGCTGTTAGATGGTAAAATTTTAGATAACTTTCCAAATCTAAAAAAATTTATCAATGATTTTGAAAAGATTCAGGGTATTTTAGATTATCTGGAGTCAAGACCCAAACTTATTGGAATTGGGACTTGGCCAAAGGTAGTGATTAATGGTATAGAATTCACATCTGGTACTAATCCTGATTACAAATATCAATAAAAATATCAACTGAACCTAATCAAATTCAGGGTGGGCGTCAGGATTAATTTCAATTTTAGGTCTTACAACTATTCCATCAATGTCTATTAGACTTTCACATGAGTATCCAAGTTGATATATTATGTTGCTAAATTTATTATCAGAACATTTTTTTGCTCGGGCAATATTGCTATACCAAGCAACAGCTTTGCCATTAAAATTTTTTGGTACATTATTCACATAAACACCATAACGGAAACTTGGACCTGCCAATTTATTTTGCCTTTTTGGTACTCTAAATTCATTACTTATGAAGCCCTCCGCCGAGTACTGTAAATCACCATTTATATACATTTTTAAAAATCCATTTTCGCCCCATTTTGCGTGAACGATAAAATCTAACCATTGGTCCAAAAGATTATCTTTGTTTACTAAAATATGTTTTTTACCAGAATGCTCATACAAATAATCTTGTTTACATATATCTCTACTCATACCAAGACCATCAGTGCCAGCTTTATATTGCATAATAAAAACCACCTCTCCCGAATACTCACAATGGGGCCATTTTTTTGCAAGTACGTCTATTGAGCTAGACAATTTAAACTGTGCGAATTGAATCATGTGTTTGTCTGTTAAATCATTAATGTCAGACCCATCAATATAGACTGACCATACATACCAATTTTCTCCCTCTTCACCTAAATAGTTATTATTTTTAGGATTATTTAAGTATGCTTCCACTCTACCAAATGAACCTTCGTATTCTCCTCTAGGACAGTCATCTTCATTACACTCATTTGCTCTGAGTTCAAATTTATGAGAAAAATCTCCAAGTCTAGAGAAGTTTTCATCTATCATTTGACTCCATTCATTTTTGACAGATGAACCATGATTTTCGGTCTTACCCCAATTTGTCCATTCAATTGTAAGTTCATCTATTTGTTTACCATCACTAAAAGTTAATCCCGAACACAAACTAGGGATTAATAAAAGTAAAGCTAAGAATGTTTTCATCATAAAATTAATGTTAGCTAAATTTGTTAATGATCTCAATATAGATCTCCACTTGGTTTTTTATGAATCGACAAAGATTTATTACTTACTGTGGTATTATTGTGATAAATTGTATAATAAATAAAATTAATTTTAAAAACCTGCTATTAACAACATTAAGGCCCGCTGGCAGATTGGTTATGCAGAGGACTGCAAATCCTTGTAGCTCGGTTCGATTCCGGGGTGGGCCTCCAACAAATCTTTACAAAGGAACATACTTATCGAAGATATCTTCGATTGGACTATTGTAAGCAGTTAAATGTTTGGTTTCTCTGATCAATGGTTTAGATGAATTTAATCCTCTAGCTTTCCAATGTTTAATCCACTTATCCTCCATAATTTCAACTAATTCTATTTTGTATCTATTCTCAATAATAAAACCATCATTTACAGATAGAATTAATATTTCTTTATTCACAAAGTGCATGATTATTTCATTAGCTATATTTGATTCATGATTTATAAATTTTTGTCCATTCTCATTACCTTTAAAAAAATAAGCATTATAAATTTCACTATGAGCCTTAGAAATCAAATTAGCAAGTTTGTATATTCTTTTTTCATTCTTTTTATTCCATTTGAGTCCTAATTCTTGAACTGTCTGCTCACATGCATCTCTTAATTTAATTGTGTTAGGTGCAATAATACAAAAGGCCTTTACCCAGGACCTATCTTCATCAACCATTGCATATAAATCTTTGCCAGTATGTTGAACAATGTTAAGGGTCGAATACATTATATGCAGTAAACATGCTGAATAATCTATTTGCCTAGTTGGTCTTCCATTAATGTTAAGAAACTGTCTAGCTAAGGCTGGTATATCTAATACCCAATGACCATAAAATCTACCACCGCAACTAAAATTATTTTTAGTAAAGACACGATAATAAAATCTTTTACCATAATTCTGGAACTGAAAGTCCTTACCTTCTTGATCAATCAAATTTCCGCTGATATTCATATGATTTCTTCGTAATAGGTCATTGTATTTCTCTAAATCTTTTCTCATCTTTTTAGTTTTATCTGTATCTTTATAATTTTTAAAAGTTTCTATTATTGATGATTTAATTTTAGGGCCTTTGAGCATAACAAAATCACTTACTCGATATAAATCTTTGTATCCTATTTCATACTCAATAAATTTTGTAAATATTTCCCATTTAAATCTGTATCTTAAGGAGTGTTTTTTTATCTTATTCTTGTATCTCCTTTCCAAAAACTTATTAGAGTAATATTCAATCAGTCCAACCTTAGTTAATTTGTCTAGAACATCTAAAGTGCTTTTTTTGGTCATTAAAGGGTTATATCTATTTTTATTATATTCATCATTACCACTTTTTATTCTGACAAAACCAGAGCCACCAAATTTATGATAAGATAAAAGTGCATTTGCCAATATACCCTTTAAGGCGTCACTAATATTTTCTTTTAAAGATTTAGAGAGTTTTTGATTTAAATAGAGAAGTTTAATTAGATTATCTATGCATAAATCAACATGTGAGCCACTTAACGTATAATCAATATGGAATACATCTGACTCTAGAAAAAATAATGCATCATTATGTCTAATTTCTTTTGTATAAACTTGATCGAGGCAGTGTTGCTCATTTATTAATCTAATATCTATCTCACGCCAAAATTTATCTAAATTTTTTGGAATAGAAATCCAATTACCTCTATTTGCTATTCTCATATTTCAATTATAAATGTAGTTAGATACTTAACACAAATAAAAAGTATTTTGTAAACATAGGCATATCTTCGCATCATTCAACTCTATCCAGAAGTAAATCTTAGTTATTTCAATTCATTAATTATTTTTTTAAGGTCCTTGATGTAAGATCTAGGATTTTCTTTCCTTTATCTGCAGAGGAGTTTGTAGGATCACCTATTATGCCTGTTTCCGACAAATCTTTTGTATTCCAAGCTCTTTTTATTGTTTTTTCATAAGAAATAATTTTTTTTGAATTAATATCGGATGATAGTTTATTTTTTTTAATTTTATTAATTTTTATCAATTCTGGATGAAGATAGAGCATAATTGAAGTTTCAAATTCACCTCCATGATAACCATAAAGTAATTCTTTTTTAGAAATAATTTTCTCAAAACCTTTAAATAAAAAATAATGAGCCTTAACTATATCGACATTTTTGAATATGCTTTTAATTTCTTTTGCAGCTATATCTAAATGACTGATTTGGCCTCCATGACTATTTAAGAAGACAAACTTTTTATATTTACGAATACATAACTCCTTTACTACACTAATAATGTAATCAATATAATTTGTAGAGCTTGTTGAGATAGTACCTTCAAAGCTATTATGCTCACTAGCCGATCCTATTGAGATATTTGGTAAAACTAAAAAGTTATTTAATTTTGGGTTGTTTTTAATAAAAGTATTTAAAATACCGTCTAAAATCAATTTATCAGTACCTGAGGGTAGATGGTCGCCATGTTGTTCAACAGATGAAAAAGGCATAATAAGTACTTTTTTTTTACCTAATTTTTTTATGTCATCTGAAGTTAAATCAATCCAAAACTTTGATAGCATAACTGATATTTAACATTTATATAATTATTATGGAAACTTATTCTCTATGGCTTGAAAATAAAAACAAACCAATTATCAAGAAAAAATCTTTAAATTTTAAAAATAATTCTAAAACTGTTCTAATAAAGACACTCTATTCTGGTATCAGTAAAGGAACAGAGAAATTAGTTGCATCAGGTAAAATTGGTAAAGATCAATTTGAAATCATGAAATCTCCTTTTCAAGAAGGAACATTTTCGTATCCGATTAAATATGGATATATAAATGTGGGTGAAATTATCAAAGGTCCAAAAAAATATTTAAATAAAAAAACTTTTTGTCTCTTTCCTCATCAGTCCTTGTTTGAGATGGATATAAATAATGTGCATATATTGAAAAGTAATAATGATTTAAGAAAGTATTTGCTTACAGCAAACATGGAAACGGCAATTAATATCTTTTGGGATGCTCAAGCTAATAAGGATGACAAAATAGTGATTTTAGGAATGGGCTCAGTAGGCATATTAACCGCTTACTATTATAAATTACAAAAATTTAAGAATGTATATATCAATGATAATAACATCAAAAAAAAGAAGTTTTCAAAGATATTAGGATTAAAATTCGTTAATTTTAAAAAAATTAAAAATGCTGATGTTATAATTAACACTACATCTGATTATGAAGTATTAAATCAATCTCTTGATAAATTAACATTAGAGGGAAAATTTATTGAAGCAAGTTGGTATGGAGATAAAAAAGGGCAGATCAAATTAGGAGGGAATTTTCACTCTAAAAGACTTAAAATAATTAGCTCTCAAGTTTCAAAAATACCTAGATACATGTCAAAAAGATTTAATTATAAAAGTAGACTGAACATGGCAATCAATGCATTGTCTAACAATAAACTTCTCAGACTTGTAAATACTGAGAGTAACTTTAACTATTTAGATAAGGATTATATTTCAATAATAAATAATCCAGACAGCATAATGCATGCTATAAAGTACTGATATGTATTCAATAACAGTTCGAAACAATATTTTAATAGCACATTCTCTTCCTGGGGAAGTCTTTGGCCCAGCCCAGAGTATGCATGGTGCTACTTACATAGTTGATGCTGAGTTTTATTCAAAAGAAGTTAACAAATATAATATTATTATGGATTTAGGAGTAGTAACAGAGATACTATCTGATGTACTTAAATTTTATAGTTACAAAAATTTAGATGAAATTGAGGAATTTAAAAACACAATAACATCTACTGAATTCCTCGCTAAAGATATATTTGATAAAATAAGTTCTAAATTACAGAGAGATTACTTAGAAGATTATAACAAGTTACATAAAATTAAAATTATTCTAACCGAGTCAAATGTAGCTTGGGCTTCTTATGAGCAAAAAATCAACGAAACTAAATAAAACATACTATTTTCTGTATCCTGGTAACATTAATACTAAAACAGGTGGGTATATATATGCAAAAAATATTTTACAAAGAGCTAAAGCACTAAATTTTAATTTAAAAGCTATTCAATTAAGTGAAAATTATCCTTTCCAAAAAAAGAATGATATCAAAACTTTAAAAAACATATTAGATAAATTATCTGATGATTCAGTTTTAGTTTTCGATGGACTAGTCTATGAAACTGTTGATAAAGTTATAAGGGATCTTAAAAAATTCAAAATAGTAGCACTTATACACCACCCTCTTTATTTAGAATTTAAAAATAAATTAAGTAAATATTTTTTTAAACAAGCAATGCAATTATATCCAAAGGCTAACAAAATTATTGTTACTTCAAATGAAACAAAAAATTTAATTAGTCAAAAATTTAAAATAGATAAGCAAAAAATTCAAATAGTAGAACCTGGAATAGAAAAATTAAAAAAATTTAAAGTCAAAAGAGATAAAAATATAAATTTGCTGACAGTTGGAAGTATTATTGAAAGAAAAAATTACCAATATCTCATCAATGAATTAAGATTTATTGATAACGTTAAATTAAAAATTGTTGGTGATACAACCAGAGAAAATGAATATTATAACAAATTACAAAAACTTATTAGTATTTATGAATTAGAAGAAAAAATAAGTTTTTATAGTAATGTCTCTGCAAGGTTGCTATCACAACTATATTCACAGTGTGATTTTTATATATCTGTAAGTAAATATGAAGGATTTGGAATGTCACTTGCTAATGCCCTACAACAGAAAAAAAAAATAATAACATTTAAAACTTTAACATTAATGAACACCCTTAAGAAAGATGGAGTTATTTATCTAACTGATTTTAGAGAAAAAAGTTTGTCAAAATTAATATTAAGAAATTTTAAGAATAATAAAATTCAAAAAGAAATTAGAAAAAATACAAGAAAATTTCTAACACCTATTCAATCAGCAAACCTATTCATAAAGGAGATTAAAGATGCATAAATTTAATAATGATTGGTTATTTTATAGAGAGAAGATAGATGCAATTTCTAGAAATAAAAAAATAATCGAAAAAATAAATAGATATTTTAAGAATAATAAAACATTATCTATAGCAGATTTAGGATGTGGAACAGGATCTAACTATAGATATATGTATCCTAAGATAAATGTTAAACAATCATGGGATATGATTGATATATCTTTTGAATCAATCAAGGAATTCAAAAAAATAACATCTAATAAAAATAAAATTATTAATATTAATTATAAAAAATTTGACTTAATAAAAAATATAAAAAAATTTAAATTTGAAAATTATGATCTTATTACAGGATCAGCGTATTTAGATATAATGCCTAAAAAGTGGTTTTATGAATTTAAAAAACAAAACTTAAATACAAAAGTAATATATTTTTCTATCAATTATGATGGATATTTTAAATTTTATCCAAAACACAAAGATGATGATTATGTTCTTAATCTATTTAACAAAGATCAGGAGTCCGATAAAGGAATTGGAAAAAAAGCTGTTGGCAAAAATTGTTGTCAAATAATTAATAAAATTTTTACAAAGACTCATAAAACTTTTGTTCTTAACTCAAATTGGAATGTATCTAAAAATAAAATTTTTCAAAACATGTTTATAAACTTTTGTGAAAATGTTATTAAAAAAAATAAAATATCCTTAGAACCGTGGATTGAATTTAGAAGGGAAAACATCAGAATTAATAAATCTAAGTTATTGTTAAGGAATAAGGATTTTTTAGCTTTAAAACTCTAAACTTACAATTATCTCTTTACCAAACTTATATATATTGTTTTTAGTCCTTATAATATTTTTTAAGTTAGTTATAGGTTCAATATTTATAGAATTAATTCCAGAGCCAATAATGGTTGGTGCAATAATAAATTGCATAAAATTTAATAATTTATTTTCTATAAACTTAGATATAGTTTTAGAACCACCTTCTACTAATACTAATTTATAACCTAATCTATTAATATTTTGGTAAATAAGATTAGTAAAATTTCTTTCAGGTAATTTGTAAATTTGAGTGTTATTAAATTTTTTATTTATTTTAGAGTGGGTAAAAATAATATTTGGCATATCATCTTTAAACACTTGATATTTATTGGTTAATTTTAAAGAGGGATCAATAATTATCCGTTGAGGGTTTGGCCCCTTGATAGCTCTTGTGGTTAATAAGGGGTCATCTTTTCTAATAGTGTTTACCCCTACTACGACAGCATCGCATATCGAACGAAGACTATGAAGATAAGAAATACTATTTTTATCATTAATGTAATGAGAATTACCATTTAGAAGAGCAATCTTACCGTCTAAGCTTTGACCTATTTGTCCAATATAAAATTTTTTTTTTGACATCAGGATTGGCAATAATATTTGGCCTATTTCATTAATCTTTTTTTCAATTTTACATTTAAAAATAACTTTATTTTTATCTATTAAAATGTCAGAGGTTTTAGAATGTTGACTAAGGACAAACGATTTGTTAATTAAATCAACTCTTAACTTATTTGATTTTTTTTGTTTTTTTACAAACTCAAATAAAGAGGAAATATTATGCTTTGTTATCATTTATCATCTGTATCAATAATCTGTGAGTATATATATACTCTATGAGTTTAAAATCAAATTTTGGTACTTTTATTGATAGAGCTATAAATGAATTAAGAACAGGAAGGCCAATCGTCATAAAAGAAGATAAAAATTTTTGGATGTTCTTTAATATTGAACATTCAGATAATAAAATTCTTAATCAGTTTAATAAATACTTATTGAAAGAAAATTATCTTTTAATTACAAAACAAAAGGCTAAATCTATTTTTGATAATAAAATATCTTCTAATATATTTTTAAAAATTGATGAAAAGATTTCCAATAAATCAATCTTAAATTTATTTATTAATCCATTATCTAATAAAAATAAATTATTATTTAAAGATGAAGATCAGAAAATAAGTAAAGACTTTCATAATGTATGCTTAGATATAGCTAAAAATGCTAAAGTTATTCCATCACTTGTCTTTAAAAAAATTAATTCTAAATATTATAAAAATATAAATAATCTAATTTTACAACTTGGTTTATTAAAATTTAATCATAAAGAGCTTAAAAATCAGAATAAATTTATCACAAATAGTATAAAATTGGTTTCTAGCGCTAATGTGCCACTCCCTAATGTGGCTTCAACAACTTTTAATATTTTTAAATCTTATATTGGTGCAAGAAGACACATTGCTATTATAATTAAGCCAGAAAAATTAAAACAGCCTACAAATCTAAGAATACACTCTGCATGTTTTACTGGAGACATATTTCACTCAAGAAAATGTGATTGTGGAGAGCAATTAAATAATTCCATCAACTATATGATCAAAAATAAAGGTGGAATTATTTTATATCTAGATCAAGAAGGCAGAGGGATTGGTCTAGCTAATAAAATGCGTGCTTATTCTCTTCAATCGAAAGGTTTGGATACAATTGATGCTGACCATAATATTGGTTTTTTAGATGATGAAAGAGATTTTAATATAGCTGCGAAAATATTGAAGTTACTAAAAGTTAATAAAGTCAATATAATAACAAATAATTTCACTAAAGTATCATCACTAAAAAAAGCTGGTATAAAAATAGTTAAACAAATAAATACAAAACCTACTATAAATAAATTTAATAAGAATTATTTTAAAACAAGAGTAAAAAAAACTGGTTACGGTTTTAAGAATTTAGATTAAAAATTAATCAAAGTCTCCACGCTCTAACCTATCCTCATATTCATTAGAGGACTCAGAAACAGTATTAAGTTGTTTTTTAGTCATTACTTCAATAGTTTTTTTTATAGCAAGCTGGTAAGTATGTAATTTTTCAACAATGTTTCTCTCACTAGTATTTCTCATCATTTGACTTAAAGCTCTATTTAATTCTGTAAGTCTTCCTAACAGAGTATTGTCGTCATTATTATCATCATCGTAATACATAAATCTATATTACAATAAATTTAATGTTCATAAATAAAATAATTAAATAATACTCTGAAAGAAATTTATTTTTTTTTCCTATAGAATAATAATCCAATAATAATTATTCCAACACCAATAATCATTAATAGTTCCCCTGCATTCCAAAACCAAATTAAAAAATCCATATTTTTTAATTTTCTATATCTTCATTAAAAATTTCATCTACTGGTACCTGTATGCCATTTACTAATTGATTTGTTTTTGCAGCCAACGCTATAACTTTTAAAAATTCAGAGTGTTCCTCTGGAGTCATGCCTAATTTTTTGGCTGCAGCTGTGTGTGAGTGAGTACAGTAACTACAATTGTTAGTAATAGAAACAGCTATATAAATCATTTCTTTTGTCTTACTGGGTATTATGGTTTCTTTTACCATGATATTTTTAATATCAGTCCATACATTTTTGAGTAAATCAGGATCGAAAGCTAAATACCTCCAAAAATTACCTATATAAGTTGTGTTTCTTGATTGTTTAATATCTTGGTAAACCTCTTTAATTATTGGATGATTCTCATCATTGTTCTTTTTAATTGTGCTCACGAGCAGTCCTTTCACTTATAATAATTGATATATAATCATTTAATCATAATATCCCTCTTGTTTTGATAAATTTTATAAATAAAAATTCAAACTTATTAATATTTGGTTTTTTGATAGCATTTGCGTCAGGATTTGGACAAACATTTTTTATTTCTCTATTTAGTGAAGATTTCAGAGAAGTTTTTAAATTAAGTAATACACAATTTGGTAGTCTGTACTCTATAGCTACAATTTTAAGTGCATTAACTATTATATGGGCTGGTAAACTCATAGATACAGTCTCTCTTAAGAAATATACTTTAGCCATTGTATTAGGTCTTTCTATAACATGTTTTTTTGCAAGCATTGTATTTAATGTAATTTTACTTTTTTTTGTAATTTATTTTTTAAGACTTTTTGGACAAGGACTCATGGGGCACACTTCGAGAACAACTATGGCAAGATATTTTAAAGTCAATAGGGGAAAAGCGTTAGCTATATCTGGATTTGGTTTTTCTGTTGGTGAAATGATTTATCCATTTGTTGTAGTAATTTTAATCATAACATTTGGCTGGAGAATTACCTGGTTTAGTTCATCTATATTTATAATCTTATTTTTTGGAGTTTTATTATACTATCTGTTAAGTAAGAATAATTTTAAAAGTGAAACTGGATCTGAAAATGAAGATGAACAAAACTCGTTTTCTTGGAGAAGAAGGGATGTTTTAAAAGATTTAAAATTTTATCTTTATTTACCTCTTACATTATTTATGTCATTTACAGTAACAGGCTTTTTATTTCATCAGGTTTTTATTGGTCAATTAAATAATTGGACAATGTTAAATATTGCGCAAAGTTTTATTTTTTATGCAATCTTTGGTATTGGAGGCTCGTTAGTTTCTGGAGTTTTAGTTGATAAATTTTCAGGTAGGAGAGTAATCACTTTTCACTTAATTCCCATGGCTTTAATATTTGTTGTGATGCTATTTTCAAGTCATATATTTGTATTATATCTTTATATGGCAGGACTAGGGCTATCAAATGGCTTTACAGAAAATATATCTAACTCTTTATGGGCAGAAATGTATGGAGTCAAAAACTTAGGGGCAATTAGAGCTCTTTTAACTTTTTTCGGGGTCTTAGCCTCAGCAGCCTCCCCATTCTTGTATGGGTTAATTTTAGATGAGACTAATTCTATAAATACTTTAATTTACATGAGCCTTTCCTTAATAATTATTTTTTCTACTATGAGCTTTGTAGGTAAAAAGATTAAATAAAATAACCTTTTTTAAAAGCTTCAATAGCTATCAAGGCACATCCTTTAGCATCCGATAAAGCATCGTGATGATTTAAAGGGATTCTTAAATTTTTACATACAGTATTTAGTTTATTATTTTCAAATTCCCAATATTTTCTGGCGATAAGAACAGTATCTCTAAATTCTTGTTGGGGAAGGTCAATATTATAAAAATAGCAACAGGAGTGCAGGACAGATCGATCAAAAGGTGCATTATGTGCAAAAAAATAATCAACAGCTAATAATTCACTCTTAATTTGATGCCACACTTTATCAAATGTTTTAGCTTTCTTTAATATATCCCATGTTAAACCATGAATATCTGTAAAATGAACTTCAGGTTTAGGTGGTTTTATTAAATGAGAGACTTTTTTTATTATTTTAGTTTTATTAAATATTACATAACCAATAGCACAAGCTGATGATCTTTCACTTGTAGCCGTCTCAAAATCTATAGCTGCAAATAATTTCATTAAAATAAATAATCAATTTGATTTTGATATTTTTTTTGTACTTCGTGTCTCTTAACTTTCATTGTTGGAGTCATAAGGTTATTTTCAATACTAAAAGGCTCATCAATAAAGATAAACTTTTTTATTTTTTCTGGTTGAGTTAAGTCTTTGTTTATTTCATCAATGTATTTTTGAATATCTTCATTACTAGATTTACTCTCTGAGCTTAATATTATTAATGCGGCAATATAATTCTTTTGTTCACCAAAGACACAAGCTTGTTCTATATCTGGAGATAGCGTTAATAGATTTTCAATCTTAGATGGTGCAATATTATCACCTCCTAGAGAAACAATAATATCCTTTTTACGATCTGTTATTTTAAGATAATTGTCCTCGTCAAATACACCGATATCACCAGTATGGAGCCAACCATCTTTTATTGTTTGTTCGGTAGCTTCTTTATTATTCCAATACCCTAGCATAAGATTCTCACCTTTAACTAATATTTCACCATCTTCTGCTAATTTAACTTGAACTCCAGGAAATATAGGACCGACAGTATCAACTTTTACCTTATTTAATAAATTGCAGCTTACAACTGGTGAGGTTTCTGTTAAGCCGTAGCCTTGTAAAGTCTTTAAACCAAGGGCATTAAGCGCTTCCCCTACTTGACTATCAAGAGGTCCTCCACCTGATATAAAAGCCTCTAATTTACCACCAAAATTATTTTTTACTTTTTTTCTAACTAATTTATCTAATATTAGGTTAATTATATTTTCACTAAAACTTAATTTAATATTTTTAAATTTTTTTGTTCCTAACTGGATAGTCTTATTAAATAAATTTTGTTTAAAGTTTGACTGATTTTTTAAATTGATCTTCATTTTTGCATAAAGATTATTATAAAATCTTGGGACAGCAGTCATTATATGAGGTTGTGCAATTTTTACTGTGGGTAGAAGTGTTTCAATACTTTTATTATAAAATACTTTAGCTTCTAAAATAATCTGAACAAATTGAACTGCATGCTCATATGAATGAGATAAAGGTAACCAAGTAAGAAAGGTTAAATCCGGACTCTTTATAGTTTTAAGAAGTTCATAAGCTCCCTCGCAATTACTTAAAATACCCCCATGACTTAAAATAACACCTTTTGGTAATCCTTGTGTGCCTGAGGTGTAAATAATGCATGCAGGATATGTGCGCTTAATTTCTTTAAATTTTTCTCTATTATTGTCATTATTTTCATCTGTTAAGTCATTTAAAAATACTAAATTTGAAATTGAGTTATTTTCAAAATAATCAAAACATAAGATAAATTTGAAATTATATTTCACTTTTTCGCTGGCGGTTAGAATTGTCTGAAGTAAATTTTTATTTGAAACTATTAAACCAACAGGTTGAGAGTCATTTAAAATATGCTCAAAATCTCTTGATGTATAAGTTGTATAATTAGGAACACAAATAAGTTTATTGGACATTATAGCAATATCAGAAGCCATCCATTCAGGTCTATTTTCTGAAACCAATAAAACTCTCTCTAATTCATCTAAATATTTGTTTGCTAAAAAATTATGTATTTTCTTTGTTAGATTTTTTGTTTCTAACCAACTCATTGAGATAACTTGGTTGTTTGAGTCAAGTTTAAGTAAGTGTTGATTATTTTCGTTCTTATCTGCTTGAAAATAAAACAATTCTGGAAGATTATTAAATTTATTCATAATTAATTAAAGATTCATAGAACTTATCCATCCTATTCATTAAATTTTCATCATATGTTACTAAATGTTCATTCTCATCTACGAAATAACTACTTTTAGGTAAATTTGCTAATTCATACATTTTTTCACCCATCCTAAATGGAACAATATCATCCCCTGTTGCATGCATAATTAATATTGGAGAAATAACGTTTTCAATCTTTTTATCACTTAAAAACTTATCTTTTAGCATAATAGAAACTGGGAGGTATGGATAATGAAATTTAGCTGCATCAATCATAGAAGTAAATGGTGCCTCCAATATTAAACCTTTAAAATTATTATTCTGAGCTATCTCTATGCTCACAGCAGTTCCTAAAGATTCTCCATAAATTATAATATCTTCTTTAGAAATATCTTTTTCTTTAAGCCATTTTATAGCACTTCTAGCGTCATCATATAAACCCTCTTCAGTAGGAATACCATCATTACCACTATATGATCTCCAAGAAATAAGTAATATATTTTGGTCATATTTTGACAACTTATTAATTTTATAAAATCTATTTTCAATAGGACCAGCATTACCGTGAAACATTACTAATGTAGTTTTAGTATTAGATGGATGTTTATAGAAAATTGATCTTAATTTTATATTTGAACTATTTTCTATGAATACTTGTTCTGCAGGGATTATAAGTAATTCATCATCATAATTATCGATTTGAGGAACATAAAGAAGAGATCTTTGTTTTGTATATACATAAAAAATAATTAAAAGGTAAATAAATAGTAAAATTAAAACAATCTTTAGTGTTAATATGTAATTCATTTAATTCTATAAATAAATTTATCAAAATACCCTTGGGCAGATTGAGGAAATTTTTTTAATTTAGTAAAATTAATTTTTGATTTTTTATATTTATAAAAAATATGGCCAATAGATGGTATATTTTTATTTAAAGCACCTGTTGATATTGAGATATGATCACCAGAAGAAACTTTCTGAAAAAATAATGAACTTCCACAACTTGAACAAAACCCTCTTTTATAATATTTACTAGAAATAAACCATCTAAGTGTTTTTTTACTTATAAAAGTTAAATTTTCTTTTTTTACTTTTGTATATAAACTAAATTCAGCATTTGAAGTCTGACACATCTGGCAATGACAAAAAACTGAGTATCTGCATTCATTTTTAATTTCAAAGCTAATTTTTTTACAAAGACATGAGCCTTTAATTTTTTTCATTTATTCATCATTTTATGCTTTGCTAATGATATGCCGTTTTTTATTTTAAAATCATATGACTCTTCAAATGATGATAATTGCCAACCAGAAAGTCTATTTTTTAACTCAGAAATATTATTTATTTTCCATTCATTTGTAGTATTTTCGTCTTTCCATATAGCTTTTTCTTCAGAAGTTCTGGCACAACCATAACAATATCCGGTGGATGGATCAGTTTTGCATATTGAGATACAAGGTGAAATAATCTTTTCCATATCTTTATTATATCTAAATAAACCTTAATATCATTGAAAATTATTTTAATTGAATTAAAAATGCCAATTGAAAAAATAAAAAATTATTGTAGTTTGATGCAACGTTCCGCAGTAGCTCAGCGGTAGAGCATTCGGCTGTTAACCGACAGGTCGTAGGTTCGAATCCTACCTGCGGAGCCAGTTTTTTATGAACTCCAAACATCTCTTATCTACTTTATGTCTCATATTAGCATCAATAATTTGGGGTACTGCATTTGTGGCTCAAACTACGGGAATGGAATTTATTGGTCCGCTAACTTTTACAAATATGCGTTTTTTAATAGGTGGAATAATAGTTTTACCTTTTGTTTTAAATGAAATTAACAAAATTAAAAATCTTAAAAATAAAAAAAAATTTATATTTGTAATTCTTTTTACTGGTTTAAGTTTACTATTAGGAACTTATCTTCAACAATATGCTTTACAGTATACTAAAGTGGGGAATGCTGCTTTCTTAACTATATTATATGTTCCATTTGTTCCTATAATATCAAGGTTATTTTTAAAAAAGAAAATACACTGGAGTATTTGGTTATCTGTATCGATATGTCTTTTGGGCTCTTATTACTTAACTCTTGAAAATAGTTTTGAAGCTCAATTTGCTGACATACTTGTAATTGTATGTGCTTTGTTTTTTGCAATACACTGTATTTTAATTGATGAATACTTTGAAATTATAAATGCACCATTTACTTTAGCTTCGTCTCAATTTTTGTTATGTTTTTTTTATAGTTTGCCATTTATATTCATTTTTGAAAATCCTACTATTGATGGAATATCAAAAGAAATCTTTGAACTTTTATACGTTGGTGTTATGTCTAGCGGTATAGCTTATACACTTCAAGTTTTTGGTCAAAGGTATGTTAAACCATCTACCGCCGCTATTACATTTTCTCTTGAAGGTGTATTTGGATCTTTGGCAGCTTGGATTATACTTTCACAATATTTGACTAATATTCAAATATTTGGTTGTTTTTTAATATTAATAGGGGTTCTTGTTGCACAACTTTTACCATTAATTAACAAAGAAGCAGCTTTAAATAGGTTTTACAGTGATTAAATAATCCTACTTTTTGTCTCACAAATACAATAAAATTAGGCATTATGAGTGAGGATAGTAAATTTTATTTAAAAGACAGTGATGTGCCGAAACAATGGTACAACCTGGTAGCGGATTTAAAAGAGCCAATGAGCCCACCTTTAAATCCTGGAACAAAACAACCTTTAGGTCCAGATGATTTAGCACCTCTATTCCCGATGGATTTAATTATGCAAGAGGTTTCACAAGAGAGATATATCGATATCCCTGGTCCTGTTTTAGAGGCCTATAGTCGATGGAGATGTACTCCTTTAGTTAGAGCTAGATCTTTAGAGAAAGCTTTAGATACGCCTGCCAGGATTTATTATAAGTATGAAGGTGCCAGTCCTTCAGGTAGTCACAAACCTAATACTGCATTAGCACAAGCATTTTATAACAAAGAGGCTGGTGTAAAGAAAATAGCAACTGAAACAGGTGCAGGTCAATGGGGTACGGCTCTAAGTTATGCGGGAGCTGTATTTGGAATTGAAATTAAAGTATTTATGGTAAGAGTAAGTTATGATCAAAAACCTTACAGAAGAGCAATAATCGAGAGTTATGGTGGAAGTGTAGTTGCAAGTCCCTCAAATGAAACAAACTCTGGTAGGGCTATCTTAGAAAAGGACCCTAATAGTGCGGGTTCTCTTGGAATTGCTATATCTGAGGCAGCAGAAGTAGCTGCTACCAATGAGGATACTAAATATGCACTTGGAAGTGTGTTAAATCATGTATTAATGCATCAATCTATTATTGGGCAGGAAGCGCTTCTTCAAATGGAGAAGGCTGACGACTATCCAGATATAATTATAGGGTGCACTGGTGGCGGAAGTAATTTTTCAGGTTTGTGTAATCCTTTCTTAGGTAAAAAATTTAGAGGAGAACAAGATGTGCATGCCATTGCCGTTGAACCATCATCTTGTCCTTCTTTAACTAAAGGTAAATACTCTTATGACTTCGGTGATACTTTAAAGTCAGCACCATTATTAAAGATGCACACATTGGGTTCTGATTTTATGCCATCACCTACTCATGTTGGTGGTTTAAGGTATCATGGAATGGCTCCAATGTTATCGCACCTAGTTCACAATGGACATATGGAACCTAGAGCTTATGGTCAAAAGGAATGTTTAGAGGCTGGTATACAGTTCGCAAGAACTGAGGGTATTATGCCAGCTCCTGAGGCTACACATGCTATTAAAGGTGCTGTGGATGAAGCTCTTAAATGTAAAGCTGAAGGTAAATCAAAATCTATTTTGTTTAATCTTTGTGGTCATGGTCATTTTGATATGCAAGCTTATATGGATTATTTTTCCGGTAATCTTGCTGAAGATAAATTTGACTCAAAGGCATTTGAAGAGTCCATGGGCTCAATACCTGCTGTGAACTAATTTACATTAGGTAGTTCATCAAAATTTGATGTGTATGCGGGACTCAGGTTTTGCCGTCTAGTTATATAGAACTTTTCATAGTTCTCTTTAGCAATGCAAATAGTCCCGCTACCATATCTGTTATTTAGATTATCAAATACCTTGTTTACTCTAACTTTTTTCAAAAGACTCTCTTCTGACTGGTGGATAAATAAATCCCTATTGTACTCTCCTTCTATTGTTAAGTCTGAGAGTAAAACACCTGCTTTTTTATATTTAATTTCTGGCTGATAAATAGATTTTAGTGCTTTTACAGCTAATCTTATCGTTTCAAATAAATCATTTGAAGGAGATATAAAATCATAAGTCCTAGCTGCATGGTATTGTTTATTGTTATTGTTAAATTTATTTGAACGAATAAATGTAGTAACCTTTTTTGCTTGTAAGCCATCAGATCTAATCTTTTCTGAAGCCCTAGTTGCATAAGATATTACTCTTCTCTCTAATTCTTCGAAACTAGTTACATAATTTTCAAAGGATCTTGATACTCGACATTGTTTTTTTGGCTCAGGTCTTTCAACAATAGGTATGCATATTTCACCGTGTAGTTCTCTATAGGTCCTCTCTCCCACCACTCCTAGGTGTTGTCTAACCCACCTTGGATCTGCTCTATATAAATCGTAAGCAGTGTAAATATCATTTTTTTGAAGAAATTTTTCTATCCTAGCACCTATGCCCCAAATATCACCTACTCCTAGTACCTTCAAAGATATTTCTATTTGTTTTTGGTTTATGATTTCTACTATTTGGGATCCTAATTCATCTTTTTTGGCTAAATGATTCGCTACCTTAGATAAAGTTTTATTGTTAGCTATACCTATGCTAACAGGTATACCTATCCATTTCTTTATTGTTTTTTTAATTCCCTCTGCTCTCAAAAAAAAACTTCTCTCAGAGTATTTATTTAGTATTAAAAATGCTTCATCTATGGAATAGACTTCTAGTCTGTCACAGTATTCTTTTAATACTCCCATCACCCTAGATGAGATATTTCCGTATAAACTATAATTTGATGAGAATACGTGTACTGGATATTTTTTTATTATTTGTTTTATCTCAAAAAAGGGTACTCCCATTTTAATTCCTAATTTTTTAGCTTCTGAACTTCTGGCTATGATACATCCATCATTATTTGATAAGACGACTATGGGTTTTTTATTCAAATGAGGTTTAAAAATAGTCTCACACGAGGCATAAAAAGAATTACAATCTACCAGGGCTACAATATTCATCGTTACTTAATAAATTGATGGATGGCACTAGTGACGACTCCCCATATCTCTAGTTCTGTGTACTCTGATATTAGTATATTTTTGTATAATGGGTTCTCAGCTTTTAGGATGGCAGAATTATCTGCTTTGATGATTAGTCTTTTTACAGTTAAGTTTCCCTCAAATATAGCTATCACTATGTCTCTACTTCTGGCTTCTAAACTTCTATCTACTACTAATACATCCCCATCATTAATTCCTGCTTCTATCATGGAGTCGCCACTAGCTTTCATTAAAAAGGTTGATAATTGATTTTTGATTAATAGTTCAGATATGCTTAAATTATTTTCTATATAGTCATCGGCTGGAGATGGGAATCCAGCTGAAATTCTAGATAAAATATAAGGTACTGTCTCAAGACTGTTGTCTTTATGTTTTTTTACTAAAGTAATTTTGTTCATATTTTGTTCTTTTATAAACTATCATGAGCAGGAAAGAAATAACAAAATTTGTAAAGTAAAATTAATTATTCATCAGAATGTGAGTTAATTTTTTGATTAACAACAGCAAGCTGTTCACAAAGTGACTTAGTGTGAGAAATAAAAACATATAAAATTAAATAAAGTGATATAAAAATCAAAATAAAATCTAAATTAATTAAATTAGGGGCTTTCAAAAAAATCTTGTTAATAAGCACAGAGCTTATAAAGCTAGTTATAAAAGGTGCCAACCTTGAAAAAATAAGGAAATTACGAATTAATATATTCCTTTGACTATATAAATTTGTGTTATCTTCCATATATATAAACTAAAGTAAATATATTCAAAAATGGCCAAAATTAAAGCAATCAATATAAGCAATCTAAGTGGAGAGAGCACTGTTTATGTAAATCAAGCAATCTTAAATAGAAATAGGGGTATTCTTAACGATAGATATTATGAAAATTTTAAAAATAAGTATGATCAAGTGACTCTAATAGAGTCAGAAAATATTGATTATTTAAATAATACAATGAAAATAAAATTAGATTATAAAGATTTTAGAAGAAATATAATCACATCGGGAATTGATCTAAATAAATTAATAAATAAAAGAATAAAAATTAACGATGTAGTACTCAAAGTGCATCAATTATGTCAACCGTGTAGATACCTTCAAAAAAAATTGAATATCAATAATTTAGTTAAATTATTAGTTAACAAAAGTGGTGTATGTGCAGAAATTATTCAGTCTGGAACAATTTCAACATTTGATCATATTAAAATAATTAAATAATTATTCCCAAATATCAAAAAAATTTCTTGTTTTACCAGGTGTTAAGATAGATAAGGGATTAAATCTAAAATCAGTTTTGTTACCATTTTTTATTACTTTAAAATCAGCAGCTAAGAGGCTTTCTTCAACATTTTTACCAAATAACTCACTGAGGAAAGGAATGTTTTTAAAATTCTGTTCAAATAGGTACAAAGGACCATAAGTACCATTTACATATGCTACTTTCTCAGATGGATTGGCTTCACCCTTAAAAGAGAAAGCAACAGTTCCACCTAGCATTAAAGCATGATCAAAACTAAAGACTTTACCTTTCCTTTGAACAGGGACTTCTAGATAATTGAATTCATCTTGACTATTTTGTAATACTGAAAAAATATCCAATAATCTTGAAGTAAAAAGTAAATTGTAAAATTTTGAATTTTTATCAATACTAAAATCTTTGACCTTAATATTAAGATCATAATCGTTGAATTTTCTAAAGGTACCTTTCCCAATTAAAGCTCCACCTTTCATGTTTTTTGATATTTTTTGAGCATAAAAAAATTGCCCTGCATTTTTTGAGAATAAATAAATTTGTTTATTACCATCCAACTGTGGGAGTATTGATAATTCAAAGTCTTTTTTGCTATCATAAAACATCATGGATTCAAAGCCTTTATCATAAATAAAATTTAATTTATTAGAAAAAAGAGAATAATTACTTGAAATTATCATTTCAGATATTTCCCAATTAAAATTTATTTTCTTATTTAATTTTTTATTCTTTTGGGGTTTTGGAAAAACTTTTTTGAAATTATCAAATGATATTTGATCAGTATTTAAAAGAATGTAAATTTCATTATTATAGTAATTAATAATTCCAAAATTCCTTTGACCATTAGTTTTTATATCAAATTTAATTTCTTTAATTTGTTTATTATCAAAATCAAATTTTAAAGAAATATCATTTTTTTGATAATTAAAGTCATATGCAATTACATGGTATGGTATAAAAAATATAACAAGTATTTTAAAAAGGAATATTTTATACATCTATTAAAGTTGACTCCAAAAAATCTAAAATTTCACCATCTAAGACGTCGTTAGCGTTAGATGTTTGATAATTAGTTCTAAGATCTTTAACCATTTTATAAGGATGAAGAACATATGATCTTATTTGATTTCCCCATCCTATTTGTTTTTTGTTACTCTCTTCTTTCTTTTTTTTTTCATTTTTTTTATCTAACTCAATTTCATATATTCTAGATTTTAACATCTTCATTGCAGTATCTCTATTACGATGTTGAGAACGTTCACTTTGGCTCTGTACAACAATATTATATGTTAAATGTGTAATTCTTACAGCACTGTCCGTTGTATTAATATGTTGACCACCTGCTCCTGAAGCTCTAAAAGTGTCAACCCTAAGATCTTTGTTATTAATTTCAACTTCAATGTCTTTATCAATTTCTGGATAAACCCATACACTTGAAAAACTAGTGTGTCTTCTCTTATTTGAGTCAAATGGTGAAATTCTAACTAGTCTATGTATTCCTGACTCATTCTTTAAATAACCATAACTTTTAAAACCAGATATCATCATTGTTACACTTTTAACACCAGCCTCCTCGCCTCTTTGATGGTAAATAATTTTACATTTATATTTATATTTTTC
>CACJLA010000008.1 GCA_902594145.1 uncultured Alphaproteobacteria bacterium | reverse complement strand
AGATTTATCCGATACTAGTGAAAATAGTTCCATATTGAAGGAAGATAGAGTAGTAAAACTCCCAAAAAAACCGATATAAACAAAAATATATAATGCACCATTAAATCTATTTAAAAAATAACCTGCCAAAGCAGATCCAATAATATTCACTAATATAGTTGCTGCAGGTAGCCCTAAAATAGTAAAATTTAAAAGAGTGATGAAGTAACGAAAGCTAGATCCTAATATAGCACCTATCACGAGCGCTAAATAAGATGACATTGATTATTATTTTACAAACTGAATGATACTTGTATGGGCAAAATCGCCAAACCTATTGCCTTTTTTGATAATACGAGTATATCCACCATTTCTATTTTTCTGTTCTTTAGAAATTTCAGAAAAAAGTTTTTGACAAGCTTCCTTATTATTAAAAAGCTTTGCCAGTATATATTTTCTGTTACTTAAATTATCATTTTTTGCTTTGGTCACCAATTTCTCAATAAACGGTCTGAGTTCTTTGGCTTTTTCAGTAGTTGTTGTAATAGTTTCATGCTTAATAAGACTGATAGATAAGTTTTTTAGTAAAGCTAATCTATGAGATGATGTTCTATTCAACTTTCTTTGTTTGAGCCCGTGTTTCATTATACCTTAAATGGATCTTCATATTTCTTAGATAATTCTTCTATGTTTTCTGGAGGCCAACCTGGTAAGTCCATTCCCATAGAAAGGCTCATTGAGGATAGAACTTCCTTAATTTCATCAAGAGACTTTCTACCAAAATTTGGTGTTCTAAGCATTTCACCTTCTGTTTTTTGAACTAAATCACCAATATAAAAAATATTGTCATTTTTTAGACAGTTTGCTGATCTAACAGATAGTTCAAGTTCATCAACTTTCTTTAGAAGGTTTTTATTAAACTGTGGTTCATTTGAAGATTGTAGTTTTTTTCTTTCATCTTCGGTAGGCTCTTCAAAATTAATGAAAGGTTTGAGCTGATCTTGAAGGATTCTTGCAGCTAATGCAGCAGCATCATCTGGAGATACAGTTCCATTAGTTTCTATATCTAAAATGAGTTTATCAAACTCAGTGTCTTGGCCAATACGAGAATTTTCAACATTGAAAGAAACTCTTTTAACAGGGCTATAGGTGGCATCCAGCATAATTTGACCAACACTTTTATTTTCATTGGCTATGTTTTTTTCAGCTGATATGTAACCTTTGTTTATATCTAAGAATATCTCTAAATTTACTTCTCTGTTAGAGTCGACATTCATTATAACAGAGTCTTTATCAACTATTTCAACTTCAGGATTTTCTTCAAAATCTGAAGAAAGAACTTCTTTAGGACCTTTTACATTTAAGCTTAACTTTTGAGAGTGATTACTTTTAGAATTAAAAGTAACATTTTTAAGATTCATAATAATATCTGTTACATCTTCTCTAACCCCCTCAATTGTTGAAAATTCATGAAGTACACCATTAATTTTAATAGAGGATATAGCAGTACCTTGCAATGATGACAAAAGTACTCTTCTTAAAGCGTTTCCTAAGGTAGTACCAAAGCCTTTTTCCAAAGGTTCAATAACTACAGTTCCAAATTTTTTATTATCGCTAATTTTGTAATCAACTTTGTTTGGTTTAACCAAGGTAATCCAATTATTCTCTATCAATTTTTTTAACTCCTATAAATTTAGTTTATACTCTTCTTTTCTTTTTAGGTCTGCATCCATTATGTGGAAGTGGTGTGACGTCTTTAATATTATTTATAATAAATCCAATGTTTTGTAGAGCTCTAAGAGCTGATTCTCTTCCAGATCCCGGGCCTTTCATAAGAACATCAAGTTTTCTTAGTCCAGTATCATAAGCTTTTTTTCCTGCTGCATCTGTCGCAATTTGTGCAGCATAAGGAGTAGATTTTTTTGAACCTCTAAAACCCATTGATCCACTGGAGGACCATGAAACTGCATTACCACTTACATCAGAAATAGTGACAATTGTATTGTTAAAGGAACTTTTAATATGAACGACACCATTTTGTCCAAAGCTTTTTTTTGATTTTTTTTTATCAGAAGACTTTTTATCAGTTTTTGCCATTTTATTTAGTTACTTTTTTCTTTCCAGCGATAGCTACAGCCTTACCTTTTCTAGTTCTTGCATTTGTGTGTGTTCTTTGACCCCTTGTAGGGAGTTGTTTTCGATGTCTTAAACCTCTATAGCAACCTAAGTCTTTTAATCTTTTAATATTTTGAGATACTACTCTTCTAAGATCGCCTTCAACTGTATAGCTTTCGTCTATAGATTTCCTAATTTTAGAAATCTCTTCCTCAGAAAAATCTTTTATTCTCTTTGTAGGATCTAAACTATTTGCTTTTAAAATATCCAAGGCATATTTAGTACCAATTCCGTGAATATATGTAAGAGAAACTAAAGCTCTTTTATTTACTGGTAAATTTACACCTGCTATTCTTGCCAATTGAGATCTCCTGAATGGGTGAAAATATTGAAAAAGTATTTAAAAGTCAATATAAATTACCTTAATTTAATCCAAGTTTATCAACGATTTTAGCAGTTACAGCATTAATATCATCATTAGCTTGGATATCATTAACTAGATAATTTTTTTTGAGAGAATTTGTTATTTCTTGGTGAGATTTTTTATAAATTTGCAATCTTTTCTCAAAAAAACTATCATCTGCTCTAGACTCTTCCATTGATCTTTTTTTTATTCTCTGAAGAAGTTGGCTATCATCAACTTCAAAGTTAATAATACTTAGTTCTTTATTATCGAATATCTCAAGGAGTGAGTCGGCTTGAATGGAACTTCTAGGAAAACCATCAATCAATATCTGTTCATTGGAAAGAAAGTTAACTTTTTCTTTTAATACTGAGATTACGATATTATCCTCGATTAAGTCACCATTGTCCATTTTATATTTAATTTCTTTACCTAAAATACTTTCATCTTGAGATTTCTCTTTTAAGAGCGAGCTAACTGTTAAAATATTCAAATCTGGTAAAATATTGTCTTTTAAGATATTTGCTTGTGTTCCCTTACCACAACCGGGAGGGCCAATAAAAACTATAACCATTTACTTTTATAAACTTTATTTTTACTTAATAGTTTTTCATATTGAGATGAAAATAATTGTGTTTGAATTTGCGAAAAGAAATCCATTGCCACTATAACAACGATTAAAAGACTTGTTCCTCCTAGGTAAAAAGGAACTGATAATCTAGCAATTAAGAATTCAGGAATTAGAGCAATTAAACCTAAGTATACTGCACCTACAAATGTTAGGCGGTATATGACATGCTCTAAATAAGTAGCCGTTTGTTCTCCTGGTCTATAACCTAAAACAAAACCTCCATTATTTCTTAAATTTTCCGCCTGTTCTTTAGGGTTGAAAACAATACTAGTATAGAAAAATGCAAAGAAAACAATTAGACCGAAAAAAAAGGCCATATAAAGCGGCTTACCATGAGATAAGTAAAACCCTAAACTAGACAAGAAACCAGTGCTTTCAGGTGAAAAATTAGAAATAGTATTTGGAAATAGTAATAATGATGAAGCAAAAATGGCGGGGATAACACCAGCTATATTTATTTTAATAGGAAGATAAGAGGATTGGCCACCAAATACCTTATTTCCCACCTGGCGTTTAGGATATTGAACTAATAACCTTCTTTGAGCTCTTTCTATAAAGACGATAACAACTATGAGTATAAGAAGTAAGAAAATAATTGATATGATTGCAATAGCTGAGAGTGCACCAGTTCTTCCTAGTTCAAAGGTGTTAAAAATAGCGAATGGAAGATTAGCAACAATACCTGAAAAAATTATTATTGAAATTCCACTTCCAAAGCCATTTTCTGTGATTTGCTCACCTAACCACATTAAAAATATAGTTCCTGAAGTCATAGTTATGACAGCAGATATTTGAAAAAAAGCAACACTTCCTAAGGTTGGGTCAACTGTATCAGACAAATTTAGTATTCCGTTTGAGATACCGTAGCTTTGAAAAAGACCCAAAACTATTGTTAAATATCTAGTATACTGTTGAATTTTTTTCCTACCTTGTGTGCCCTGCTCTTTTAGAGCCTTCAAACTATCAAAAGAGGATTGCATTAATGTCATTATAATAGATGCAGAAATATAAGGCATAACCCCTAGCGTAAAAATTGACATACGCATTAAAGCACCACCAGAGAACATATCAAATATTCCCAAAATTCCACCTTGATGTTGTTCGAAGATTTGCTCTAGGACAGCTGAATTAATACCTGGAACAGGAATATAAGTTCCTAATCGGTAAACAGCGACTGCGAATAAAACAAAACCCAATTTTTTAAATAAGCCTGAGCTTTTAATTGCTTCGCTGTAGTCAATACTGGGTACTTTAATATTCATAATCTAAAAATTATGATGTAGATCCACCAAGATCTTCAATTCTTTTTTTAGCTCCAGGAGTTACCTTGAAGTCCTTAAATTGAAGCTTTTTTTTAAATTGGATTGAGTCAATTAATTTAATAGATTTTTTATGGTCTTTCTTTTTAAGAAAACCTGCCTCAATTAAAAACTTAATATCAATTAAAGAATTTTCATCGAATTTGTTAAAACTTACTAAAGAAATTGATAAAGATTTAGGGTTAATTTTTTTTAGTGAGTTAAAACCTCTTTTAGGTGTTTTTCTATAAATAGGCATTTGCCCACCCTCAAAGTTTCGAACTGCAACACCTGATCTAGACTTTTGCCCTTTATGGCCTCTACCAGCTGTTTTTCCTAAACCGGTACCTATTCCCTTACCTTTTCTTTTTCTTGCAGTTTGGCGTTGTTTGGAAATTTGATTGATCATTCTTAATTTTCTCTTTTACTTATAACAGAATTTATTTCTATACTTCTTCTTGCAGATACTGATTTTGGTGTATTAATGCTCTTAAGAGCTTTAATTGTTGAACGAACAATATTATGTGGGTTTTTTGTACCAATAGCTTTAGATACAACATCAGATATACCCAATGCTTCAAAAATAGCTCTTGAAGGACCGCCAGATATTATCCCAGTTCCTTTTGGTGCAGATCTTAGGATTACAGTGCTTGAAGAAAACTTTGCTTTAACATCATGATGGATGGTTCTACCCTCTCTTAAAGGAATTCTTACCATAGTTTTTTTGGCTTCTTCTGAGGCTTTTCTAATGGCTTCAGGTACCTCTTTTGCCTTACCTGACCCAAAGCCAACTCTTCCTTGACCGTCACCACTTACAACGAGTGCTGCAAAACCGAATCTTCTTCCACCTTTGACAACTTTAGATACTCTTCTTACTGAAATTAGTTTTTCTATGAATTCTTTGTTTGCATTATTATCTAACATTAAAATAATAATCCTTTATCTCTTGCTGCATCAGCTAATACTTTAAGTCTTCCGTGATACTTATAAGACCCCTTGTCAAATTTTACTTCTTTGATACCTTTTTCTATAGCTAGTTCTGCAATCTTTGAACCAACTATTTTAGCTACATCGACTTTCTTTTGACCTTCATCTTTTTTTAATTTAACTGAAGAGAACGAACATAATGTTTTATCGTTACTTTCTGATAAAACTGAGGCATAGATATGTTTAGAAGATCTAAATACTAAAAGCTTATGCTTTTTAATTTCATTTAGCTTTTTTCTGACTCTTAATTTTCTACGAGTAGCTCTAATTTTATCTTTGTTCATTATTTTTTCTTGCCTTCTTTTCTATAAATTCTCTCGCCCTCATATCGAACACCTTTACCTTTATAAGGTTCTGGTTTTCTGAATGACTTAATTTCAGCTGCTGCTTGACCTACTAGTTGCTTACTTGTACCCGTTACAATAACAATATTTTTTTCAACTTTAATAGAAATACCCACAGGTATATCAAAATTAATGTCATGACTATAACCCAGAGAAAGGACTAACTTTTTTCCAGAAACATTTGCTTTATATCCAGTTCCAATGAGTTCTAATCTTTTTTCAAAACCTTTAGAATTGCCAATTATTTCATTTTTAACATTTGCATAAATAGTACCAAGAAGTGCTTTATTTTCTCCAGAGAAGTGTAAAAGGTTATCTTTATGATTAACTTTAATTCCAATTGGAAGGACAGTTGATGATTTTCCTAACTTTCCCTCAAAATTAATTTCATTATCTGTCATGGAAATTTTAATATCGTCAGGGATATTTATAGGGTTTCTTGCTAATCTTGACATGACTTAGAAAACGCTTATTAGCACTTCCCCTCCAACTTTTTGATTTCTTGCATCAGCATCTGACATTACACCTTTTGAGGTAGACAATATTGTGGTTCCTAAACCACCAATAGTCTTAGGAATTTCATCTACAGAGCTATAAACACGACAACCTTGTTTAGTAATTTTTTCAATCTTATTAATTAAAGGGGAGCCCTTAAAGTATTTTAAAGTAATTGAGATATCTTTTTTTGTATCTCCTAATATTTCAAAGCTATCAATGTATCCTTCTTTTTTTAAAACATCACACACATTAGCATTTAATTTTGAAAAAATTGCTTTTACAGAAACCTTATTTGCTTTTTGGCCATTTCTAATTCTTGTAATCATATCTGCTAGTGTATCACTCATACTACCAACTCGCTTTCGTTAAACCGGGTATCTGTCCCTTACCAGCCATATCTCTTATAGCTATTCTAGATAAATTAAACTTACTATAAACTCCTCGTGGTCTACCTGATAGAAAACATCTATTTCGATATCTGATCCTTGATGAATTTCTTGGTAAAGACTCAAGTTTCATTTGAATTTTTACTCTTTCTTCAAACGGCAGGTCTTTACTAGATAAAAGACTCTTTAGTTTTTTTCTTTTATCACTGAGTCTATCTATTAGTACTTTTCTATTATTATTTTTTTGTATTGCGCTTTGTTTTGCCATGGTTAATTTAGAAATGGAAAATTCATTAATTTTAACAATTCATATCCCTCTTTGTCATTGTTTGCTGAAGTGGCAATAGTGATATCAAAACCAAAGATATTTTCAACATTTTCAACACTTATTTCAGGAAAAATAATGTGATCTTTAATACCTATTGTTATATTACCTTGGCCATCGAATGATTTTTTGTTATACCCTCTAAAATCTTTAATTCGAGGCATAGCAATATTTACTAGTCTATCGTAAAACTCCATCATCATATTTTTTCTAAGAGTAACAGAAAGACCCACTGGCATTCCTTTTCTAATTTTAAAGGAAGCAATAGCTTTTTTAGACATTCTAACTACTGGTGATTGACCGGATATAAGAGAAAGATCTTTTTTCATTTTTTCAATTGCTTTGTTATCTTCTTTAATAGTTCCAATACCCGCATTGATCACAATTTTAGAAATTTTTGGGATAGCTAACTTATGATGAATCTCTAAGTTTTTAGACAATTGATCGGAGATATTAAATAATTCTTGAATTGAATTTGACATTAATATTTGTCTCCTGATGATTTTAAAACTCTAATTTTTTTTCCACTATCTATTTTAAAACCTACTTTTGAGGATTTCTTAGACTTAGAGTCGTAAGCTAGAATATTAGAAATATGAATAGGCATTTCCTTGTCCACGATACCGCCTTTAGACTCTTGGGATGGTTTTTGGTGTTTTTTACTTACATTAACACCAGATATAACTACTTTGTCAGAGGAATTGATAATCTTAGATATTTTTCCAATTTTTCCTTTATCTTTTCCAACTTTAACAATCACCTCATCACCTTTTTTGTATTTTTTAATCATTATAATACCTCAGGAGCCAAACTAACGATTTTCATCATATTTCTTTTTCTAAGCTCTCTTGTAACAGGTCCAAAGATTCTTGTCCCAATTGGTTCATTTTGTTTGTCTAGTAGAACAGCTGCGTTTGAGTCAAATTTGATTGATGTTCCATCTTCTCTGATTAACGGTTTTTTTGTTCTTACTATAATTGCTCTTTGTACTTCACCTTTTTTTACTTTAGATCTTGGAATAGCATCTTTGATAGAAACAACAATAATATCACCAATTCTTGCATATCTTCGTTTAGACCCACCAATAACTTTAATACAGCTGATAAGTCTGGCTCCAGAATTATCTGCCACTTGTAAATTAGACTCGGCTTGTATCATTATTTAATAACTTCCCATGATTTATTTTTTGAAATTGGTTTAGTTTCTTGAATCTTCACGGAGTCCCCAACAATAATATTATTTTCACTGTCATGAGCGAGATATTTTTTAGAAACTCTGATTAATTTTTTATAAATTGGATGTGTAGTTTGTCTTGTTACTAAAACAGAAATTGTTTTATCTCCCGATTTTTTTACAACTTTTCCACTTAAAATACGTTTAGGCACTCTTATTTGTCCTTTCTTTAGTTAAAAGAGATGCAATTTGCTTTTTAACTTTCTTAAATTGTGATGTATCTGTGAGCTGCCCACTTTTTTTCATTATTTTTAAATTAAATAATTCCTTTTTTAAACTGTTTATGTCTTTATCAGCCATTAAAATTGATCCAATGATACAAAGGTTGTTTTTACTGGTAGTTTAGCAGATGCAAGTTCAAAAGCTTTTTTAGCTAAGTGCTTGTCAACACCGTCCACTTCAAACATTATAGTTCCAGGTTTAACTCTACATACCCACCTGTCAATAGCGCCTTTACCTTTACCCATTCTAACTTCTGCAGGTTTAGCTGTGACTGGCACATCAGGAAATACCCTAATCCAAAGTCTCCCCGCTCTTTTTAAAAATCTTGTAATAGCTCTTCTAGATGCCTCTATTTGTCTAGCAGTCACTCTCTCAGCATCTAATGATTTTAGTCCATAATAACCAAATGTTAGTTCGTAATTACCTTTTGCACTTCCATGAATTCTTCCTTTGTGCTGTTTTCTATATTTAGTGTTCTTAGGTAATAACATTAATTTGCTTTCTCTTTTTTATCTTCAGTTTTATTTGTTGTATTTTTACTCTCACCCTTAAATAACCAAACTTTAATTCCAATAATTCCATAAGTTGTTAGGGCTCGAGCTGTTGCGTAATCTATATCAGCTCTTAATGTATGTAAAGGCACACTTCCCTCTGAAAACTTTTCTGTTCTTGCTATTTCAGCACCACCTAGTCTGCCGCCACAGACAATTTTAATACCTTTAGCACCTAATTTAATTGCTGATAAACCTGATTTTTTCATCGCTTTTCTAAAAGCTACTCTTTTTTCTAATTGCCTTGCAATAGAGTCGGCTAGTAATGAAGCATCTGTTTCAGGTTTTTTTATTTCTTTGATATCTAATGAGATACTCTTGTCTGAGAGCTTAGATAGTCTATTTCTTAGCTTTTCAATATCCGCACCTTTTTTTCCAATAAGAACTCCTGGTTTAGATGTGTGAATAATAATTTTAAGGTTTGCTGCAGCTCTTTCAATAATAACAGAGCTTATGCCAGCGATTGAGTAATTCTTTTCTATATAGTTTCTAATTTTATAGTCTTCTTTTAAAAAAGTTGAATAATCTTTTTTTTCAAACCAAGTTGATTGCCAATATTTATTAATTCCTACTCTTAATGAGGTTGGGTTAACTTTTTGTCCCATTATACTCTCTCCTCTAACACTAATGTTAACCTAGAAAAAGGCTTAATAATTTGAAACGCTCTTCCCTTACTCATTGGTCTAAATCTTTTCATTCTAAGACTTTTACCTACATAAGCCTCTTTAACAAAAAGTTTATCAATATCTAAATTATTGTTGTTCTCTGCATTTGCGACTGCAGAATTTAATGTTTTTAAAACTTCTTTACTGACTCTTTTATTTGAAAACTTCAAAATATTTAAAGCTGCATTAATATCTTTTTTTCTAATATCTTTAACAATTAAGTTTAGTTTTTGAGAACTAGATCTTATCATTTTATTAATTGCTTTTACTTCTTTAGACATTTTTATTTTTTACCTTGGACTGCTTTCTTATCTCCTGAGTGTCCTTTAAAAACTCTTGTTGGAGAAAACTCACCAAGCTTATGTCCGACCATATCTTCAGTCACATATACCGGTATGAAAGATTTTCCATTATAGACTGAAATGGTGACTCCAACAAAATCTGGAATAATTGTAGATCTTCTTGACCATGTTTTAATTGGAGATTTTGAACTTTCTTCTTTTGATTTTTTAACTTTTTTGAAAAGAGTTACATCAAAGTAAGGTCCTTTCCATACAGATCTTGCCATTACTTTTTAGCCCTTCTTGAAATAATCATTTTAGAAGTAAATTTAATTTTTCTAGTCTTCTTACCTTTTGTCTTCATACCCCAAGGTGTGGATGGGTGTCTACCACCAGATGTTCTTCCTTCTCCACCACCGTGTGGGTGGTCGACAGGGTTCATAACAACGCCTCTTACAGTAGGTCTAATACCCAAATGTCTTTTAATTCCAGCTTTACCAATTTTTTTATTTTTATTATCTTGATTAGATACGACTCCTATTGATGCCATACATTCACCATGAACTAATCTAGTTTCTCGTGATGAAAGCTTAACCATTACATATTTTTCTTGCTCTCCGAGTACTTGAGCAAAAGATCCAGCAGACCTACATATTTTACCACCGGCTCCTGGCTTTAGTTCAATATTATGAATAGAGGTACCAGTAGGAATATTTTTAATCTTCATTGCATTTCCAGATGATATTTCGGTTTTAGCTGAGGAAATAACCTTATCACCAATTTTTAAATCAGACGGCGCTATAATGTATTCTTTTAAATCTTGATAGTTGATAAGTGCTATGAAAGCACTTCTATTAGGATCGTATTCAATTCTTTCAACTGTACCTATTTTATCGAATGTATTCCTTTTAAAATTCACAAGTCTATATTTTTTCTTATGGCCACCTGATCTATGTCTAATTGTAATTTTACCTGTATTATTTCTACCTGAATTTGGTTGTAAGTCTTGAAGCAATGATTTTTCAGGACGTCCTTTAAAAAGCTGAGATTTATCAATTTTTACAGTTTTTCTGAAAGAAGGTGTCGTTGGTTTGTAAGTGATTAGGCCCATTTTATACCTTACCACTCATATCTATAGTATTACCCTCTTTAAGAGTGACTATTATTCTTTTAAGTTGTGACCTTGTACCTCTTTGTCCTTTGAATACCTTTGGCTTACTCTTTACAATTAAACTATTAAGTTTTTGAACTTTAACTTTATAAATTTCTTCAATTGTTTTTTTAATATTAATTTTATTTGCATCATTTCGAACTTCAAAAATGTATTTATTGAATTGGGCATTAGCTGTTGATTTTTCTGTAATAACAGGTTTTTTAATTAGGTGGAGTTCCATTTTTAGTTACTACCAATGTATGAATTGTAAATAGAAGATTTTTTTGAGAATAAAATCATATCTGATTTTAATGCTGTATGAACCGAATAACTTTTGTCAGAGATAAAATATAATTTTTTGTAATTTTGAAATTTAATTACTAATTTATTATCTAATAAGTTGGTAAGAACAAAAATGATCATTTTATTTCGATTGTTTTTTAATAAATCTGAAATATTTTTTTCGTCTAGTTTTTCTTCATCAAAAACGAAGAGTGCTTTATTGTTGCTTTTACTAACTATAGAAGAAATTAAAGCTGTTTTTTTGACTTTTTTATTAACTTTAAAAGAAACATCATGGTATTTTGGTCCAAAAGCTTTTCCACCACCTCTTCTTTGAGTTGTCTTTTTATTACCAGCTCTTGCGTTTCCAGTTCCCTTTTGTTTAAATAGTTTTTTTCCAGATCCTGCTACTTCAGACCTATCAAGGCTGTGGTTATTACCTTGTTTATGCGTATAAATTTTTTGTAAAGATAAATATAATGCTTTTTCAGAAATATCTTTATCTTTTAATGTAACTTGTTCAAACATTTATTTAAAAAACCTTTACTATAGATTTATTCTTACCTGGCACAGAACCTTTGATAAATATTATTTTTTTGTCTTGATCTATTAAAAGAACTTCTAAATTTTTAGTAGTTGTTAATTGATCACCTAAATGACCAGCCATTTTCTTTCCCTTAAATACTTTACCTGGGTTTTGATTTTGACCTGTTGAACCATGAGCTCTATGTGAGATAGAGACTCCATGAGTTGCTCTCATACCACTAAAGTTATGTCTTTTCATTGCTCCGGCAAAACCTTTACCTGTTGATTTAGACTGCACTGAAACTTTATCGCCAACTTTAAATTTAGGGACTATTGATGAACCAATCTCTAATAAGTCTTCATCATTAGTTATTCTTTGTTCTTTTATAATTTTTTTTGGTTCTAAATTTAGTTTATTAAATTCTTTTAATTGAGGCTTATTAAGTTTTTTTGGTTTGAGAAAGCCTATAATATTTGCTAGATAACCATCTCTATCAATAGTTCTATTACCAACCACAGAGCAGCTATTGTAATCAAGAACTGTGGCAGAGACCCTTGTACCATTTTCGTTGACAAATGAAGTTTGGCCAATTTTGGTACTAATGATCATGATTATTATTTTTTTATTTTAATATCTACATTGACACCAGAAGCTAAATCGAGCTTCATAAGTGCATCGACAGTTTGAGGTGTGGGCTCAATAATATCCATCATCCTAATATGCGTTCGTAATTCAAACTGTTCTCTACTTTTTTTATCAACGTGCGGAGATTTATTTACAGTAACTCTTTCAATTTTAGAGGGCATAGGAATAGGACCAATCACTTTCGCACCAGTTCTTTTAGCTGTTTGAAGGATATCAATTGAACTTCTGTCTAGAATGTTATGATCAAAGGATTTAAGTCTAATTCTAATATTTTGATTTATCATGATTATGCCAGTTTTGATTTAATTTCTTCTTCAACATTTGAAGGTACTACATCATAATGTGAAAATAACATTGTATAACTTGCTCTTCCTTGGCTCATTGAGCGTAGATTATTAACATAACCAAACATATTAGCAAGAGGAACTACTGACGATACAACTTTAGCGTTTCCTCGGTCCTCCATTTTTTCAATTTGGCCTCTTCTTGAATTTAAATCACCAATAATATCACCCATATAGTCCTCAGGAGTTACAACTTCGACTTTCATCATTGGCTCAAGTAGTTTAGGACCAGCTTTTCCGACAGCTTCTCTAAAAGCAGCTCTTGAAGCTATTTCAAATGCTAGCACTGATGAGTCTACGTCATGATAGGCTCCGTCATGAACTTCAGCTTCGAAATCAATAACGTTGTATCCTGCAATGACACCATTTTGTGCAGCAAAGTTAATTCCTTTTTCGACACCTGGGATGTATTCTTTTGGAATATTTCCTCCAACAACAGTGTTTAAAAATTTAACACCAGAGTTTCTTTCTAATGGTTTAAATTTCATTTTTACTCTTGCAAATTGGCCTGCACCGCCAGATTGTTTTTTATGTGTGTAATCAACTTCAACATCTTTAGTAATTGTTTCTCTGTAGGCTACTTGAGGTGCTCCTACATCTGCTTCAACCTTGAATTCTCTTTTCATCCTATCAACTAAAATTTCTAAATGTAGTTCTCCCATTCCTTTAATTATAGTTTGACCAGACTCTTCATCTGAAGTAACTCGGAAGCTTGGATCTTCTTGAGCTAGTCTACCTAAAGCTTGTCCCATTTTTTCGTAGTCAGCTTTAGTCTTAGGTTCAACAGCAACTTCGATAACAGGGTCTGGAAATTCCATTTTTTCTAAAATAACATTATTTGAAGGATCACATAGTGTGTCACCTGTTGTAACATTCTTTAATCCGACAAGAGCTACGATGTCACCTGCTTTGGCTTCTTTGATTTCTTCACGGGTATTTGAATGCATTAAAAGCATTCTCCCAATTCGCTCTTTTTGATTTTTTGATGAATTTAATATTGTAGATCCAGAACTAAGATTTCCACAGTAAATTCTACAAAATGTTATTTGGCCAACAAAAGGGTCTGCAGCAACTTTAAAAGCTAATGCTGCAAAAGGTTCTTCTGGTGTGTTTGGAATTTGTAACTTCTCATCAGATCCCTCTTTAATACCTTCAACAAAACCAATATCTTTTGGAGATGGAAGATAATCAACAACAGCATCCAGTAAAGGTTGAACACCTTTATTTTTAAAAGCAGTTCCGCATAAGACAGGAACAAATTTAAAATCTATAGTACCTTTTCTTATACAAGCTTTTAATATATCGACGGTAATTTCTTTTCCGTCTAAATAATCTTCTAACGCCTGATCGTCTGCTTCGACAGCGTTTTCAATAAGCTCTTCTCTTTTTTTCTTAGCTTCTTCTATTAAATCTTCACTAATCTCTGTTACATCATATTCAGCACCTAGACTATCGTCTTTCCAAATAATTGATTTAAAGTTAACAAGGTCAACAACACCTTTGAATTCTGCCTCTTTACCAATAGCCATTTGTAAAACAAGTGGATTGGCTCCTAATCTGTCTTTAATAGATTGAACATTCATTTCAAAATCGGCACCAAGTCGATCCATTTTATTACAAAAACAAATTCTTGGTACTTTGTATCTATCAGCTTGCCTCCAAACTGTCTCTGATTGTGGCTCAACTCCAGCGACACCGTCAAAGCAAGCAACAGCTCCGTCTAAAACTCTTAAAGATCTCTCAACTTCAATTGTAAAATCGACGTGCCCAGGTGTGTCTATGATATTAATTCTATGATCATTCCAAAAACAAGTAGTTGCAGCTGAAGTAATTGTTATTCCTCTTTCTTGCTCTTGTTCCATCCAGTCCATAGTTGCGGCACCATCATGTACTTCTCCTATTTTATGAGACTTACCGGTGTAATATAAAATTCTTTCAGTGGTAGTAGTCTTGCCTGCATCGATGTGGGCCATAATTCCAATATTTCTATATTTACCTAGATCCATTTTTTACCACCTATAATGAGCAAATGCTCTGTTGGCTTCTGCCATTTTGTGAACTTCGTCTTTTTTCTTTACAGAATTACCTTTGTTTTCAAAAGCATCAATTAATTCGTTAGCAAGTCTTTCTCTTTGAGTTTTTTCATTTCGCTTTTTTGAGTTAGTTAATATCCATTTAAATGCAAGTGCTTGGGCTCTTGTACTTCTTACTTCCATTGGCACTTGATATGTAGCTCCACCAACTCTTCTTGATTTTACTTCAACTGATGGTTTAACGTTATTAATAGATTTTTGAAAATACTCTAGCGGATCATCGCTTTGATTATTAGTTTTAATAATATCTAGAGCGCCGTAAACAATTTTCTGTGCAACTGTTTTTTTTCCACCCACCATAACTTCATTGATAAATTTATTTAGCACAACACTATTATAAATAGGATCGGGCAATACTTGTCTTTTCTCTGCTGCTCTTCTTCTTGACATTTTTTAGATTTTAGTTCTTTGGCCTTTTAGCACCGTATTTAGATCTACGTTGTCTTCTTTTTTCAAGACCCTGGGTATCCAAAGTGCCTCTTATTATGTGATATCTTACACCAGGTAAATCTTTCACTCTTCCACCACGAATTAGCACTACAGAATGTTCCTGTAAATTGTGACCCTCTCCAGGTATGTAAGCTGTTACCTCTTGACCATTTGTAAGCTTCACTCTCGCTACCTTCCTTAGAGCAGAATTGGGCTTTTTTGGAGTAGTTGTATAAACTCTAAGACATACACCTCTTTTTTGAGGGCAAGATTTAAGCGCAGGAACCTTGTTTCTCTTAGAGACTTTCTCTCTAGATTTTCTAACTAATTGGTTTATGGTCGGCATGGTTCGCAGAATATATTTATAGTATTAAGTATAGTCAACATCTATTTAGGAGTTTCTAGCTGTTTTAATAAAGAATTATCGCGGATTTTAGCCTCTTTTCGAAGTGCTCTGATTACATTACCCGTTCCAGCTGGAATTAATTTACCAACAATGACATTTTCTTTTAGACCAGTTAATTTATCAACTTTACCATTGATTGCTGCCTCTGTAAGAACCCTTGTAGTCTCTTGGAAAGAAGCGGCTGAAATGAACGAATTAGTTTGAAGACTTGCTTTAGTGATACCAAGGATCATCATTTTAAAATCAACCTCTTTTTTGCCTTCTTTCTTTAGTTCATTGTTTTTTTCTACAACAGCTATTTTATCTTTAACATCGCCTACTAAATAATCACTATCGCCAGCACCAATTACTTCAACTTTTTGTAACATTTGACGAGTAATACATTCTATATGTTTGTCATCAATCAAAACACCTTGGAGACGATAAACTTTTTGAACCTCTCTAACCATATATTCAGCTAAAGCCTCAATGCCAAGAATATTTAAAATATCTGTTGGAGCGGGAGTTCCATCAACAATCATGTCACCTTTGTTTACTTTATCTCCCTCATTGAAGTAAATATAAGTTCCTTTTGGGATTAAAAATTCAATTGGCTCTCCTTCTTCAGGATTAATGATAATTCTTCTTTTACTTTTAATATCTTTTCCAAATTCGATCGTTCCAGATATTTCAGCTAATACAGCTGGATTTTTTGGTTTTCTTGATTCAAAGATGTCTGCAACTCTTGGTAGTCCACCAGTTATATCTTTTGTTTTAGAAGAAGCTCTCGGAATTCTTGCAATAACATCACCAGCACTAACATCTTTACCTTTTTCAATATTTAAAACAATACCTACACTTAAATCATATGTAGATGCATTTTTAGATTTAATTGGTTTACCATCTTTGTTGGTAATTAACAACTGAGGCTTAAGATCTTGTTTTCCTTGGAAGCTCTTCCAGTCAATTATAACTTTAGAGGAAATACCAGTAGTCTCATCAAACTTTTCAATAAAAGATACACCCTCAACTAAATCACTGAAATCTAGTTTTCCTGTTTCTTCAGCAACAATAGGAACTGTATAAGGATCCCATTCAAGTAATAAGCTGTTAAGCTTAACATCATGGCCATTTTTTACTAATAATGTTGATCCATATGGTGCTCTGAATGATGAAACTAAAGTTTTGTTGTTATCAAATATTTCAAGTTCAGTAGTTCTATTAATAATGATTTCACTACCTGATCCGTTTATAACTGATCTAAGGTTTTTAATTTTTACTTTACCATCACTTGGTGACTCAAAATTAGATTTCTCAGCTGAAGAACTCGCAACACCTCCTACATGGAAAGTTCTCATTGTTAACTGGGTACCTGGTTCACCAATAGACTGGGCAGCTATAATTCCAACAGCCTCACCAGTATTCACCGGCACTCCTTTAGCTAAGTCTCTGCCATAAGATTTAGCACAGATACCATGTGTTGTTCCACATGTTATAGGTGATTTTATTCTTACAGATGTAATGTTTTCTTTTTCTAATAGTTCAATTTCCTCGTGTGAAATGTAATCATCATTTTTAAGGATGACCTCACCTTTTTTATTTTTTACATCATCAGCTAAGTATCTGCCAAAAACTCTTTCTGTTAGTGGTATAGAAACCTCACCTGATTCATAAATGGTGTCTACTGTTAGACCATTTTTACATGTACAGTCCTTACATGTTATTGTTAAATCTTGTGCTACATCAACTAATCTTCTAGTTAAATAACCTGAACTTGCTGTTTTAAGAGCTGTATCTGCTAAACCTTTTCTTGCTCCGTGTGTAGAATTAAAATACTCAAGAACTGTTAAACCATCTTTAAAGTTAGATGTGATAGGGTTTTCAATGATTTCACCAGATGGTCTTGCCATTAAACCTCTCATACCAGCTAACTGTTTTAGCTGAGCTTCGGAACCACGAGCACCGGAGTCAGCCATAATATAAACAGAATTGATTTGACTATCTTTGCTAGATGAAACAGTTTTCATCATTGCTTTTGCAACTTTATCTGTACAAGTAGACCATAAACCAACAACTTTATTATATTTTTCTCTTTCAGTTATAAGTCCTTCTTGATATTGGTTTTCAAGGCTATTCACTAATTTTTGAGTATCTTGAATTAAAATATTCTTTTCTTCAGGAATAACTAAATCATCTTTACCAAAAGAGATACCTGCTTTTGCAGCATACTTAAAGCCAACTGTCATAATTTGATCAACAAATATGCAAGTCGCCTTTTGACCAGTAAATCTGTAAACATTATCTAATAAGTTACTGATATCTTTTTTTGTAAGAACCTTATTAATTACATCATATGGTAAGTTTTTACTTTCAGGGACTGTTTTAAAAAGGATAACTCTACCTGCTGATGTAGTATATTTCTTATATTCAAAGCTATCTTTTTCAGCATTGTAAACTTTAGTTCGATAAAGAATAGGTGTGTGAAGTTCAATGGTTTTATTTTCTAAAGCAAACTCTACCTCACCAACATGTGAATAATATTTCTTTGGTTCTTCTTTTTCATTTATCAATGATAAGTAATATATACCTAACACAATATCTTGACTTGGTACGATAATTGGCTTTCCACTTGACGGAGAGAGAATATTATTCGTACTCATCATTAAAACTCTCGCTTCTAATTGTGCTTCAAGACTCAAAGGTATGTGAACTGCCATTTGGTCACCATCAAAGTCTGCATTGAACGCAGTACAAACTAATGGGTGAAGTTGGATAGCTTTACCTTCAATTAAAATTGGTTCAAATGCTTGAATACCTAATCTGTGAAGTGTTGGTGCACGATTTAAAAGAATTGGATGCTCTCTAATTACTTCATCTAAGATATCCCAAACTTCTGGTCTCTCAGACTCTACCATTTTTCTTGCAGATTTTAGTGTTGAGGCAAAACCATATGACTCCAATTTATTGTATATAAAGGGTTTAAAAAGCTCTAAAGCCATTTTTTTAGGTAAACCGCATTGATGAAGTTTTAATTCAGGTCCAACAACAATTACTGAACGACCAGAATAATCAACTCTTTTACCTAATAAGTTTTGTCTAAATCTTCCTTGTTTTCCTTTTAACATTTCAGATAGAGATTTTAGAGGTCTCTTGTTGGTACTTGTGATTACTCTTCCTCTTCTGCCATTATCAAATAATGCGTCTACAGACTCTTGAAGCATTCTTTTTTCGTTTCTAACAATAATGTCAGGAGCTCTAAGATCTAACAGTCTTTTTAATCTATTGTTTCTATTGATTACTCTTCGATATAAATCGTTTAAGTCAGAAGTAGCAAAACGGCCACCTTCTAGAGGAACAAGTGGTCTTAATTCAGGTGGTATAACTGGTAGTACTTTTAAAACCATCCATTCAGGTTTAATATTTGAGTTTTTAAAACCTTCCATTACTTTCATTCTTTTTAGAATTTTTTTCTTTTTAGTTTCAGATGAAGTGGCTTCACTTTCTTCGACAAGATTTTCTATTTCTGCTTTTAAATTAATCTTAGATAATATTTCTTGGACAGCTTCTGCACCAATTCCATGTTTGAAAGAGTCTTCACCATATTGATCAATAGCTTCTTCTAGTTCTTCATCATTTAATAACTGATTAGGATTTAAACCAGACATCAAAGGGTCAATTACAATATGACTTTCGAAATATAGAACTTTCTCAAGGTTCTTTAGAGTTATGTCAAGTGCAAGGCCTATTCTACTAGGCAGTGATTTTAAAAACCAAATATGGGCTACAGGAGCTGCTAATTCAATATGAGCCATTCTTTCTCTTCTTACTTTAGAGAGTGTAACTTCGACACCACACTTTTCGCATGTAATGCCTTTAAATTTCATTCTTTTATATTTTCCACACAAACACTCATAATCTTTTGTAGGGCCAAAAATTCTAGCACAGAATAAACCCTCTCTCTCAGGTTTGAAGGTTCTGTAATTTATGGTCTCTGGTTTTTTTATTTCACCGAAAGACCAAGATCTTATTTGCTCAGGACTTGAAACAGAAATTTTAATCTGATCAAAATTTAATGTTTGAGTATTAGTTTTAAATAAATTAGTTAAATCTTTCATTAAGCGTTCTCCCTGTTAACACTAGGATCGGTTTCTATTAGTTCCACATTCAATCCAAGAGATTTTAATTCTTTGACTAGGACGTGGAATGACTCAGGTATGCCACTTTCAAAGTTATAGTCGCCTCTTATTAAGGCTTCGTAAACTTTTGTTCTTCCTGCTACGTCATCAGATTTAATAGTTAAAATTTCTTGAAGAGTATTAGATGCACCATAAGCTTCTAATGCCCATACTTCCATTTCTCCAAATCTTTGACCACCAAATTGAGCTTTACCACCTAAAGGCTGTTGAGTTACAAGACTATAAGGCCCGATAGATCTAGCGTGAATTTTATCATCAATTAAATGATGAAGTTTTAAAATATATTTATACCCAACAGTAACTTTTCTTTCGAAGCGTTCACCGGATCTACCATCGAATAAATGAACTTGACCACTATTATCAAAACCAGCTTTATCTAAAAGATTTGTAATTTCCTGAGTATTAGTTCCATCGAAAACGGGTGTTGCAAATGTAACACCTTTTTCTAAATTACCAGCTAACTCAATCAATTGATCATCATTCATATTACTAATTTCAGTATTAGAGTCTTTGTTCCGCTCATAGAAATTTGATAAAGACTCTTTTAATTGAATTATATTTCCTTCTTTTCTGGCCATATCTAAACTTTGAGAAATTTGTTTACCTATACCGTAGGCAGCCCAACCTAAGTGTGTTTCTAAAATTTGGCCGATATTCATTCTACTTGGAACACCTAGAGGATTTAGAAGCACATCTACTGGTGTTCCATCTTCTAAGAAAGGCATATCTTCAATAGGAACAATCTTTGAAATAACACCTTTGTTACCATGTCTTCCTGCCATCTTATCACCTGCTTGAAGCTTTCGTTTAACAGCGACAAATACTTTAACAACTTTTAAAACACCAGGTAATAAGTCATCACCACTTTGAATTTTTTCAATTTTATTTTGAAACTTTTTATCTAATAAAATGACAGCATCACTAAAGATTTTCTTTTGTGAACTAAATGTCTCCATTGATGAAGCATCATCAACTTGAATTTGTTCTAAAATTTCAATAGATTTTGATTTTAGTGCTTCTTCATCGATGTTATTACCTTTCACAAAAATATCTATATTTGAACTTGCATTTTTATTTTTAAAAATACTAATAAGGTTTTGTTTGTAGTTATTTTCTAAAATATTTTTCTCGTCATCTCTATCTTTTGCTAATCTATCTATTTCAACTCTTTCGATAGCTATTGTTCTTTCATCCTTTTCGACACCTCTTCGAACTAATACCTGAACGTCAACTACGACACCAGAATAACCAGTGGGTAGTCTTAAAGATGTATCTTTTACATCAGCTGCTTTTTCAGAGAAGATTGCTCTTAATAACTTTTCTTCAGGGGTAATTGGGGAGTCTCCTTTAGGAGATACCTTTCCAACTAAAATATCTCCTGGTTTAACTTCTGAACCTATATAAACAATTCCTGCTTCATCGAGGTTTGTTATACTTTCGTCTCCTACATTAGGCATATCTCTTGTAATTTCTTCTGGGCCTAACTTAGTATCTCTACACAGAACTTCAAACTCTTCAATATGTATCGAGGTGTATCTATCTTCATGAACAACTCTTTCAGACATTATAATAGAGTCTTCAAAATTGTATCCATTCCAAGGCATAAAACCTACAAGAAGGTTTCTTCCTAAGGCTAATTCTCCTAAATCAGTTGAAGGTCCATCGGCAATGATATCTCCTCGTTCAACATAGTCTCCAATTTTAACAATTGGTTTTTGATTAATAGCAGTGCTTTGATTGGATCTTTGAAACTTTTTCAAATTATAAATATCAACGCCACTTTTATCCTTACTAATATTTTTAGAATCAGATCTAACGACTATTCTAGATGAGTCAACTTGATGAACGTATCCACTATTTTTTGCAATAACAACAGCGCCGCTGTCTCTTGCAACTTTCGATTCAAATCCAGTACCGACAAGAGGAGCTTCACTTTTAACAAGAGGAACAGCCTGTCTCATCATGTTTGATCCCATTAATGCTCTATTTGCATCATCATTCTCTAAGAATGGAATTAAAGAGGCAGCTACAGAAACTAATTGCTGTGGATTGACATCCATAAATTCTATTTCAGATGGATCACAGAAAATAAAGTCACCTCTTCTTCTACAACTTACTTGTTCTTCTGCAAATTTTCCATTTTCATTAATTGGGCTATTTGCTTGAGCAATAGTATATTTCTCTTCTTCGTCAGCATTTAGATATAAAACTTCATCTGTTACAGACCCTTTAACAATTTTTCTATAAGGTGTTTCAATGAAACCATATTGATTAATTCTAGCAAAAGATGAAAGACTGTTAATTAGACCAATATTTGAACCCTCAGGAGTTTCGATTGGGCATATTCTACCGTAGTGAGTTGTATGGACATCTCGAACCTCAAATCCCGCTCTTTCTCTAGTCAAACCACCAGGGCCTAATGCAGAAATTCTTCTTTTATGAGTAATCTCACTTAGTGGGTTAGTTTGATCCATAAACTGACTTAATTGACTTGTCCCAGTAAATTCTTTCAAAACAGTTTGTATGGGTTTTGAATTTACAAGATCTTGAGGCATGATTGACTCAATATCAACTGTTCCCATTTTTTCTCTGATAGCTCTTTCCATCCTAACTAAACCAATTCTGTATTGGTTTTCAATTAGCTCTCCTACTGAACGAACACGTCTGTTTCCAAGGTGATCAATATCATCTTTACCAGCACTTTCTGATTTCATATCAAAAAGTTTTTTTGCAACAGCAAGAATATCGGATTTACTTAAAATTCTTATTTTATTTTCTTTATTTAAAGATAAGTAAGTATTTAATTTAACTCTACCTACTTCAGATAAATCATATCTATCTTCGCTAAAAAACATGTTTTGAAACAAATAGTTACTTGCCTCTAAAGTTGGCGGTTCACCTGGTCTTAAAATTTTGAAGATATCAAAAAGAGCCTCTTCACGTGAGTTATTTTTATCAGCCACAAGGGAATTAATAATACCTAAATTACCACTAGCTTGATTAGCGTTAATAACAGAAAATTGATTGATCGACAATTCATTTAGTCTATTAAAAAATTCTTCGCTTAGTAACGTACCAGCTTCAGCGTAAACTAATCCGTTATCATAATTAACGATGTCATTAGATAAATAAAAACCATATAGGTCCTCTTCTTTAAAGAAAAATTTATTAATTTTTTTATCTTTAATTTCTTTGAGTAATTTAAGAGATAATTTTACGTCTTTGTAAGCTACTACATCATTAGTATTAGGGTCTACCAAATTAAAGGGTAAGTTTTTATACTTAAATTTATTTAAATCTAAATTGACTATCCATCCTTCTTTACTCTTCTTAAAATTATAAGTTTCATAGAAGTAAGTTAAAATTTCCTCAGATGTCATTCCTGATACTTTATAAATATCTGGCTCAACCTTATTTTGAATACACTCCTGTAAATATTTTTCTGAAGCCTTTGATGGCAAGGCTTGTAAAATAGTGGTGGATATCATTTTCTTTTTTCGATCAATTCTAAAGAATAAGTTGTCTTTATGATCAAATTCGAAATCTAACCAAGAACCTCTGTATGGAATTATTCTTGCATTGTATAAGACTTTACCACTTGCATGAGTTTTACCCTCATCATGATCAAAAAATACACCGGGAGATCTATGTAACTGACTGACTACAACTCTTTCAGTTCCATTAACTACAAAAGTACCGTTATTTGTCATCAATGGTAAATCACCTAAATAGACAACTTGTTCTTTAATATCCCTTAATGATTTTTCTTCTGTTTCTTCATTTATATCCCAAATTATCAATCGAAAAGTGACCATAAGAGAGGCTGAGAAGGTTAATCCTTTCCTTCTACACTCATCAACATCATATTTTGGATTATCAAGGTAATAATCAATATAGTGAAGTTCAGATTTACCTGCATAGTCTTTTATGGGAAAGACAGAATTAAAGACTTCCTGCAGGCCTGTATTTGAACGATTTTCTACTGATTTTCCTAATTGAAGGAACTTATCGTAGGAAATTTTTTGAATATCTACTAAATTTGGAACATCTATCGTTTTACCGATCTTTCCAAATGAATAGCGAATTCGTTTTTTTTCTGTAAAGCTAAGTGGCATAATATGTAGAACCTATAATAATTGGTTATTTAAGTTCTACTTTTGCGCCTGCGGCTTCTAGCTGTGCCTTCATAGCTTCCGCCTCTTCTTTCTTAGCTCCTTCTTTTAAAGTTTTAGGAGCACCCTCTACCGTGTCTTTAGCTTCTTTTAAACCAAGACCTGTGATTGCTCTTACTTCTTTGATAACATTAATTTTTTGATCGCCAGCTGCTGTTAAAACAACATCAAAAGCATCCTTTTCTTCTGCTGCATCTGTTGCTGGAGCTGCTCCACCTGCAGCAACTGCAACTGGTGCCACTGCGGTTACACCCCATTTTTCTTCTAATAGTTTTGAAAGTTCTGCTGCTTCCATTACTGTTAGTGTTGATAGTTCTTCAACAATTTTGTTTAAATCTGCCATTTTTTTGTCTCTCCCTAATTAGTCTTTTTTGTTTTGTAATATTGAAATAATGTCCTGATCCGGTCTTTGTAATAACCTTACAAGTTTTGATGCAGGTGCATTAATCAATCCAACTATTTTTCCTCTGATTTCATCAAGAGAAGGTAAAGTTGCAACCTTTGCTATATCCTCTTTTGAATAAAGCTGGTTATCAAAAAAAGCCGCCTCTGCAGATAGCTTTTTTAAATCTTTTTCGAATTTTTTACAAACTTTTGCTGTTCCTACAGGATTATTTGTAAAGATTAATAATTTTTGATTTGATAAAAAATCAATCAGACCTTTTTTTTCTTCATCTTTATTAACAAATATTTTAACGATGTTATTTTTTGATACTTTGGTTACACCGTCGTTATTTCTAATTTCAGTGCGAAATTTAATCATTTCTTTTACAGACATCTTTGAAAAAGATGCAACAAAAACTGCAGAATAATCTTTTGACATTTGATTAAGATTTTCAATATATTGTTGTTTTTCTGCTTTATTCATTAAATTTCAACCCTTAAACCAAACCCCATGGAGGAGGATAAGTAAACAGAGTTTACAAAATTACCCTTTAATCCAGATGGTTTTATTTTTTTAATTTCATCAAGAAAAGAAACTACATTTTCAGTTAACTGACTCTCTTCAAAGCTAATTTTTCCAAGAGCAGCGTGTATTGTTCCTGCTTTATCATTTTTATATGCAATAAGTCCTTTATTTATATTTTCAATTGTGCTTTTAACATCATTTGTGACAGTACCTGTTTTAGGGTTAGGCATTAAACCTTTAGGTCCTAAAATCTTTGCTATTTTACTAACAACTGACATCATATCTGGAGTGGCAACAATAATATCTACGTCTATCTTTTTTTCAAGAATAGCAACTAGATCTTCTCCACCAACATGTTTCACACCAGATAATTTAGCTTCTTCTGCAGCTTTTCCTTGGGCAAAAACAGCAATTAATACCTTTTTTCCCAATCCATGAGGAGGAATAAAGCTTCCCCTAACATTTTGGTCGGACTGCTTAGAATCAATACCAGTATTAATACATACCTCTAAAGACTCATCAAATTTTGCATATTTTTTTTCTTTAATAATCTTAACTGCATCAGATATCTTGTAAGATTTTAATAAATCAATACCTTCAATTTGTTTTTTTTTATTTTTAGTTAAATTCATTATACTACTTCCATACCCATCGATTTTGCTGATCCAAGTATAATTTTTGATGCTTGCTCAACATCGTAAGCATTAAGATCTTCTAATTTTTCTTTTGCAATGTCTTCAACTTGTTTCATTGTAACTTTACCTAACTTTGATCGGCCAGGTGTTTGACAACCTTTTTTTATTTTTGCAGCTTTCTTTAAATAAAAAGTAACTGGAGGTTTTTTTGTTACAAAATCAAATGATCTATCTTTATACGCAGTGATTACAGTTGGAATTGGAGCACCTTTTTCCAAATCCTTTGTCTTATCATTAAACTGTTTACAAAAATCTTGGATGTTTAAACCTTTTTGACCTAAGGCAGGTCCAACAGGAGGAGCAGGATTTGCTGATCCGGCTGGAATTTGTAATTTTATATATCCTAAAACTTCTTTTGCCATGCAATTATCCTTTAACCACTTGTGAATAATCTAACTCTAAAGGTGTCGGTCTCCCAAAAATTGAGACCGACACTTTAAGCTTTTGTCTTGAACTGTCAACCTCTTCTATAATACCACTAAATGAAGCAAATGGACCATCTGATACTTTAATTTGTTCACCAACTTCGTACTCAAATTTAGGTTTAGGATTGTCAACACCCTCTGTTATATCTTGTAATAATTTAGATACTTCTCTTTCGGATATAGCAATTGGTTTGTCTTTTGTTCCAAGAAAATTTGAAACTTTTGGGATATCTCTAACTAAGTGCCAAGTATCATCATTCATAATCATCTTGATTAAAACATATCCTGGAAAAAATTTTTTTTCGGAGTTAACTCTCACACCCCTTCTTACTTCAACTACAGCTTGGGTTGGCACAGAAACTTCAGATATTGAGTCCTCTAAGTTAACTTTTTTTGCTTCATCTAAAATTGAGTCTGCTACTTTTTTTTCAAATCCAGAATGACAATGTACTACATACCATTTTGATATATCTGTATTTTCAACCATTGCTTTATCCTAATACTATTCTGACAATAAAAGAGAAAAATTGATCAAAGAGCATTAAAATTATTGCAGCAATACTAATAACAACCAAAACAATACCAGCTGATGTAAAAGTTTCTCTTTTAGAGGGCCATGTAACTTTAGATACCTCCTGACGAACTTCTCTTAAATATTTAGCTGGATTAAATTTCATCTTTTATTTAAATATATTGGCAGGAGTGGCAGGCATCGAACCCGCAACCTCCGGTTTTGGAGACCGGCGCTCTACCAATTGAGCTACACTCCTTCATATTAGTATTACTGCAGAGAATATTTTACTCGATAATCTCTGAAACAACTCCTGAGCCAACTGTTCTTCCGCCTTCGCGAATAGCAAAACGTAGATTATTATTCATTGCGATAGGAGCTAGTAACTCAACTTCCAGTGTAATATTATCTCCAGGCATAACCATTTCAGTGCCTTCAGGTAATTTTATTGAACCAGTAACATCAGTTGTTCTAAAATAAAACTGAGGCCTGTAGTTAGCAAAGAAAGGAGTGTGTCTTCCACCCTCTTCCTTACTTAAAGCATAAATCTCGGCTTTAAATTTTTTATGTGGTTTAATGCTACCAGGGGCAGCTAAAACTTGACCTCTTTCAACTTCTTCTTTTTTTGTACCACGAAGTAGTGCACCAATGTTATCGCCAGCTTCACCAGAGTCTAAAAGCTTTCTAAACATCTCTACACCAGTACAAACTGTTTTGACTGTGTCTTTTAAACCAATGATTTCAATTTCTTCACCAGGCTTGATGATACCTTGCTCAACTCTTCCAGTCACAACAGTACCCCTACCAGAAATAGAAAATACGTCTTCAACTGGCATTAAAAAAGGTTTGTCTAATTCTCTTGTTGGAGCGGGTATGTATTCATCAATTTTAGACATTAATTCAATGATTGATTTTTTTCCCATCTCTTCATCTCTATCTTCTACTGCGGCAAGAGCTGATCCTTTAATAATGGGTATATCATCACCAGGAAAATCATATTTTGATAATAGTTCTCTAATTTCAACTTCAACAAGTTCTAATAATTCTTGATCATCTACTTGATCAACTTTATTTAAGTAAACAACCAGTGCAGGTACGCCAACTTGTCTTGCTAAAAGAATGTGTTCTCGTGTCTGAGGCATTGGACCATCAGCAGCGTTAACAACTAGTATGCCACCATCCATCTGAGCAGCACCAGTGATCATATTTTTAACATAATCTGCGTGCCCTGGACAGTCAACGTGAGCATAGTGCCTTTTATCTGTTGAGTATTCTACGTGAGCGGTTGAAATAGTAATTCCTCTTTCTTTTTCTTCAGGTGCTTTATCAATTTGATCATATGCAGTGAACTCTGCACCTCCTGATTCAGCTAATACTTTTGTAATGGCTGCAGTAAGTGTGGTTTTACCATGGTCGACGTGACCGATAGTTCCGATGTTGACGTGTTCTTTCGATCTGTCAAATTTTTCTTTGGTCATTTTAAGTTGTTACCTCTTTTTTAATATCTATTACTTAATTTTTTTTCAATGTAATTGGAGCGGGTGAAGGGAATCGAACCCTCGTAGCCAGCTTGGAAGGCTGGAGCTTTACCATTAAGCTACACCCGCGAATTAGCGGGTAACCACTACAAAACATACTCAAAATCAAATCCTTGTGAGTTCCGATAAACTACTAATTTTTCTTTAAAATTCAATAAGAAAAGTGAGAAAAAAGTGGTGGAGGGAGTAGGATTCGAACCTACGTACACTTGCGTGAACAGATTTACAGTCTGCCGCCTTTAACCACTCGGCCATCCCTCCAAAGTGTATAAAACAGTTGTTGATTAATAGATATTTGTCTTTGAAAGTCAATAGACTTCCTAATTTATTACTGTTATTTAGAAACAATGCTTATTTATGGGATAAATTCTTGCACAAGTTGTATATTGCACAATCCTGAAAAAATAATTGAAATTTTTTTAAATATTGAAAAAAAATCATATTTTTCAAAATTAATTGAACAAAATAAACTTAATAGCAAGACTAGGTTATTGAAAAAAAGTGATTTTTCTAAACTTGGCATTAACAATGACAGGTTTTTCAATGATATAGTTATAAGAAGAGAAAAATATAAACCCTTTAATTTAGATGATATTGTTAAAAAGAATGAAAAGTCACTTATTATTGTAGCTGATCAAATTACAGATCAAAATAATCTTGGAAACATAATAAGAACTGCTCTTTTAATGGGTGCTGATGGTTTACTACTCACAGAACATTCCTCAGCAAATATTAACGATGTGACCTCTTTAACTTCGTCAGGAGCTGTTGAAGTATTAAAATATCACGTTTCCAAAAATATAAACAGGTCTATAGAAGTTTTAAAAAAGAGCAGGTATTGGACTTATTCTTTAGACATGAGTGGTCAAGAAATGAATAAAGATTTTAAATTTGACAATAAGTCAGTGATCATAGTAGGCAGTGAGGGAAAGGGTATTAGAAAAAATATATTAAGCAAGAGTGACTTTAAAATAAGCATCCCCCAAATAAAATTAAATGGAATTGATAGTTATAATGCTGCTAATTCTTTAGCTATTGCTGCTTATCATTTTAAAATTAGTACTTTTTAAATATCGTTTAATTAAAATATTAATTTAAATAATAACTCAATGACTTCTTAGCTCACTTGTTGAGCATTTGATTTTTAATGAATAGACTGCTAAAAACTCAAATTACAATTGTTATTCAAAAAATAAATAAAACTACTTTTAAAGAAAAAAATTAATCATTACTAATATTTCTCATACCTTCATCAAACAACAGATTAAAAATTTATTTATTTAATTTAAAATATTAATAATACTTTTTTTAATAGTTTCACTTATTTTAACGATCCCTTCTTTATTTGGATGAATTCCATCTCTTTGATTTAAGCTTGGATTCATAGCTACTCCTTCAAGAAGAAATGGAATTAAGGGTAAATTATATTTTTTTGATAATTTTGGATAAATATCATCAAAGTCTTTTTTATATTTTTTTCCAAGAGTATTTGGTGCAACCATCCCAGCTAAAATAATTTTGATATTTTTATTTTTAGCAATATTTATTATTTGTTCTAAATTTTTTTTTGTTTCGTCTGGTTTAATTCCCCTGAGCATATCATTTGCTCCCAATCCTAAAATGATTAAATCTATTCCTGGCTCTGATAAACTCCAATCAACTCTATTCAATCCACCTGAAGACGTACTTCCAGAGACACTCCCATTAATAACTTTGATATTTAATCCAGCTTCCTTAAGATTGTTTTCTAAAATTATTGATAAATGGTGTTCTTTAGGTAATCCATATCCAGCCATCAAACTATCACCGAATAAAATTAACTTTTCTGTTGCACATGCGTTTATGTGCACTAGAAAGATTATCAAAATTTTTATAAATATAGTTTTATTCATGGGTACTTTTCTTAAATTAAAAAATATAAATCTCAAATACCAAATTGGTAAAGATAGTATCAATGTTTTAAAGAATATTGATTTAAATATTAAGAAAAAAGAAACTGTTTCTTTTGTTGGGGAAAGTGGCTCAGGTAAAACAAGTTTAATCATGTTAATAGGGGGTTTGGAGAAACCTAACTCAGGAAAAATAATTTTCCAAGATCAGGAAATTACAGACCTAAGTGAGGATGAGGTATCTGAGATAAGAAAGAAAAATATTGGAATAATTTTTCAGTCGTTTTATTTAATTCCTAATTACACAGCAGCTGAAAATGTAGCACTTACACTTGAGCTAAATAATTTTAAAAATCCAGAAAAAGAAGCAAAAATTTTATTAGATCGCTTTGGTTTGAATAATCGATTTAATAATCTACCAAGTCAATTATCAGGTGGTGAACAACAAAGGGTTGCCATCGCTAGAGCAATTGCAATGAAACCAGAATTAATTTTAGCTGATGAGCCTACTGGAAACTTGGACACTGAAAATTCTTTGATGATTGCAGATATTATATTTAAGTATGTAAAAGAGGAGGGCTCTTCTCTAATTATGGTAACTCATGACATTAAACTTGCTAACAAAGCTAAAAGGAAAATAAGAATTAAAGATGGAAAAATTAAATAATCCTTCAGAATTTAGTTTGATTTTAAAATATGCTTTAAAAGATTTAAGCAGAAATTATAAAAAAATATTTAGTATCATTGTTACTCTATTTATAAGCCTTTTTATTTTAAGTGCTATTTTCACGATTGAAGATAGTCTTAAAAAAGAACTAAATGATAATGCCAAAGCACTTTTAGGTGGAGATTTAGAGATTGACTATAATCGAAATCCAGGGAATTTAGAACTAATTAATCAAGTAAAAGATTTTGCAACTATTTCTCAAATGATTGAGTTCAGTACTATGCTTTCAACAACAGGAAGAGAAAAAAACAAATCATTGTTTACAAGAATTAAAACTGTGGATGAAAAATATCCTTTATACGGAAATGTTGTTTTTGAGCCAATTGGTGCTTATGAAAGAATTCAAAAAGAACCATACTCTATCCTTATCAATGAAAGTTTATTAAAAACCCTTGATATAAAAATTAATGAAAAGGTAAAAATTCAAAATCAAAGCTTTAAAGTAATTGGAATTATTAAATCAGTGCCAGATGTAAGTGGATTTGTTGCATTTGGAGATTGGGCTTTAGCAGGTAAAAAAACTTTAGAAATCTTAAAACTTAATGGAATTGGAAGCTTTCTAAACTATGAATACAAAGTGAAATTTAACAATAAAATTAAACCAGAAGAAATTGAACAACGAATTGAAGAAATTTTTAAAGACGATCAAAAAGTAATGCTTAGATATCCTGAAAATTCTGCAAGTGGAATAAAGAGAATTATTAATAATTTTTCTCAATTTTTATCTCTTATATCAATCAGTGCAATGTTAATTGCAGGTATTGGAATCGCAAATACTCTGCTTTCTTTTATCAATCAAAACAGCACGTCTATTGCTGTAAGAAAGGCGGTTGGCTTTTATTCAGGGAATATTAAAAAATTGTATTACCTTCAATTATTTATGCTTTTATTCATCATCACCGTTATAGCTTATGGATTGAGTTTTTTAATTGTACCAATAGTAGATAAATATCTATCTGATGGATTGGGATTAAATGTTTATCCAGTGTTTTCTTTACTTAATTTTTTGAAAATATTTTTAGTGGGTTTTTTAGTTCTTGTAATTTTTACTATTCCAACAATTAGTTCTATAGATCAAGTAAAAGCCTCTTATTTATTTAGAAACGTATTTCAAAACCTTCAATTTTATTATTCTAAGAGATCTTCTTTTCTAAGCTTTGTTTTATTGTCTATCTTAATTTTATTATTCACGATTGGATCTGAACAACCTTCATATAGCTTGGGTTACTTTACTGCTTTTTTTGTTTGTTTAATTGTATTTTTCTTACTTTCAAAATTAATCATCTTCTCTCTTAAAAAAATCAGATCAAGTAAAATAATTTCTTTAAAAGTTTCGATTAAAAATATTACTCAGACAAAAAGTATAACTCCTATTACAGTTATGTCTCTAGGCTTAGGGGTAACTTTGTTATTAACTTTAGCTTTAGTTGGTAAAAATTTTCAAAGAGAAATTGCTAAATCTATTCCTGAAATTGCACCTGATTATTTCTTTGTCGGTATTCAAAAAGGAGAAAGAGAGAAATTTGAAAAAGGTATTTTAAATATGGATCCAAATGCATCTATTGAAATTGTACCAATGATTTCATCTGGTATAAATAAAATTAATGGTATTGATCCTAATACTTATATTAAATCAGATAATGACAGTTACTGGGTTATTGGTAGTGAACGAAGATCCTCGTGGATAGAAAATGTGCCTGAAGATAACTCAATTTTAGAGGGCGAATGGTGGGATTTATCAAAACCAGATCAACTTCAAATATCTTTAGATGCAAAAGTTGCAAGGGATTTTAACATCCAATTAGGTGATATCTTTACTTTAAATGTTTATGGACGTGAAATTGATGGGAAAGTAGTAAATTTTAGAGAGGTTGATTATAGAGATCTAAGCATCAACTTTGCAATGTTATTTAACCCTCAATTTGCAAAAAATATTCCACATGAATATTTGGCCACTGCAAAATTTAATTCAAATAAATTTGATGAAACTGAAATGCTTGAAATCATGCCAAGTTTATCAATAATTAAAATTGCAGATTATTTATCAAAAGTAAAAGCTGTTTTGAATAAAGTATTTATTGCGGTTACATTAATTTCAGCGATTACTATCGTTATAGGCTTGATCGTAATTTCAAGTGCAATTATTGTACAAGGAAAAGTAAAAGAATATCAAAACTTGGTTTTCAAAATTTTAGGTTTCTCAAAAAAACAGATTATTTTTTCATCTTTAATTGAATTCGTCATTATCTTTAAATCTGTAATTTTAATATCAGTATTCTTTGCTGTAATTGGTTCAAGATTTATTATGGAAAATATTTTTGAATTAGTGTGGATGTTTGACTTAAAGATTTTAATTTATTTAGGACTATCAATTGGTTTTGTTACCTTAGTTTTGATATTTTTAACTAACTTAAAATATCTAAATCCTAAGGTTTATCCTCTAATAAGAAATCAATAATTAAAATTTTTGAATTTATAGATTAAACTCTTTAACCGAAAGATTATTCACAAATGTTCTAAAATAACCTAAATTATTTTTGTTTTGAAGATTTATTCGGGATTGGGGTAAGAAAATGTGCATACTAACATATAAAAATGGAATTCAAGTTCAGATACAAATCTTAGTAATCCTTTAAGATAAATATATTTTTCATAAAAAAAATAGATTGATAAACTATAAAGTTTATAATTAGTTTTAAGATTTATGAAATTTATAGACTCAATTAAAACCTGTGCAACTAAGTATAAAACTTTTGAAGGTAGATCATCTCGATCAGAATATTTTAATTTTGTTATTTTTATAATAATTTTATCTATTATTTGTGGCTTTATTGACAGGATCATCCTTGGTGTTAGTTATTGGGAATATTCAGGTTTTGGACCTATGACATTTATATATAGTATAGCTGCAATTCCTGGCTTTGCAGCAGCTGTTAGAAGGCTGCATGATGTAAATAAATCTGGTCTATGGTTATTTTTAATAATAACGATTATTGGCGCCATAGTGATTTTCTATTGGTATTGTAAAAAGGGTGATGAAGAAGATAATAAATTTGGTCCTAATCCTCTTGAATTAAAATCTTAAAAATTTAACCTAATTTATCATAAAGAAAATTACTTTTAAGTAAAAGGCGTTCTTTAGAACGATCACTAAATAAATATTTTATAGGCATGTTTATTTTATAGAGATATTTTTTTTAATACCCTTTTTATGGTTTCAGTAAAAGGAATGTTATACTGTTATAGTTTGCTTTTATTGTAGGAATTTATTCGTTATTTGTGGGCGATATTTTATTTTATATGTTGACCTTATAAAATCTGTGATTATAAATATGCATTATACAACAGTATTTTGATGTTGAAAAGCTAATGCCGCCTTAGCTCACTTGGTAGAGCAGTTGATTTGTAATCATCAGGTAGCCAGTTCGATCCCGGCAGGCGGCACCATTTATAAATAACCCAATAGATTATATTCTTACTTTTATAAAACTTTTAAGGACATGTAAAAATTTAGAATTATTAGATTAACACTAAGCCAATTAGAAAAAAGAATTTTAAAACAATAATGAATATAGAAATAACTACATAATAAAAAAAATCTACCAACATTAAAAGTAAAATATATGAAAATAATATAAAAGGTTTTCAAAGATTTTTAGATAATTAATCTTAGAGGTGCAAGTGTAAAATTTGACTCTTAATATCTAATATTTCTAAAATGATAAATTAAAAATAATTACTGAGAAGATAAGGAAATTAATATATATCGTATGTTATTGTTAAAAATATCTCTGCTAGATTACTTGTTGTTGATTATTTTTATAACATAAGTTAAATTCTGGTCATGTTATCTGACATAGATCAATTTGGTAGAGGTATGAAAAAAGATTTAGACAAAGATAAAAATAAATCTAAAAAAATACTTCATTCGCTTTCTGAAATTAAGAAACTTCTTCAAAACAAGAATTTTGTTCCAGAAGATAGTGTTGTTATTCACAATACCAACTCATCTTATACATCATCAGAAAGCATCATTGATTTTAATAATCTTAGACTTAAAGTTCAATTAATTGAAAATAAAATTAATTCTCTTGATAGATTATTAAATAGAAAATAATTAAATTTTTTATTTCTATGCTGTGATCTGCAATTTCTGAACATTTGCAGCACTAAACTTAAATTCAGGAATTTTACCAATTGGATCCAATTGAGGGTTAGTTAAAACATTTGCAGCAGCTTCAGCAAAACAAAAAGGTATAAAAACCATTCCTTCAGGAATTTCTTTGTCACTTCTAACTTTAATTGCAATTGACCCTCTTTTAGTTTTAACTAAAACTTGATCTCCAGGATTGATTGTCATTCTTTTCATATCCCACCTATTCATGCTGACAATGGCCTCTGGTTCAATATGGTCTAATACCTTAGCTCTTCTTGTCATTGAACCTGTATGCCAATGTTCTAAAAGTCTTCCAGTTGTTAAAATCATTGGAAAATCATCATCAGGTAATTCTGCGGGAGGTATTAATTTAGCAGGGACAATTTTCCCCCTACCATTTGCTGTTGGGAAATTTTCATTGAAAATTATCTCATTACCAGGTTTGTCAGGATCATCACATGGGTATGTAACAGAATTTTCATTCTCTAATCTTTCATACGTTATGTTTTTTAGAGATGGCATTACATGGGCCATTTCATTGAAAATGTCTCTAGGATGTAAATAACTCCAATCTAGACCCATACCTTGAGCTAAGGCTTGCGTTATCCACCAGTCTTGTCTTGCAGATCCAGGTGGTGGAACTGCTTGACGACCCAACTGAACTTGTCTGTTCGTATTTGTATAAGTTCCAGTTTTTTCTGCATGTGCCGAAGATGGTAAAATTACATCTGCGTGCCAAGCTGTTTCTGTCATAAATATATCTTGTACAACTAAGTGTTCTAGTTTTGCCAAAGCTGCTCTTGCATGTTTTTGGTCAGGATCCGACATTGCAGGATTTTCACCCATAATATACATACCTTTAATTTCATCTTCTAAAATTTTATTTATAACCTCGACAACGGTTAAACCTTTTTTATCATCAAGTCCAACCTTCCAAAAGTTTTCATATTTTTGATGGATATTCCCATCTTCAACAGATTGGTAATCTGGAAATACCATTGGTATTAGTCCAGCATCTGATGCTCCTTGAACATTATTTTGACCTCGTAAGGGATGTAAACCAGTACCCTCTCTTCCTATTTGACCTGTTGTAAGTGCTAACGCTATTAAACATCTAGCATTATCTGTACCATGAACATGTTGTGAGACACCCATTCCCCAAAATATAATAGATCTCTCAGATTTTGCATAAAGTCTTGCAACTTCTCTCAACTCTTGGGCATTAATACCACAAATAGCCTCCATTTTTTCAGGTGAAAACTCTTTAATCTCCTCTTGTAATTTTTCAAAACCTTCAGTTTGTCCTTGAATATATTGCTCATCATATAATTTCTCATCAATTATAGTGAACAAAAGTGCGTTTAGCATTGCTACATCAGTACCTGCCTTAAATTGCAAGTTGTATGTTGCATGTTTTGTTAAACCTTGTTTTCTTGGATCCATAACTACAAGTTTTGATCCTCTTTTAGCTGCTCTTTTAAGATATGTTGCTGCTACAGGATGGTTTTCAGTCGGTCTGGCACCTATCACAACTATGCAATCTGCATCTGATGCTGACATGAAAGGAGCTGACACAGCTCCAGAATTTACACATTCCATTAGCGCTGCCACTGAAGAGGCATGACATAAACGAGTGCAATGATCAACATTGTTAGATCCGAAGCCAACTCTAACTAATTTTTGGAAAAGATATGCTTCCTCGTTAGAACATTTAGCAGAACCAAAACCTGCTAAACTTTTTGGTCCATAGTCATCCTTAATATTTGATAAACCAGTTGATGCTTTATTTAAAGCGTCATCCCAGGTTGTCTCTTCAAAATAATCATAAATATCGGCATCTTTGATTTCAAAATTTGGATCTTTTTTTATACCGGGTTTCCTTATCAGTGGTTTAGTTAGTCTTCCTTCATGATTAATATAATCAAATCCAAATCTACCTTTTACACATAATCTATTTTCATTAGCAGGACCATTTTTTCCATCAACATATAAAATTTTATCATCTTTAACGTGTACTTCTGTTTGACAGCCAACACCACAATAAGGACAAACACTCTCTACTACTTTATCTGAATAGGACTCTCTTTGACCTTCTTCATTTACCAATGAGGACTCCATAAGGGCGCCAGTAGGGCAAGCTTGAACACACTCTCCACAAGCAACACAAGTACTATTACCCATTGGGTCATCAAGATCAAATATTACCTTTGCTGTTGATCCTCTAAAGGCCATACCAATCACATCATTAACCTGAACCTCACGGCAAGCACGAACACATAAATTACAATTAATACATGCATCTAAATTTACACTCATAGCTTTATGAGACCTGTCTAATTCTATTTTATCTTTACTTGGGAAACGGCTCTCGGTGACACCTAATTTATCTGACCAGTTCCAAAATTTAGAGTCGGGATCAGGGGAAACATTTTTGTCAGGTTGATCAGATACTAAAAGTTCAAAAACCATGGAGCGAGATTTTTCTGCTCTTGAAGAATTAACGGTGACCTCCATACCCTCAGTTGGTTTACGAATACATGAAGCAGCAAGAGTTCTTTCACCTTTAATTTCAACCATACATGCACGGCAGTTACCATCTGCTCGATAACCTGGCTCAGGAGAATAACAAAGATGTGGAATATCTATGTTATTTTTTTTTGCAACGTCCCAGATAGACTCATCTTTGTCAGCTAAGTATTCATTGCCGTCAATTTTAAATTTAATATTTTCTGACATTAGTTTGTTACCTCTTCAGGGAAATGTTTAATAACAGATAGCATTGGGTTTGGTGCTGCCTGTCCCAAGCCACATATTGAGGCGTCCATCATTGCTGATGATAGTTCTTTTAGGAGATCAACATCCCAGGAAGATTCATTCATTAGTTTAAGAGCTTTCTCAGTTCCGTTTCTGCATGGAGTGCATTGACCACAACTCTCATCATGAAAAAAGAACATCAAATTCTTAGCGATATCCTTCATATTATCTTTATCAGATAACACCACTACTGCGGCTGATCCGATGAAACAACCATGTTCTTGAAGTGTATCAAAATCTAATGGAACATTATCTAATTTCGCCGGAAGAATTCCACCAGAAGCTCCGCCTGGTAAGTACGCTTTAAAGGTGTGTCCATCTTGAACTCCCCCACAATATTCATCAATGAGCTGTTTTATTGTTATACCAGCTGGGGCTAACTTTACACCAGGGTTTTTTACTCTTCCAGAAACTGAGTATGTTCTTAATCCCTTTCTACCATTAAGACCATGGCTACTAAACCAAACTGCTCCTTTTTCTAGAATTTCTCTTACCCAAAAAACAGTTTCAACATTATGAATTAAAGTGGGTCTACCAAACAAACCTACTTGAGATGGGAAGGGAGGTTTATGTCTTGGTAATCCTCTCTTACCCTCTAAACTCTCTAACATAGAAGACTCTTCACCACAAATGTAAGCACCTGCCCCTCTTCTAAAATGAATTCTTGTTTTAATATTTAAGTTATTATCTTCTAAAATTTTAATTTCTTTTTTTAAAAATTTAATCACATCAGGATATTCATCTCGCATGTATATATAAACATCAGTAGCTTCAACAACCCACGAAGCGATTAACATACCTTCAAGGAACCTATGTGGATCTCGAGTTAAATAATGATGGTCTTTAAATGTTCCTGGCTCACCCTCATCTCCATTAATAGCCATGAGCCTTGGTTTATCCTCAGCTCTAACAAATCTCCATTTTCTTCCTGTAGGAAATCCTGCACCGCCTAAACCTCTCAGTCCTGATTGCTCCATTTCTTCTATCAACTTCATAGGGTCTTTCTTATCTTTGATACAATCTTTTAAGATTTTATAACCACCCTCTTTTACATAATCATCGTAACTTATGTAATTTGGAATAACAGGTTTTGTGTCTTGTTCTTCTAAAGCTTTTTGAACTACACTCACATTTGCATTTACAAAATGTTTTTTTCCAACTTCTACTACAGGTGCTTGATGACATCTTCCCATACATGGAGCTCTGACAACTCTTACATTAGTACCCAAATTATCTTTTAAATCTTTTTCCAAAGATTTGCATCCGTTCATCTCGCAAGTAATACCATCACACACTCTTATGGTTGTATCGGGGGGGGTTAAATCATCTTCTTTGTATATATCAAAGTGAGCGTAAAATGAGGCGGTCTCATAAATTTCAGTAAGAGGTAAATTAGTTAACTCTGACAGGGCAGTTAAATGTCTAGGTTTAAGACATTTATATTGATCTTGAATTAAATGAAGACTTTCAATTAACATATCTCTTTGTCTAAAAAAGACGTTTGGTATAAGTTTTTTAATATCGTCTAGTGATTGGTCATCACTTTGACGTCCTTTATTAAATTCAAGTGCTTTTCTTCTACCAGAACCAGGATGGATTTTACTTTGTGAATCGTTTTTCATTAAGAGTAATGTAGTAATTTTTTATTAAGAATCAATTATCAATAAGTAATTAATTGATAATCATTACTTATTAAAACTTTTTAAGAACTTTAGAAAGTTATTTTTTATTGGTGAGGGACTTTTATCATCTATATGAACAATACCTACTTTATGCATGATTTCAGGGGAAACTAATTGAATAAAATTTGTATTTTCATCGTAGTTAAAAGATTGTGTAAAAATGTATGGCATTATGGTGGAGAATTCAGAACTATTTACATGTGAGTATATATGTGTCATCGAATTTGACTCAATTAAAACTCTCGGATTGATATTATTTTCTTTAAACACTGCATCTAAAATTCTTCTAAATTGATTTTCTTTTGAAATTAAACATAGATCTAAATTGCCACACTCTTGCCATTTAATCTTCTTTTTATCTTTTAAATCCTCTTTTTTAGAAATTAAGTAATAAGTCTCTTTATAAAGAGGTATTTTTTCAACTCCTAGAATTGGTTCATTTTCTAGATAGCTAATACCAAGATCCAATTTAAAATCATGAAGATTTCGATCAATCTCATTTGAGGACATAGAAATAACTTGTAATTTAACATTCGTAAATTTCTTAACGAAACTATTGAGTAAAAAAGAAACCTCTAGTAAAGCAGTTGGAATCACTCCAATTCTTAAATTGCCTGTTAAATTATTTTTTAATTCAGTACTTAGTTGTTTTATATTAGAATATTCTTTAACAATGTTTTTAAATCTTTCTTTAAAAATTTCACCCTCAGAGGTTAATCCTATATAATTCTTACCTCTTTTTACTAGTCTTACTCCTATTTCATTTTCTAAAGCTTTTAATTTCATGGATAAAGCAGGCTGGGAAATATTTAGTTTTTCTGCAGCTCTATTAAAATGCTTCTCACTGTCCAAAGCTAAAATAATTTCTAAATTCTTTATTTCCATGAATTTTTAAAATAAATATATATTTAAATGAATTATTATCTAGATACTAAAGGATTTGAATGTCCTATACCTGTATTAAAAGCTGAAAAATTTATAAAAAAACTAAAGAAAAATGATGTTCTCACAATAGAAAGTGATGACCCTTTATCACATTTTGACTTTAAAAATTTTTGTGAAGAAAATAAATATAAGATAATCTCGCTTAAAAAAGAGGGTAGATTAGTCAATATAAAATTTAAAATTCAATAAAATTTATCTTTTCACCTTTCTTTACTTTATTTATACCCTCTGGAACAATAGCTAAACCGTCAGCTTCTGCTAGAGAGATTAGTTTTGCCGATCCTTTTGAATTGTGGGTATGTAATAAATTTTTAGATAATTTCACACGATAAAATTTTGTTATATTAGATTTTTTATTTTCCGAAAAAGCAGATCTATAATATTTAATAATGCTTGAATTATTATTACGAGAAGGATCTATAAATAAACTTATTAAGAAAAATAAATTAATGAAAACTGCTAAGGGGTTTCCTGGAAGTGAAAAATAAAAGTTAGATTTTAATTTTGAAAAGATTACTGGTCGACCAG
>CACJLA010000007.1 GCA_902594145.1 uncultured Alphaproteobacteria bacterium | reverse complement strand
TCACATACTAATTTAATGTTTTGCCCAAATACCAGTGAAGGAATAAATATTAAAATATAAATTAGCTTCATAGTTAATCCATTATACTTGATTTAAACCCATACTCAGAAATAGCTTTTTTTCGGAAAAATCCTTCAATTTTAATCATTGTCATAAAGTCATTGGAACATTTTAGAAGAGCTTTAAATGGCTTTGCAGATCCCTTACAACTTATGTCTTTTCCATTTGCATCATGTATTTCACCGCAAGCACAAGTGTATTTAATAGAGCCATAACCACTAAGTCTAAGTAAATGGGCAGCCTGTAAAGGGTTGTTTTTAAGTTTTTCTCTAACTTCATCTTTGCTGGTTAATATCTCCATTTAGAATGACGATCTTATTTAATCTCCTCTCATTATCCACATAAAAAATGTGGCCAAGAGAATGAGAGATATAGTTAAATCTATCCAAAGAGTTCCAGTAAACATATAATTTTAATTTTTACTTGGAAGGGCATTCTCCTCTCGCATCAAGATGGGTCTGCCGTCATGCGCTGTGTTAAGAGGTATGATTTTACCCTGATACCTAACACACAAAGTTGGAGCATTTCTTACTTCGTCTCCTAAATTAACTTCTAAATCAACGATAATTAATTCTGCGTTATCCAGTATTTTTAATACTTTCATCAAATATTTCTCCTATACTACTTTCTATGTTCAAAGCAATATTTAGATCTTACCTGAATAATTTAAGGGTATATGCTTAATTAAAGTGCTGACTAATTTTCTACACAGACATCTTTGATTACTGGTGTATTAGTGCATTCAACACACTTAGTAATTTGAACTACACATCCATCAGCTAACTGTGATAATTCAACTTCTTTGTTACATTTAGAACAAATTGATGAAACAGATAAGTCACACTTTGGGCACGATATTGTTTGTATGTTTTCCATTATCTTTTATTACATATATAATACATTTTTAGATGAAAAATGGAATACATTCCTAAAAAGTTAAAAAAGATAGTAAATACAACACTTTTATATGGCTAATTTTAATTTTATGAAATAAATCTAAGAATATACTCTTTAAATAAAATGAACTTGATTAATTCAATCATCAAACATCACAAAATGACCCCACACCCTGAGGGAGGCCATTACGTGGAGGTCTTTAAAAATAAAGATGTTAGCCACATATATTTTTTATTAGAAGAACATCAACATTCCCATTGGCATCGTTTAGCCAAAAATGAGACAATTCATTTTTACTCTGGTAGTCCTTTGACAATATTTACATCAATAAATGGCCAGGAATTTGAGACAAATGAAATTGGATCTCAAAATAAATTTATGTTTAATGTAGATAAAAATACTTGGTTTGCAATGAAACCAACAGGATTATTTAGCTTAATTGGTTGCACGGTGGCCCCAGCGTTTGAATTCGAGGATTTAGAGCTTGCACCAAAAAATTGGAAACCATCTAAATTTTATTATGAGTTATAAGAAAAAGATTAAATAATGAGTGCAGAATTAATTGTCAATACATTTTGGTTTATCTCATTATTTACAGCAGCTGCATATATCACAAAAAAAAAGTATGTAGGCAAAAAAAGTTTTTATATAATAGAAATGATTTTTAAATTGAGTTTATCTTTATCAATCTTTTTAGTGATTTTAAGTTTGTATTTTATGTTAGCTCGATCTTAATTTCCACCTTCGAGCATAATAAATTTTTGGGTTTCTAAATCAACTCCGGCTTCTGTTCTAAGCTTTGTCATTTCTGGTTGTTTCAACATCTCTTGGATTTTATCCAAAGATTCATTTTCTATGACTGTATAAGTCTCATCCATGTTACCCTGTAGATGCCCAAAGGCTAAAACTTTTACTCTATATTTATTTCTCATAGGTTCGTTTTCTTCAAACATCTTTTTCCAATTTTGAAAACCTTTGATAATTATAGCCCTTATTATGATTTTCAAATTTGAGTCCTTAATAAATATATAAATAAAAAAAATTTAATAATTATTTAAAAACAAAATTTTAAATGTTATTAATATGAGTATAATTTGATATAATAGTTTGTGATCTCAAGATTATTTTTATTTTTTGTTTTTACTTCTTTTTCCTTATTAGCTGAAACGACGGTTTTAAATTTTAATAATGGATCTAACGATGATTATGAAAATGCTGCAAAACTCTCAGGTGATGTAAGAAAAATTCAAAAAGAAACAGATGGTTTACTCCCCAGACTTAAAGAGGGTAATTTATATGATGTAGGTGATAATGAAGTAAAAATAACTGAAACAGATAAGTATATTATTTATAAAACAAATAATATTCCTGATCACGAACTTTATACAAATAATCCAAATTGTGCTATTGAACAAAGTTATACTTTTAAAATACCAAAAGAGCCCAAATTTCTTGAAAACCCTAGAACAATTACAAAATCCTATCAGGAAATTGGTATAGCTCTTAATGGTGTTGTGATTGCTGGGCCTTTTGACTCTGAAAACAAAATTGCACCTTACAATAGACAAATTGCACAATGTGGAGGTCACTCTGATATGCAGGGAATGTATCATTATCACTTTGCTCCAATGTGTGGTGAGGAAAATTTTCTAATCAGCGATACTCAAATAGGTTGGGCTTTTGATGGAATTAAAATTATGGGCTTGGCTGATAGAAAAAAACATGAGCCTGAAATTGATGATTGTAATGGTCATGAGCATGACGGAGATTATCATTATCATGCAACACCTGATTATCCTTTTTTCATGGGTTGTTTTAAAGCAAAGCCTTATACAAGTAATTTTAATCAAAAAAGAAAAACTAATGCCTCTTGCCCTGCAGAAATGAGTTCATCCAAGGGTGGTCCCGATGGGCCAAGTGGTGATGGACCAGGAAAAGGCAAGAAACCTAACTTTGATAATGCATCAAAAGTCTTGGGTGTATCAGAAAATGATATGAAAAAAGCTCTAGGTCCACCTCCTGGGGACTTTGAAAAAGCATCTAAAAAACTAGGAATTTCTTTAGACGATTTAAAAGAGGCACTTGAAGTTAAATAAAAATTGAATTTTCTCTCATATTTAATTTTTATTATATTTCTTTTCTCTGGATCTAATTCTCATGATATCAAAAAAATTGATGATTGCAGATGTGATAAAGCTTGTTACACAAAAGAAGTTACAAATCTAAAATGCTCCAACAATTATGTAACATTTAAATCGAGTAGTTTACCGAATAGCCAAACACATGATTTAATGATTGGGATTACTGGATCAAACCAACAATTCCCATCTATCCACCAAATTGAGGCTAAATTACCTAAAAATTTTTCTTTAAGTAGCAAAGTTACAAATACTGAAGCTGGAGCTATAGGTATAGCTGTCAATGGTGTACCTTTATTCGATCCAAGCACTCAAGGACCAAAAAACTCCTCAGGCAAAGGTACTCATACACTTGATGCTGGCGAATTAGACTCTTGTGGTGGACACGCAGGTAGAGGTGATGACTATCATTATCACATAGCTCCTATGTGTCTGATTGAGGAATTAGGAGAGGATTATGTAGAAGTCAAAAAAAGGCCTATAGGTTATGCAAGAGATGGTTTCCCTATTCTAGCACTTGGCTGGTTTAGTGAGGAAAATAATGTAGAGGATACTCTTGATGATTGTCGGGGAATGGAGGATCTAGAAGGTAATTATTTCTACAATGTAAAACCAGAGTATAAGTGGGATATTATAAACTGTTATTCAGGAAAGCTCGGTAATTTACAAAAAGATAAATGGTTCCAAAGAACAGATAAAAATGGAAATAAAATAATAGGTATGCCAATCTCTTTTGAGATTTCAAGCTATAAAGGTTTTAAACTTGAAAAAGATCAGTGCCATTTTATGGAGGGTAGATTGTCTAAAGCGAATGTTTTGCAAACTAATATGAGTGTTAAAAAAGTTAATAATCAAGATGGTACAATCTTTTATTGCAATAATAAATGTTATGGACTTTTTTTTGAAGCTGAAAAGAATAAAAACCACAAAGGAAGAGTAATTTACCATGACTTAGTAACTCAAAATTGCAGTAATGATTTATCGCTAGGTAATTATAATTTATTTAAAGGATATGAGGGAGAGCCTCAAGAGTTTATTGCTGCACCTGACCCCAATTCTTCAAAACCAAAAAAAAAGTAAACTTTTAAAATCTTGTGTGTTCAAACATACTAATTTTATATTTTTTTTATAAATAAATAATCGATTTAAAAAATTTTACTCTATAAGAAACGTCAACTGATATTTTCTCGACAATTTTTTAAAATAGGAGGTAAAAAATCAAAGTTAGCGGTCCATGCGTAGTGAATTTCAAGAATATAAAATTCTATATCCTCCTGGGGGAAGTGACCTTCATCATATTTATCCAAAAGAGCTTGTTTTCTTTTATTCATTTCTTCAGAAGTATCTAGGTCTTTCATTTGTAAAAAAAAATCCCTCGCTAGTTCATAAGTAGCAATACAAATTATTTCCTCTTCATCAAAAATTATATCTTTTTCATGATAGCCATAACAAGAAAAAGAAATAAATGAGACTATAAAAATAAGAACTAGTTTCATAATTATAACTTATCAAATTGTTTTCCTTATTTGTATTTTTACTTATCTATTAATTAAAATTATTAATTTATTTATTAATTAGTGGCATTAGTTAAATAAATATTACTTAAATCTTTTTTCTCCTAGTACATGGTTATCATGCAATAAAAACATTGAAAAAATTAATCAAAATTTAATAAGCTCTTAGTACGTTATTTAAAAAAGGAGATTAAAAATGAAAAAATTCTTTATTTTTATTTTTTTACTACACGTAACAAATTCTATTTCAGCAGAATATAGTTTTGAATTTGAGGGAAGTTGGCTTGAAGCAGAGCCAAATGTGACAAAAAATTTAGCAACTGGTAAAGTATTAGCAGATTTTCATGATGTTCATGTGGTCCAATACACTAATCAACCAGAATTTTTTCCTTCACTGACATCATCTGATTGTACTTCTAAAGCTATATTAAACGAAGATACATCGCTTCTCTGGGTAAACATAAGTTGTCATATTTCCGATATGAGTGGTGATACTTATATGTTGACTGGAAGTTTCGATCCAGCTCTAGGTGGAGGACAAAATATTATTCAGGCCGGAACTGGTAAATTTGAGGGTATTAAGGGTACTTCAGAATGGAAAATTACAGGTGCTCACTTACATGGTGGTACATACGCAGGAAAAATTAATATAACTATGCCGGACTGAGTATAGATTTGAATAGGAAAGGTTAAATTATGGACTCAAAAGAAATAGTACAAAAAGTTTATGACCTCTTTGGAAAAGGTGATATGGAAGGTTTCATGAGTATGTTACATGACGATTTCGTTTTCATATACCCAGGTGATAAACACCCATTTTCAGGAACTCATAACATAGAGAGTTTTCAAGGCACATTAACGAAAATCCCAGAGCTCTGGAGTAATCTTCAAGTTACGGTAGAATCAATGATTAGCGAAGGTGATAAAGTTTTTGTGAATACAAAAGCTACCGCTGATGGCATGGATACAATTTTTGGACACTACATGGAAGTTAAAGATGGTAAAATGTCAAAGTTTATAGCTTATGATGACACCTTAAGTATGTTCAATGCTATGAAAAAATAATTTTATAAAAAATTTGTTGGATTATAAAAAAAGCCTACTATATGTCTAATCCTTTTATTTTAATAGCTAGAATACGTGTCAAAGAAGGAAAAGTTGATGAATATCTCAAAATAGCAAAAGAAGCTGACGACGCTGTTAAAGCTTCAGAACCAGATATGCTAATTCATACTTTTGATCAAGATCCATCAGACCCTTTAGAATTTACTTGGAGTGAAGTCTACCGTACAAGTGAAGCGATGATACATCACATCAACAACCCTCCCGTTCAAGACTATGTAGAAAAGCATCAAGAAATAGCAGATAAATTTGAAATAGAAGTTTATGGCAATATTACTGATGAAACAATTAAAGCAATTGAAGGTCTAAATGTTCCTTTCAAATATTTTAAAACAACTAAAGTGGGTTACATTAGAAAAGAAAAATTTATTTAGTGATGCTACTGATGTTTTAGAGAAATGAAAACCCTTTTAGCCCTATTGTTATTAATCCCTAGTTTGAGTTTGGCGAACAATTAGTTGTCTTCGATTGTATTTATACTTATCTATTAATTAAAATTATTAATTTATTTATTAGTTATTTGTAATAATTAATTTTTATGTGACATGTTATAAACTTTTTTAGGGAAGGATAAATTATGGACTCAAAAGAATTAGTACAAAAAAGTTATGACCTCTTTGCAAAAGGTGACATGGAAAGCTTCATGAATATGTTACATGAAGATTTTACTTTCATATACCCAGGTGATAAACACCCATTTTCAGGAACTCATAATAAAGAGGGTTTTCAAAAACAATTAATGAAAGTCCCTGAGCTCTGGAGCAATTTTCAAGTTACAGCAGAATCAATGATTAGCGAAGGTGATAAAGTTTTTGTAAATACAAAAGCAACCGCTGATGGCATGGATACAATTTTTGGACATTACATGGAGGTAAAAGATGATAAGTTGTTTAAGTTTGTAGCCTATGATGACACTTTAAGTGCGTTTAACGCAATGAAAAAATAATTTTATAAAATTGTTGGAGCATAAAAAAAGCCTCCTACTCGACAATTTAGGTAAGGGGCTAATCAAACTATTTAAAGAAATCCTCTTAACCATATTGTTATTAATCCCAACTTTGAGTTGGGGAGACACACATCCAGAGAAAGACACAAGTTTATTTTGTTTACTAGAACCCCATGTTCAAATAGGTGACTATCCACTTGTTAATAGACATGCTTGGTGGTTAAAAATATATGGGGGAGAAAATTATATAGTAGATGCATTCCGTATTAAAATGACTGATAGAGGTCCGGAATTAAATAAATTTGATGGAAATTATACAGTTGATGATTTGAATATTAATTTTGATTTACCTGATTTAACAGAAAGAAATTATTTTTATATAGACAGAGCTAGCTTAGAGTTAAAAACTTTTGGTTATATTTATAATAGTCATTTTTGTGAGATTATAGATGATGCATTTACCGAAGCTAAAGGAGCACATGCTAGACTTCTTGCACAATATTTAGAGGACCAAGCAAAATTAAAGTCTGAGTGAAAGTTATAAGTACTTTCAAAACTAAATTTTAGTTTTTAGCATGACTGCATTTACATAAGGTATGTATAGCCCCCCTGCAAGTTGCATAGCTAGAGGTATCACAAAATAATAAAAATATTGCTATGGATTCATTAATTTCCTAGAATCAATATTAGATTATCTGTGAGTTCTCTCGCTAAATCGACTTGGGGCCATAGCTCAGCTGGGAGAGCGCTACGCTGGCAGCGTAGAGGTCAGGGGTTCGATCCCCCTTGGCTCCACCATAACCTTTATTTTGTTAATCTGTGGGTAAATAATTAAATAAATTTTTATTTGATACAAACCTTTTTTGTCACATTAAAGTTTCTTGGTTCAAAAATATATTAATATATCTTTTAAAAATGAATGAGGATGCTTTAGATAAACTTTTTTCGTTAGAATTTTTAGGCACTTGGATAATCACTTTATTAATAATTGCTTTTATAGTTTACGCATCCTATAAAATTTTTAATATTATTTTTAGATCAGAGATATATTTCAAAAAATCTGCAATAAGTTATTTTTTAATAGGAATATTTATACTTGGTTTTGCAATCTATTTTTATAACTAATTATTAAAATTTTAGGCTAATGAAAAAGCCTTAATTTTATCGAAAGGCATGTGATCAGCAATATCACTTTTTCCATAATACACATCCTCGACAACCCCATCCTCGTTAATTAGAACATCAACTGGAACAATATCTAAATACCCTTTAAACTGAACAGGTAAATAACCTTTTATTCCTGCTAAAAAAAATTTATGAACTTTAAAAATAAAAGCAAAGAAAAGTTTTCCATAAGATCTCTCAACATCAAATTTTTTAAAATATTCGAAATTTTCATCTGCTAAAACAGTGAATGGCAAATTATGTCTATCCATATTTTTCTTTAGGAAATCAGCAGGTGCATGAAAAATCCCTACCATTGTAAAGTTATTTCCAAATTCTTCATATTTTTTTACAAACTCATTAATTCTTAAATTGCAAACAGCACAGGAAGCATGTCTATAGAAAGTTAATAATACCTTTTTACCTTTTGTACTAGAAAGTTTAAATGTGTTTCCGTAAGAGTCAGGTAATTCTATATCTCCTATCTTATCACCCTTATTAATTTTCATTAATTTTCTCCTTTCACACAGAAATTACTTAATATTTTATAAGTATAATTATAATTTTAATTTTTGGATATGCAAAATGCTCAAGTTAATCATGAAATTAAATATTTAATATAAGTGATATTAGAATGTAATATTAAAATATTAGTTAGATAATCCAGTTCAAGATGAAGGAGGAGTTTTAAATGAGTATAGCAAGAATAACAACTGTTAAAATGGCTTCAAAAGAGGCTGCTGACGAACAGTCAGAAGGATATACGCAGAATGCACCATCTGAATTTCCGCAAGCGAGCCAAATGATTGGTGTACGAATTAGCGATGATACTTTGATGGCAGTTACAATTTATCCTGATGAGAAAGCTATGAAAGATGCAGATGCAGCAAGGAAAAAAAGACTAGACACTAATAAAGATAATAGGGTTTCAGTAGAAACATTTGTAGGTCAAGTAACCTTAAATCATCAAAATTAAATAAACATTAAAGGAGAAATAATTATGGCTTTATATGCAAAAATGAGAGAAACATGGATAAATAGAGATGTGAAAGGACATAGAGAATGTTTTCATGATGATTGGCAGTTTGTTTTTCATTCATCAGGAAAAGTAATAACTCGCGCAGACGACTTGCCAGATGAGGAATTTAAAGAGTTCATGGGGGTCTTAGTCCAAGAGAATCACAGATGTATATATGAGAATGATGATATCTTAGTGACGCACTCATTTAATACATACAAATCGGGCGACAAGGAAGCCTTATTAATGGTGAGTTTGAAAAAAGATGGTCTTTTGTGGAGATCTGAAACTGGCGCCACAGAATTAAAGACTACCAACTAAGTAAATTATATATAAAAGCCTGTGAAATTATCACAGGCTTTTTTTTTAAAAATTACTTAAAAGATTGAGTAGAATACTCGAATAGAGGAAGTTTTTTAATTGTTCCTACTTTCTTAACATAGTCGACAAAAGACTGTGCGTAACCTAGATAGGTATCCACAACTCGTCCTTCTTTCTAGATATCACCAAAAGTTAGGTATCCATCTTTTCCACTAATACCAAATTTGGTATTAGAAAGAGTGAAAAGGGAATTCCTTTAAAAATATATTTAAACATAATTAGAATTTTCAGTTCCAATTATGAAAATTGTTTTAATTAATTATTTAAATTTTATGAGCTTTTATCACATTCCCCAACGCATCGCAGCGGTGTGAACATTTGAGTCCCAATGCTTTAAAAGCTCTTCGTCAAGCTTTGTAAGAGTAATAGAGGCACCCTGCATCTCAAGAGAAGTGCAATAATTTCCAACAAGAGACCTTGAAATTTTGATATTTTTTTTATCTAACATATTTTTAGCATTATCATAAATAAGGTATAACTCTGTTAGAGGAGTTCCACCCATGCCATTCACAAATAGTAGTATTTCTTCATTAGCATCGGGTTTTAAATCCTCATTAATTGCATCCAATAATTCATTTGTAATTTCTTGTGCAGATTTAACTTTATCTCTTCTTCTTCCAGGCTCACCATGAATTCCTACCCCAAATTCCATTTCATCATCACCAATATCAAAGTTTGGTTTTCCTGCTGCTGGAACTGTACAACTTGAAAAGGCAACTCCCATGGATCCTGAATTTTTATTAACCTTATCTCCTAAAGCTTTGCATTCCTGTAAGCTACCTCCATGCTCAGCTAAAGAACCAACTATTTTTTCAACAACGACAGTGGCAGCAACACCTCTTCTACCAGTTGTGAATGAAGAGTCTTCAACAGCAACATCATCATTTGTTAATACAGACTCATTAGGGCCTTGCATCATTTCAGCAGCCATTTGAAAATTCATAACATCACCTGAGTAATTTTTAACGATAAAAAGGACACCTGCTCCACTATCTACTTTTTCAGCAGCAGCTAACATTTGATCTGGTGTAGGTGAAGAGAAAACAAATCCTGGGCATGCTGCATCGAGCATTCCGTATCCAACTAATCCGCCATGCATAGGCTCGTGACCACTGCCTCCTCCACTTATCAAAGATACTTTTCCTTCTTTTGTGGGAGTGGCTCTGGTTATAAAATTTGGATCGTAATAACAACTTACAATGTCTTGGTGTGCAGCACCAAAACCTTGTAGGCTCTCCTTTAAAAAGTCATCTGCTGAATTCATAAATTTTTTCATAGTTTCCTCCTAACTATTTATAACTGACTCACAGACAGTTTTTATCATTAATTGTGAAGACCGGGCACCAGGATCAATGTGACCCCTTGCTCGCTCACCTAAAAAAGAGGCTCTACCTTTTGTAGCCAAGAGATCTTTTGTCGAAAACATCCCTTTTTCAGCTACTTCTACTGCCTCTTTTAGTATTTCTTTAAGATCTTTATCATCTTCAACGCCTTTTTTGAGACAATTAGAGACAGGTATTAAAACATCCATCATTGTTTTTTCTCCCACATCCGCCTTACCTCTTTGTTTGACAGCTTCCACACCCTCTGCAAAAATTTCTATAGCTTTTTTATAATCAATACCTTCATCAATTGAATTACCTTTAGCCATTGTCATAAATAACGTTCCAAATAATGCTCCTGATGAACCACCTATACCAGAAAGGACCTTCATCGCAATTTGATTTAATGCCTTAGACATTATTAAATCTTTTATGGTTGGTTCTAATTCTATAACAAGTTTTATTCCTCTTTGAACATTAAAAATATGATCGCCATCACCTATTTCTTGATCTAATTTTTCTATTTCAGAGGAATTGTCGTTAATGACAACCTGTATTTTCTTTGCGGTTTCGATAAGAAAATCAACACTCATTCAATACTCACTCCTTTGTCATCAAAAAATAGAACTTTGCTATTATCGATGGCGAACTTTATTTCATCTCCGCGTACACCTTGAAATAATCCTTGATATAAAGATAAAATCTCTAACCCTTTATATTCTAACTCCACTACTGTTTCAGCTCCTAAGGACTCAATTGTTTTAATTGAACCGATAAGATCTCCTTCACCTAATTTAATATGCTCAGGTCTTAATCCTAATTGACTAGCCTGATTTGGTGATGAGGTATTAATTGAAGTTTTATCTAAAATATTAATCTTAGGGGATCCTAGTCTGTTCGCTACGTAGATTGATTTAGGATTATTATATATTTCTTCAGGTGTACCTATCTGAGCAATCTTTCCATTTTCCAAAACACCAATTTGATCGGCCATAGTTGTGGCCTCAGCTTGGTCGTGTGTTACATAAAGAATAGTTGAACCTAAATTTAACTGAATTTTTTTTAATTCTACCCTTAAGCTCTCACGAAGTTTGGCATCTAGAGAAGATAGTGGTTCGTCCATCAAATAAATACTTGGATTTCTAACCAAAGCTCTACCAATAGCAACTCTTTGCATTTCACCACCTGATAACTCTGTTGCTTTGTTGTTTAATTTTCCAGAAATCTTCAACATTTCCGCTATTTTTTTGACTTTTTCATTAATTTCAGACTCAGGGACTTTTCTTAAAGGAGATCGAAGTGGGAAAGCTAAATTATCATATACTTTGTAGTGTGGGTATAAGGAATACTGTTGAAAGACAAATGCTGTGTCCCTTGCTGCCGGCTGAGCCTCAGAAACATCCTCATCGTCAAAAAAAATTTTTCCTTTATCTATTTTTTCAAGACCAGCAATTGACCTAAGCGTTGTTGTCTTCCCCGCACCTGTTGGACCGAGTAAAATAAAAAATTCTCCGTCTTTTACGGTGAAGCTTATGTCATCTAAAGCCTTGATTGTTTTGTCATATATTTTTGTAATATTCTGTAATTCTACTTTAGACATTAATTCATAAACTCACTTTGAAGTGCCATATCATTTGATCCATCAAAAATTATTTGATTATTATTCAGTGTATTAAATTGAATTTGCTCATTAATTTTAACTTGCGTGTCACTATCTACTCTTATCTTTATATTTCCAAGTTGGGTTTCAACAGTAAGTATTTTTCTAGAACCTAAATACTCAACACCAAAGATATTTCCTTTTACTCCATTTTCAGATACTAACCTTAAATTCTCTGGTCTTACTCCTAAAAAATTCTCATTTGAATTTGTACCCTCTCTTTGTTCAGGTATTTTTAAAGAGGAGTCTAGTAGTTTGATACTTGATTGATTTGGGATAATTTTTTCTTTAATTGGAATAAAGTTCATACCCGGTGATCCAATAAAATTTGCTACAAATTTAGTTTTTGGCTTATTATAAATAATTTTTGGGGAGTCAGCTTGTAAAACCTCTCCCTCATTCATTACTGCTATTCGATCTGCCATTGACATTGCTTCTTGTTGATCATGTGTCACATAAACTGTAGTGGCGTCTATATCATCATGAAGTTTTCGTAATTCTAAACACATTAATTCTCTAAATTCAGCATCAAGCGTACCTAAAGGCTCATCCATTAAAAATGCTTTAGGTCTCCTAACTAGGGCTCTACCTAAAGCAACTCGTTGACGATCTCCTCCAGCTAATGAGGATACTTTTGATTTTAATAAATGATCAATTCTTAAAAGCTTTGCTGCTTCCATAACTTTTGCATCAACTTCAGTCTTGGAGAACTTTTGCATTTTTAGAGGAAAAGCTAAATTATTTCTAACGTTCATATGTGGATATAAGGCAAAAAGCTGAAAAACAAAGGCTATATCACGTTGTGAGGCTCTCAGATAACCTACATCCTCTTTATCAAGTAATATGTTTCCTGAGGTTGGTAGCTCTAATCCTGCTATCATTCTTAGAGTTGTCGTTTTACCACAACCTGAGGGACCTAGTAGCACAAAGAATTCTTTATTTTCAATTACAAGATTAGAGTTTTTTACTGCAACAAAGTTACCAAAAGATTTATGTAAATTTTTAATTTCTATCTCTGCCATGATTAATCTGGAAAATGACTTGTGATAACAAATCCAATAGTCCCAATAAGAATTACGATAAATGAATAGGTATACATCCACATTGCAAAAGGTTGCATTAACATAAATACACCTACCAAAATCAAAACAGTTGATGCATTTTCCCAAATAGATCTTCTAAATATTCTTCTTAATAAACTTTTTTTCTCACTCATTATTTTCTTACCGCTCCAAATGTTATACCTCTTAGCAGATGTTTTCTTAAAACCACAGTAAATATCATTACAGGTATTAAAAATAACGTTGTACCCGCCCCAATAGCGGGCCAGTCTAAACCTCCCTCTCCTATTATTGTAGGAATAAATGGTGGAGCTGTTTGTGCGTTAAATTGTGTAAGTAAAACGGCAAATGCATATTCATTCCATGAAAAAATCATGCAAAAAATAGCAGTTGCTGCAATCCCTGTCGTTGCCTGAGGCAGTACTACTTTGAAAAATGCTTGCATTCGAGAATATCCATCAATCATGGCAGCCTCTTCATACTCTCTTGGTATTTCATCCATGAAACCTTTTAATAACCATACAGATAAACTCAAGTTTACAACCGTATATAAAATTATCATTCCTACATGAGTATCTCCAAGACCAAGTTTTCTATACATTATGAAAATTGGCACAGCTACAGCTATGGGAGGAAACATTCTTGTCGACAAAATAAAGAATAATAAGTCGTCTTTTAAAGGAACTTTAAATCTTGATAATGCATAAGCTGCAAGAGAACCTAAAAATACAGAAAAAAATGTAGCTCCGAAACCGATAATCAAAGAATTAGAATATCTTGGTAAGAATTTAGAGGGTCCTGTTATTACCATCTCTCTACTTCTAACTAATTCCTCATACCAAGTATCAGGTGGTGGAAGTGAGTCTAAATAGTCCTTAGGTTGTCTTGAACGGTTTGTAAAAAGATTTACATAACCCTCTAATGATGGCTCAAAAAAAACCTCAGGAGGATATGAGATAGCACTATCAACGCTTTTAAAGCTTGTTGCTACCATCCAGGAGATTGGAATAAGTGTTACGACCATATACACAATAATAATTGTGGCTGCTAATTTTCTAGAAAATCCGCTAGCTTCTGAGGGTGATCTTGAGGTATCCATCATCTATCCTTAATTTTATTCATTACTTTCACATAGACATTTCCGAAACCAAATATTGTCACAAACAATATAACAGCGAATGCAGAGCTATATCCCGTCTTCCATTTTTCAAATGCTTCTCGTTTTAAATTTATTGATGCTAACTCGGTTGCCGAACCGGGACCACCAGAAGTTAGCTCAGCGACTAAATCAAACATTTTGAAATTTTCAATACCTCTGAAAAGTAGTGCTAGTAATAAAAAAGGGAGTACAGAAGGTAATGTTATATGGATAAATTGTTGCCATTTACTAGCTCTGTCTACTTCTGCAGCTTCATAAAGGTAGTTAGGAATTGACCTTAAACCAGCAAGACAGATTAGCATAGTAAAAGGTGTCCACATCCACGTATCAACAATGACAATAGACCAGGGCGCTAACGTGCTTGAACCAATCATATCAAAAATACCAAAATCATAGAAAAAGTTCACAACGTAATTAAATAATCCAACTTGGGGGTTATATAAGTAAGTCCAAAATACTCCTACAACTGCAGGTGATAGCATCATGGGTAAAACTATGAGTGTTGTTAGTAGTTCGTTGCCTTTAAATTTTTTATTTAGAAGTAATGCTAATCCTAGACCAATCAATGCTTGTAAAACCAAAGTCCAACAAACAAAATGAGCAGTTATTTGCATTTTTTCCCAAATTTCTTCTTTTCCTAGAATTTTTTTGTAATTTTTTAATCCTACAAATTTCACTTCTCTTCCAATCTTGTTCGCATAGAAGTTTGTAAAAGACATTCTTATGGCATATATGAGCGGATAAATGTTTATGGCAAGAAGTAAAATTAATGTCGGTGCTATAAAAATCCAAGCTATAGCCTTATCAGACAATCCCTTAAACTTTTTAGCAGCACTTTTCATATTTCTAATTATTTAAGTATGGGTAAAAGGGTGGGAATAAACCCACCCTTAAAAAAAATATTTACTGATTAAATTTTACCGTCGTCTTCGAAGACTTCAGTCCAATCGTCAATAATTTTGTCAAGTGCCTCTTTTGCAGAGCCTTTTCCATTCACAACATAGTCGTGAATTCTCTCCTGCATAGGTAACATCAACTCGACAAATGTTGGCTCTTGCCAAAAGTCTTTGACTATGCCCATTGAGTCTAGGAAGCCTTGAGCGTATACAGCGGAGTCAACAAAATCAGGAGATCCTAAAACATCCATATGACATGAATATCCTCCTAAATCCCACCATTTTTGTTGAATATCTGGTTTTGCAAACCACTTCATATACTCCAAAGCAAGATCTTGTTTGTCAGAGTATTTTACAACTGAAATACCCTGTCCTCCAAGTGTAGCCGCGCATACATTTTGACAAGGGTTTGCAAAGAAGCCAGAAACTCTTCCATCACTGTCCTCTTTAGAAACACCAGGCCAGAAAGCATACCAGTTCATTTGAAATGCGACTTGTCCTGATTTATAGGCGTCAAGATTTGCAACCATGTAAGCGTCTGAGTGTCCTGGAGGTGCACAATCTTCGTACATCTTTCTGTAAAATTCAACAGCTTCAACTGATGCATCGGAGTTAAAGTAGCCATCCATATCATAAGCTTTATCTGGATTTTCGTATTGCATACCCCAAGCATACATAGCTGCTGTTACACCCATGGTGATACCTTCAGAGCCACGCTCGGTATTAATTGCAGCTCCATATCTTACCTGACCGTCAATTTCTCTTCCTTGGAAGAAAGTACACATATCATAAAGTTCATCCCAAGTCTTTGGAACACCTAGATCATAACCGTGTTTACCTTTAAACTCTGCTTGTAGTTCTGGTCTATCAAACCAATCTTTTCTATAAGCCCAAGCTAAAGCATCACCCATTGCAGGTAAGGCATAATAGTTTGGTGAACCTTTAGGCCATGTGGAATATGCGTAAACAGTTGCAGGATTAAAATCATCCATTGAAATACCATTAGCATCAAAGAATTCATTTAACTTTACATAGTGACCGTATTCAGCACCTTGACCAATCCATTGAGAGTCTCCAATCAACAAATCAAAAGTTTTACCTTGATTGTTTAATTCGTTTAACATTCTCTCTGCAAAATTTGGCCATGGCACAAATTCGAAGTTCATTTCTACGCCTGTCTCTGCAGTAAATTCTTTACTTAATTCTTGAAGTGCATTAGCTGGATCCCAAGCGGCCCAACCAAGAGTCAATGACTCTGATTTTGCATTTAAAGAAAAAAGTAAGGCAAAAACAGGAACTAGAAATACAGATAGTATTTTCTTCATGTTATTTCCTCCTCAGTTCAATAACTAATTCTAAATTATACAAGTTTTTTTATTAATGATAAATGTTGATTTATCATGAGTTTTAAGCTGTTTGAAAAATCAAGATACTGTAATAATATGACTAGGGGGGATAGGCGTATGACAGGAATTAAGGGTCCAGCTATATTTTTAGCTCAATTTGCGGGAGAAGAAGCACCATTTAACAATTTAGAAAATATTTCTAAGTGGGCTAATGATTTAGGTTATATTGGGGTACAAATACCTAGCTGGGATAACAAATTATTTGATTTAAAAAGAGCCTCAGAAAGTAAAGATTACTGTGATGAAGTAAAAGGTATCTTATCAAGTCATAACTTATCTTTGACTGAATTATCTACACATCTTCAAGGCCAGCTCGTGGCTGTCCACCCTGCATATGATACTGTTTTTGACGGGTTTGCTGCCTCTGAAGTTAGAGGAAACCCCCTAGAAAGACAAAAATGGGCGGTCGAGCAACTCATGATGGCTGCCAAAGCCTCTAAAAATTTGGGACTGACTGATCACGTAACATTTTCAGGCTCTTTAGCTTGGCCTTATGTCTATCCATGGCCTCAACGACCTGCTGGATTAATTGATACTGCGTTTAATGAACTTGCGAGTAGATGGAAGCCAATACTTGATCAGTTTGATGAGTGTGGAATTAACTTGTGTTATGAAATTCATCCTTGTGAAGATTTACATGATGGCATTACATTTGAAATGTTTTTAGAACGCGTTGGAAATCATAAGCGATGTAATATGTTGTATGATCCTAGTCATTACGTACTTCAACATTTAGACTATTTACAAAATATAGACATTTATCACGAGAAAATAAAAATGTTTCATGTCAAAGATGCTGAACTAAACCCCACTGGAAGGCAAGGTGTTTACAGTGGTTTTCAACCATGGAAAAATCGAGCGGGTCGCTTTAGATCATTAGGAGATGGACAGGTAGATTTTAAATCTATTTTTTCAAAATTAACCACCTACGGGTTTGATGGGTGGGCTGTTTTAGAGTGGGAATGCGCTCTCAAACATCCAGAGGATGGTGCTAGAGAGGGATCTCAATTTATTAAAAATCATATGATTAGAGTGACCGAAAAAGCATTTGATGACTTTGCTGACTCAGGAACAGATGAGAAAGCTAACAAAAAAATGTTAGGAATTGAATAAAAATGCCTCAAAAAATTAGGCTTGGAATGGTTGGTGGTGGTCAAGGAGCCTTCATTGGGGCTGTTCACAGAATTGCTTCGAGAATTGATGATAGATATGAACTTTTAGCTGGAGCATTTTCCTCAAATGCAGAAAAAGCTATCACTTCTGGTCAAGAAATTGGAATTGATGAAGACAGGAATTATAAAAATTTCAATGAAATGATTGAGGCAGAGAGTTCTAGAGAGGATAAAATTGATGCCGTTGCCATCGTTACTCCTAATCATATGCATCACCCTATTGCTATGGCTTTCATGAACAAAGGATTTAACGTTATTTGTGACAAGCCACTAGCGATGAACCTTAGACAATGTGAGGAGCTTGTTCAAAGCAAACAACATAATGATGTCTTATTTGCTCTGACTCACAATTACACTGGTTACCCAATGATACGCAATGCCAGAGCATTATGTCATAACGGAGATCTTGGAAAAATTAGAGTTATTCAAGCTGAGTATGCTCAAGATTGGTTAACAGAAGATCTAGAAAATAAAATAAATGATGGGGGAAACAAACAAGCATCTTGGAGAACTGACCCCAATCAATCAGGGGCTGGAGGATGCATTGGTGATATAGGCACTCATGCTTATAACTTAATTAGATATGTCACTGGTCTTGATACGCAACAGATCTCTGCTGAACTAACATCTTTCGTTCCTGGAAGAAATTTAGATGATAACGCACAAATTTCTCTTCGTTTTAAAGAGGGTGCTAAAGGAACAATATGGTCTTCTCAAATAGCACCAGGAAATGAAAATCATTTGCAAATTAGAATTTATGGTGAACAAGCAGGACTTGAGTGGTGTCAGGAAGATCCTAACTATCTTTACTTTACAAAATATGGGGAACCTAAACAAAAAATTACAAGAGGCGGAGCAGGAGCACTCAATGTATCTAACGAAGTAACTCGTATTCCTCCCGGGCATCCTGAAGGATATCTAGAAGGATTTGCTAATATCTATACAGATGTTGCGAACGCCTTAATAGATAAAAAAAATGGTACATTTAACCCTGATAATCATCAATTCCCTAGCGTAGAGGATGGTCTTGAGGGTATTAAATTTATAGAGAGATCCATCGCATCCAGCTCGTCAAATTCAAGCTGGGTAAATTTTTAGTTAGTTCCAATTTAATAATTTTCGAGTTGACCAGTAATCATCTGTAGACAGAGCAAAAGACTTTAAAGATGGAATTTCTACTTCTTTTTTTTTAATACATTTTAAGTTTGTATCAAGCTGAGTGATTGTAGAGGCACCAGTAAGACAGATTTTAATAAATGGTAATTGATAGACCCACAAATAAGATAATTCTTCTAAATTTAAATTAATACTCTTTGCTATAGAGACTAATTCAATTAATTCATTTTGATGAAATTTTTTATTAGCATTAGTAAGTCTTCCATTTGAGAAAATTTCTTTCGCTATAATATTAATCCTTTTTTCTGAGGCATTTTTTAAAATTGCTACACAAGATTGGTCAAAAATATTAATAGTTGTTTGAAGAAAAGAGAATAATTTAGTCTTTTCATTAATTTCCAAAAATTTTTCTATTGTTTTTTCCTGATCTGGTCCACTAGTAGAAATTCCTATCTCAATTCCTTTTTTTTTCATCTCCTCAAGTTCTTTTAATACCACAGGGTCGTCTAAAACAGGACTGTCGCTTGTCACAGAATGAATTTGATATAGATCTATGCTTTTTCCCAAATTTAATCTTGTTTCAATCCATTGTTCTTTTAAAAAATTTAAAGAGTGGTCTTTTCTCTCATGGGTTTTAGCATCTACCTCCCAATTAGCTAGATATTCATAGCCCCATTTGGAGCCAACAAATCCATCAAACTGTAATTGTTTTCTGATCCAGTTTGATAAAAATTGTTCGGACTCTCCGTACACTCTTGCTACATCAAAATATTTTATTCCATTGCTGTAGGCATAGTCTAATACATCGTGGCAGTGTGATTGCATTTTTTCTCTCGTTTTATTGGGTCCAAGATCGCCATCGTGACCTATATTAATGTAACCAGGCCTGCCTAAAGAGGCTAAACCAAGCCCGATTTTATTATCTAATTTAAACAAATAAATATTTACTGATTTCTGATTTTATTAAAGATGGATCTGTTAAATGAATTGTTTGAAAACCTAATTCTTTTGCAGCTTCAATATTTTCTTCTCGATCATCTATAAAAAGAGTTTCCGTACTGACTAAATCAAACCTTGAAATAGCTAGTTCGTATATTTTTGGGTCAGGCTTTACTAAGAATTCTCTTCCTGAAATAATTTTACCATCAAATTCTTTTAAAAAAGGATACTGGTCTTCCATCCCCTCATAGGTTTCATCTGACCAATTAGACAAAACATAACATGGATACCCTAGGGATTTAATCTTTTTAAATATATCAATAGTATCTTGATAGGAACCATTAACCATATTTCTATGATTTGGATAATAGAGTTTTATTTCTTTCTCGTAGTCTGGAAACTTTTGAACAGCCTCGGAAACAGCAATTTGTATTTTTACACCAGCATCACACCTCGTATCAAGATGAGGAAATGCTATTTCATTAATGAAATGATTAAATTTATTATCATCAAGTATTATTTTTTTAAAAACATGGTGTGGGCTCCAGTCAAAAAAAACATTTCCCAAGTCAAACAAAAATTTATTTACTTTCATAGATTTACTCAACAAATGAGTTGATTAGATTTTCAAGATATTCTTGTCTACCAGATTTAGGATCTGGATTAATATTTTCCTCAATAACTTTATTATGAATATCCTCTAATGATAATTTATTCATCAGCTCAGAATTAACATTCCAAGAATCATATCTTTGTTTTAAAAAAGTTTCATAGCTTCCATCGTTTATCATATTCTCAACAGCGATAAGTGTTCTAGCACACGTATCCATGGAGCCAATGTGAGCATAAAAGAGATCCTCTGGGTCAATGGATTGTCTTCTAATCTTGGCGTCCATGTTAAGTCCCCCTGATGAAAAACCTCCATTTTTAAAAATATAATAAAAAGGCAAAACAAGTTCTTCAACATTGTTTGGGAATTGATCAGTATCCCATCCAACTAAATAATCACCTCTATTAATATCAATACTTCCGAAAATATTATTGGAAATAGCGTAGGCTATTTCATGTTCAAATGAGTGTTTTGCCAAAATAGCGTGATTTTGCTCAATATTTAGTTTGAATTCTTTCTCCAGACCGTATTTTTGGAGAAATGCAAAAACATTTGCAGAGTCAAAATCATACTGGTGTTTAGTTGGTTCATGAGGTTTAGGTTCAATCAAAAGTAAACCTTTAAAACCAATTTTATGCTTATGTTCAGCTACCATATTCAAAAATCTACCCAACTGATCGTATTCTTGTTTCATATTCGTATTGAGAATTGTTTCATAACCCTCTCTACCTCCCCACAAAACATAGTTTTGGCCTCCAAGGAATTGAGTATTTTCTAGACACATCTTTACTTGAGCAGCAGCATATTGAAAAACTTCAGGATCAGGATTAGTAGCAGCTCCTGACATATACCTTCGATGACTAAAAAGATTAGCAGTTCCCCAAAGAAGTTTAACCTTACTAGTTTCTAATTTTTTTGAAATTTCATCAACTATGGTTTTTTGTAACTTCTCTGTTTCTGAAAAATTATCTCCTTCAGGAGCTACGTCGACATCGTGAAAACAAAAAAAAGGAATTCCTAATTTTTCAAAAAAACTAAAAGCATTATTTAGTTTATCTTTTGCTTGCTCTAATTTATCCCCGGACTCCAACCATGGACGAAGAAAAGTCTGGCCTCCAAAAGGATCTCCCCCCGGCCAGTTAAATGTATGCCAGTAACATACTGCCATACGTAGGTGGTCTTCAAGAGTTTTTCCTAAAATCTTTCTATCTGCTTGGTAATATTTAAAGGCAAGAGGGTTTTTTGAGTCTTTGCCTTCGAATTTAATTGGATGTATATCTTGAAAATAGTCAGACATTAATCATAATAAAACATTGGTGCTTTTTTAAAATCTTGCCATGCATGAGGATCGTGCCCAGTGACAACTGTAGCATTTTTGTCTTTTGCAACTTTTTTAAGTTTCTTTACTGACTCAACAACGTCTACAGCTGAACAAACAAGACCAGGTAGTGTTAAATTGTTCCAATGATCCATAGTGTAAGCTGCATCAATCGTTAGCAACACGTAACCAGAGTTTGGTAAATTTACTAAAAAAGACTGATGGCCCGGTGCATGCCCTGGAGTAAAGATTACTATAATTGATCCATCGCCATATAAATCAAAAAAATCATCATTTCTATCTCTTAAAAATTTCCAATTAATTCCAGGTTTATCAAAATCTTTTCTGATGTAAGCAGGTTTAGAGAACCAATCTGGATTAAAAGCATAATCATACTCCTTTTGTTGAACTAAGTGTGTTGCATTAGGAAATCTTCCAACACCGCCTGAGTGATCAAGGTGAAGGTGAGAATGCAAAACATATCTGATGCCTGCTGGATTAACTCCAATGGAATTAAGCTGATCAATGCAATTTTCAGTTTTTCCCATTATTGGATCGTATGCAGCTACAACGGAACCCCAATGAGCATATTTGTCTTCACTGACTTCTTTTGCATTTCCCCCATCAATTACCACATCACCTTTTGGATGCCTTATCAAAAACCATGGGACTGGAATTTCAAAATCCTCATTAGATTGGTTCATTTTAATATATTTCATTTTAGTTTTTAGTGTTCCAGTCTGAAACATATAGAGCCTCATGTCTGTAGAGACTTGAGAGTTGGTTAAGTGGCTATATTCTTTTTTTGAGTCTTCAATTGCTTCTTTAATGGAATATTCTTTAACTTTTTGATCAGTTTGTTTATTTGTAATAATTTTATCAAATTGATCTAAATCAGATTTTTTGTAACTTGCGCTTAATTTTTTTTCCATCTACTTAAATTCTATCTCAATAAATTTATAAATAAAATCATTGTTATTATATACATTATGGTTAATTCCCTTTTCTCTAAAATAAGATCCACCTTTAGCTAGTTTCGAAATCGTTTCCTCTCCATCATGATTGACAATTTTAAGCTCCCCATCTAATAAGGGCACTACTACATAATCGTATTCATGAATGTGCTGACCAGTTGAGTCCCCAACTTCAAAAGACCATTCTGTGACTCTAGTTTTGTTGTTATCTATCATGACATTGGCTTTAGCCATGTCGTTAGATGTTTCTACAAGGTACGCTCTCAGCTTTTTCAGCTTTTAGAGCTTCGGCAGCTTTTGTAGCTTTTTCAACTGAGTCAAAAACAAGTTCAGGAAAAAGAACAAAAGGTTTTGCTCTATCAGCGCTGAGCTGCCCAACACACCAGGTCTTACCGGGCTCGACACACATAACCATATATGTCCCAGGAATAGGGCCATAATGTCTGTTATTTAAAGCAAAGAGGCACTCTGCCATATCATTTAATTTATCTACATCTAAATTTTGAAGTGCTTTTTTTTCTAACTCATTTAATGGAGTGTCTAGAGCACCAAGTGTTTCTTTTCCCCATGGGATCTCCTGCATGTTTTGTTTTTTCATAGTTTAAGGTAAAGGCCCGTCCTTTAAAAAACCTTTAAGCGTATTTTCCATAATTCTAGAGACATTATTATTATAATTATTATGCGAAAGACTTCCGCACCAAGCCAAGGAACCTGGTGCAAACATTGCCCCATTATTAGGTGTTTTATAGTAAATCATATCAGCTCTAACCATTGGATTTTCATGACCACCACCATAGTAACCCCGAACAGCAAAGTGTATTTCCTCATTTACTTGCAACATCATATTAGAGTGGTCTTGTGAACGAGCCAAATAATAAGCATTATGTGGAGTTCCAAACTCTAAGTCGTACCTGTCTAGCTCTAAACCGGCAGCTCCACCACCAACTAAACCAAAATCACCAATCACCTCATCTGCTCCTATCCCTTCAAAAATCCATGAGCATTCTGGCTTAAAACTATCTTCCTCTCTTTTGTAGTATGAGGAAACATCAAATCCATAAGATGTAAAAGTCAACCCACAAACTTTAGAAGGTATTCTTCCTCGAGCTCTCCACATACCACCATATTTACCATCAAAAGCATTGTTATATTCGCCTGGGTTAGAAGTCCATGCTCTTGTGCCAGCTTCACCTTTTCGAACTTCAGTAATATTAGGGTTGTCAGGATGATATTCACTAATCCAATAAAATCCATCAGAACCTAAATAGAAACATCTACCGCCCTGCATTTGATAGGACTCTAAAGCGTCCATATATTTTTCAGATGAATACTCTGGGTGACTTCCTGTCATTACAACTTTATATCGATTTAATAAGTTTATGCCCTCGTGTTCCAAATCCTCATCTGTGAGAACATCGAAATCGAAACCTTTTTCTTCAAGCCAGTCGGTAAGATGTAAGTCAGCATTAAGTTGCCATAATGATGGAGAGAGCCAATGTCTGTATTTAGGTCTCATATTAAGGATTGGTCTGAGCCTCGATGATATAGATACACCGTGTCCATCTGAGTGAAGTGAATAGGTTGATAGACCGTATTCTCTGTGTTCATTTAAATATAAATCTGCAGGCTCTAGTACAGGAACCTTACCTGCTAATAATTGTGCAACAACAGAGTTGGTTCCAAGATTATCATTGGAGTAAGCCATGTAACTATTAGTAGGTAACAGAAATAAAGTTTTTGCAGTTGCTGTTCCTTTGGGAGGTTTAACACAAAATGGAATGTAATCTTCATTTTCTGATTCCTCTCTTCCATCAACTCTAAGTCTTGCAGCATAAACTCCACTTTTTAATCCTTCAGGTACTTTTAGAGTAAAATCTACATCCCATCTAGCATCGTCTATATCGTCATCGTGAAAATGAATTGCACCATACTCTTCAGGTTTATGATGGAAAACCATTTCATCTGCTGTCCAGTTATGTCCAGTCATACCTCTGTTTGGCATATTAATTATAAATCCATGGTGGTTATTTGGCGATGTATCAACGATCTTTGTTGAGGCAATACTTTTACCAATATTTGCATGAAAATCCCAAGCCCCGACAACTGTTGACCTGACAGTCGTATTACATTCATCATAACTTGAAGCAAGTGTTTCTATTTCAGCCTTCGATAAGGCAATATTAGACAATCTAGGTCTATCTATCTTGCCGTTAAAAGTCTTTGTTTGCTCAGGTAGTTCAATGGGAGAAGTTACTTCTTTGAAATGTCCGCCAGAAATATGTCGACCTGATCTATTGATGAGAGTTGTGGCAGCAAGTAGAAGAGGAGCATCATTAGCAGCAGGTAAAACTGAGCTAGTAGTTTCTATAATTGCTGAAGTTTCTTCGATTGGATTCAAAATAGCCATGCCCAAACCCCCATTAGTAGATGTAACTCTTGGTTCTTGGTGAAGAGTTAATCTCCTTGATTGCGCATCAAATGTTGCAATGACTAGATACCAAACCTTTCTCAAAAGCTTTTTTTCAGAAGAGACAGTAACAACTTGAGACCCATCACCAATTTCTACAGATAAACATCCTTCATCATTAACGAAAAGACCATAACCTTTTTTTTCTTCCTCATTAAATTTAGTGAAAATTCCTTGTCTACCTTTGTCTGGGGTAGTTGGGAAAATGTAAGCCTGCATCGTAAAGCTCTCTAAATTTAAATTATCGTGTTGAGGCATGATGATATATGATCCACCATGTATTCTTTGGTTTTTCCCTTGATAGGTTCCATTGCAACTAGCATCTATTTCGGCCTCTTTATATCCTGGGCCTTCAGGATTTGTATCACCGTGTATGAGGCGGACTAATTGAACTTCATAACTATCATTGTATTCAGCATTAATATAAAATTTTACCTCCTCACCAGGGTGAGCTGAATACTTGTCGCTATATCCTGTAATTTTTAACATTATTCTTCCCCACTATACTCCTCAAGTAATCTATTAATTCTTTTTAAAAAAATTGCATGTTCACATGCTTCTTCTGATGAGTAAGAGTCTTCAGTAATTTCAACTGGCTCACCTCTCACACCTGTTGTTATACCAACCCTATAATCTTCATGTCTTCTTAAACAAACTGTTACAAAGCCATTTTCTTTACTTCCCCTTCTTAACTTATCTAAAAGTGTTTGAAGATCTTGGCTATGCTGAATAATGCCGTGATCTCGAGTTGCGGCTCTTCCTATTGGAGTTGCTCTGTGCTCTTCAATTAAAGATTTTAATTTTTGAGGATCTCTCAACATTTTCAAAATATATTTCTTTGTAATGAAATCGTCAGTGTGCTTATGTCCTTTATTTAATTGGACGTTTGAAGGGTTCTTGTAGCTATAATCAGACATGACTCTATTTTAGATATACTTCGCCTTCCGCACAGTTTTTTGTTCCAAATAATGAAACACAATACGAAAAATTCATATTCCTCCTCAATTTTTTACAGTTTAGCATCATAATGCATAAACGGAAAGTATTACAGTTGCCACAGCCATACCGATTAAAACAAGTGGCCAACCATATCCTCCTCCCATTCTGTCAATATAGTTTCCTTGTTCCTCTACATCGTCAGGTGACAAAAATTCATCACCATTTAGTATTGGTTTTTTTGGCAAAGTCGATAAGTCCATTTTATTAGCTAAAAACCAAATTAAAAATATACCTGCTACCCACCAAATTATTTGGTAGGCCCACAGTGAAGGGACACCCATCACCCAATTATCATAACTTTGATCAGCGTTGCCAAATATTAAATTTCCAAAAATCAAACCTGGGCCAATAGAAAAGAATGCCCAAATTAAAAAGAAAACATAAGCGAGAGACTTTATTTTTTTTCGTGACGGGTGAATGCCCATATGCTGATTTAAAAAACTGTGAAATGCCTCTCGGTGGTCTTTATCTGTATCGTTGCTTGAAAATATTGAAGATAAGAAGCATACAATCACGTTAAAAAATAAACCCCACAAGCCAGAATAAATCGTCAGTGGCCATCGACCCCAAGGAAGAGAATTGCCAGTCAGTTTTTGACCAAAAGTTTCGGCTAATGTTACAAAACCTAATCCGGTGATGAGTCCAAGTATTGCTCCACCTCTTGTAATCCATTTGAACCAAAGCATTCCAAGTAGAACGGGAAATAATTGAAAACCAAAGGCAATTGCTAATCCACCTAATAATACAAGAGAAGTTTCAAAAAAAGTTGCAAGGTAAAGTGAAGCTAAACTTAATAATAACATCGCTAACCTAGCAACTAATAATTCTCTTTTCCATGAAGGGTTGTTATCAATGTATGGTCTGTAAAGATCTCTTGCTACCATGCTACCTGAAGTCATTAAAAAAGCGGATAATGTGGATTGTAGAGCAGCGATTATAGCTATTGCTAAAAATCCAACTATGATAGGTGAAAGATTACTAAAGCTCTCAATAAACACATAAATCAAAGATGATATATTTTGTAAACTTAGTTCTGGAAATATTCTGTTAATGGCAAAACCATTTGAATTAACAATACTGTTAGCTCCAAGAAGATGTGCTCCTACTCCCAATAAAGGAGCGAATATAAACAAAAATATACCAACAACAGCACCTGACCCCCAAACTTGATAAAAGTAAAATGACCTGGGAGATTTTACTGAATAGCTCCACATCGAAAAGGTGGGAGAAAGCACAATACCCATATAGGAAAGAGTAAAGGACAAGATCATAACTGCTGTCCATGGTCCTCCCAATGGGTTGTTTTTTCCAATACCTGCAACCCACTGAATTACACCAGGAACGTTGAAATACCCTGAAATATCACCTCCTCCGTAGCCTCCTGTAGTTCCCCAAGCTCCAAATGAAATAAAGCTATTCGCCATAGATAAGTCTTCAAAAAAACTCAAACCTCCTAAATAATTAAATACACCTACACCCAGTGCTAAGAAGAAAACAAAAAATAGCCAAGATTGTAAAACGCTCACACTTACCATGGGTTTAAACCCACCAGATACTATATAAAACAAGACAACAGAAGTGAGCGCCCACATGGCAGAGTCTCTTGATATTTCTCCTCCACTAATAAACTCAACAACATTGCCTGTGGATCCAATAATTATTCCCAAAAACGGAACAGCAAAAAATAATCCGATTATTAAGACAACAATTCTGAGAGTATTGCTTTGATAATATTTATAATACATTTCTCCAGGGGTAATAAAATTAAATTTTCTGCTTAACATCCACTGCCTTTTAAAAAACAATATACTCCCAAGAGGAATTGTTATTACAATTGCAGCGGTAGCAAGAAAAGAGTAGCCGTCTAAATAAATTAGGGATGGGAAAGATATGATAGTTATCCCTGCAAATGTAGTCACTGTTGCAGAGAAAAAGAATACCCAAGGAGATACGCTTCTGTCAGCTAGATAATAAGCCTCAGGGGTTTTATTTTTTCTAAGAGTTCTGGCTCCCCAAAAAAGACAAAAACTTATATAAAGAACAAGAAAGAAAAAAAACCAATAAAGATTAGCGACCATAACTCAGAATTGAATTAAGAGTTGTAATCAGTCTTTTCCTTGATAATTCTGAGTGCCTCTAATAAATATACTCTAAAGACTTCATGGTTTTCACTCATTGGAAAATGACCAATATCTCTCATTTCAATATAAACTCCTCCCTTAATTTGTCTGGCTGTATCTTCTGTAGCTTCAGGAGGGGTAAGATAGTCATAGGTTCCAGTCAACATGATTACTGGACACTTGTGACCATCAATATTTTGTAGTTCATCTCTTAAATCATGATCAACTGAGTAAAAATGAAGATCTCCTTTAAAAGCCTCTGATCCTTGAGTGTAATAATGCCAAGTTAACCACCTGTCAATATCTGGTGATTGAGGGGCCATTAAATCCCAAACTCCACTACCACACACTTGAGCTGCATTGGCATGAGGATGCCTCCACCAATCAATATAAAAACCTGGGGAGTAATGAGCAGCCTCGACAGGAATTACAGCTTTAAACTTATTTGGATATTTCAAAGCTAGTTGAAGAGCCACATTTCCGCCAAAAGAAGAGCCCATAAATATTGGGTTTTCAAGGTCCAGGGCCTTGCAAAGTTCCACAATAAAATTGCAATAATGCTCTGCTGTTAATTTGTATTCCTCTTTCCACCATTCAGTATTATGAGGCGGATCTGATTTACCATGTCTTGGAAGGTCGTATGCTATAACTTGATAATTTTGAGTTATCTCTTCATCCTCAAGCAGTCCTCTCCATTGATGATTGTGGCACCCAGCAGTATGCTGACATACTAATGGAACACCTTTTCCATTTGAAAGATAAAAGACTTTGTATTGTTGACCATCTACCTCGATGGTAACGTATCTACCTATTGGGTCATGATGTTTTACTGCCATAAATTTTTCCTTTCAATTTTTTTTATCATACTGGAACTCCTGATTGTCTTAACAATTCAAATTGAACTGTAAAGTTTCTAAGATTTTGCATTAAGACTAAATGATTTCCTTCAATTTTAAGGTCTTCTCTAAATGAAGCTGCATAGATACCATGAAACATAGGTTTTGGAACTGGCTTTGCAAACTCCCTCCATGTTTGCTCTGATGCCCTTAGCGCAAAGTCATAAGGGTCTAAACCTCCTGGATTAGTGTTAATATTTTTTACCTTTCCGTCGTGCATTTCGATAATCACTTTTACACTGCCCATGTCGAAGAGGAATGAACAAGTGTAATATTTTGCCATAGCTTTTATAGTTTCATCTTTTTCAGTCAGCTCTTTATATTTTTTTGCCCAGGAATTTAAATCTATACTCATGAATTATACCTATTTCTTTTTCCCGGGTGTTTTTTTAGATTGTTCATCAAATCTCATATGCTTATCTTTCTTAGGATCATCATAATCACCAAGAATATTTCTTATATTACTTGCTTCACCAGGTGACATACCAATTTCTTTTAAGAGACTATCTAAGAATGGCTGTTGTGCTCTGTATCTGAGAGCAGAATTTACAACGTTGTCTGCTAAAGAGCCCTTCTTTGAATATCCACCTGAGGATGCAGATGGATTATCAGCGCTGCCACTTCCTTCAGCTCCATTCCCCTGGCTAAAACCAGGCAAACCATTTACATCAACTACTTTAATTGAGTCAATATTTTGCATTGGTCTAACCCATTCTCTGATAATACCCTCAATCTTTTCAGCAAGTTTTTGTCTGAGAGCGCTTCTTCTACTTGCATCACTTCTAGCATTTTCAGCTTCATTTAAAGCTTTCTTTCCTGCTGCTTCAATCTCGTATCTAATCTTTGCAGCCATCGATGCTAGTTTTTCTCTCTCAGCATTTTTGCTCGCGTCTATGACCCCTAAAGCTTTTGCCTTCTCAGCCTGTTCAACATCGCGAATGGTGTTGACCTTTTCCTCAGCTTCTACAGCTTTCGCACGGGCATTTTCCTCTTCCATTTTTGACTTTAAGACTGACTTAGATTTCTCAAGAACTTCCATTTGTTTTTGCTTTTCTTCAATTTCTATTCTTTTTGCCTTTTCAATATCTAAGACTCTTGTCTCTTGCTCAGCAGCAATTTTGAATGCATCAACATTTTTTTGTTGAGCAGTTTTAGCATTTTTAATTTGCTCTTCAGCCATAATATAAGCCTCTTCAGACTCATATCTTTTTCTAGCCTCTTCTTTTGCTGTTGAAGCTTTTTCCTCAGCGAGTTTAATGTCAACTGATCTTTGTTTTTCTAGACGACTAAATTCAACGTCTCTTTCCAATTCAAGAATAGATTTTTCAGTCTCGATATCTTTTTGTTTAATTTCAATGGAAGTTTGTTGTCTAAACTCATTTTGTTCTTTTCTTCTTTTTTCGATTTCTTGAATAAGCTTAGTTTCTTGTAAACTTTTTTCCATCTCAACAAAGTCCTTTTTACTGATCTTAGCAATCTCAATATCTTTTTCTGAGGATATTTCAGCCAGCTCAGACTCTTTGTCTTTCTCAGCTTTTGTTTTTACTGTCTCTGTATTTTCTATGGCTCTTTGTTGTTCGATTTCTCGTTTTTGTTGATACTTTGAAAACTCCTCTTCTTTTTCAATTTCAAGAGTCTGTTTAATAGATTGGAGATTTTTGTTTCTAATACTAACCTCTGTATCCTTCTCAATATCATTTCTTTTCTTTTTACGAGATTGAGTGAATTCCGTTATTTGAGTTAAACCCTCAGCATCAAATGTATTGGATGGGTCAAAAACACCAACAGGTGCTTGGTTAAGGGATGTCAAAGATACAGTCTCTAACTCCAAACCAGTGTGTTTGATCGCTTCTTCAACATGAGCTGCAACATTTTTAATATACTCAGATCTATTTTCTTGAATTTCATCAAGGCTCATTTTTGCTGCTACAACGCCCAATCCATCAACAAATCGACCTTGAACAAGCTCTTTTAAGTGATCAGGCTCTAATGTTCTATTTCCTAATGTTTGCGCGGCTATTGAGACAGCATCTGTTGTTGGAGCTACTCTGACATAGAATTCTGCAGTTACTTCTGCTCTCATTCTATTTTTTGTAATAAAAGATTTACTTCCATTTCTTTGAACCTCTATACAAAGAGTTTTCATTCCAACTGAAGTTATGTTGTGAATAATAGGTAAAACAAAGGCACCTCCACTAATCACAACTTGTTCACCTCCCATACCGGTTCTAACAAAAGCTATTTCCTTTGAGGAACGCCTGTACAACCAATGTAGCAAGTAAACTATAATCGCTATTGCTAACGCTATTAAGATTATTACTGCAATAATATCTGCACCACTAGTAATGTTCATACCTATTTATCACCTCCTAAATCGATGTTATTGTCCATTAACTCTCATGTCTTGTATTGCTGCTTTATAAATTATTAAACCAAAAACTATTTTATTTAAAAAGTCTGCAAGATTGTAAATTACATTAACACTGTTTGGGTCAATACCTCCACCTAAATGCTCTATGAAATATCCCATTGGATATATTGCCCATCCAATAGTTATAATAAGTCTATTGGAGAAAAAGACCATTTGTATATTTTCATTGCCACATCTTGCATTTGCTCTTCCTGCCTCTCCAACATATAACTCCCCAAGAATGTACAACCATCCAGCTAACCAAACTATGAAACCTAATGTCTTGCTCATGTATCCTGCTGCACCTAAAAAACCTGCTACCACAAAAACTAAAGTTCCAACTAATAATCTCCAGAACATACCTTGTTTAACTTTAGCAACTGACATAAGCATTGCATAAAAAATCAGCACAAGCATAGGAAAGTTAAGAAACCAATCTATATATCTCAGTAAAGTTGGAGCAGTGCCACTAACTACCCAAAGATTTTTAATAAAGAAATAATGTATTGAGGACATCAAGCACACTACAGCTATCATCGTCATTGGTGTATGAAATCTAGGGCTTACTTTGCTGCGCTCAAAAAAGAAAAATAAGGTGGCACCAATCATGCCGACAGAAATTAACCAAAAAGAACCCCCTACGATGTCATAAGGGAGAAGCATTTTATTCATTAAAACTTATTCCTCTCAATTTCATATTACCCGTCCTCTGTTACTAATAATAATTTTTGTTTCATATTTTGAAATAAATATTCATCGCAGAAACAATAAAATCTGTTGATTAAAGACATTTAATTAAATTTGCTCCCTTATATGAGGGGCTCTAGAGTAAAGTGCAACAAGAGGTAAAATAAGTAGACCAAATATAAATTGCTGACCTTCAAAACTCAAACCCAATCCTGCTAAAAATGTACTAATAACTTGCAGAGCAAGAACACCGATCACTGTAAATCCGTATCCTCCATATCCTCCTAGTAAGGAAGTTCCTCCGACAGCCACAGCTGCTACTGTTAAAAATAAATATTGATCTCCTACTCCTATGAAGCCTCCACCACTCCAACCCAGTAACATGGCTCCTGTGGCTGCGGAGGTAAATCCACTAATAACATAAACACCTACCCAATATGCTCTCTCAGAAATTGATAATCTATCAGCTGATAACCTTTTTCCTCCAACTGCATATAAATTCCTTCCCCATTTAGTATGTCTAAGACCGACAATTAATAAAATTGAAATTAATATCCAAATTAATATTACTGGAGGTATCGGTAGACCGAAAAATTTTCCGTTTAATGAAGCTAGGTTTTTTAACCAGTCTGGTACAACGCCAAACACAGTTCCACCTGTAACAGTAGGAAGTGATACCAATATCTGTACTCCACCTACTACCATGAAGCCAACTCCAAGTGTGACTATAAGTGATTGACCTTGTAGATTAAAACTTATCAAACCATTAAACAATCCAACAATTGTGCCAAAAGCGAGAATTACTATAAAAGCAAGCCAAGGAGGAACTCCAAGTGAAATAAGCGACATCAACCCTAAATTAGTTGCACCAATTAAAAATGGTATTGATAAGTCTAGACCACCTAACATCACAACTAATGTCTGACCAATGGTGGCGATTCCTAAGAAAGATGCAAAAACTAACATGGATTTAATATTTTGTAATGATAAGAAGCCGTCGATAGAAACTGATCCTATTATAAAAAGACCAACCAACACGGCGACTCCTATTATTACACTTTTATTAATGTTTAAAAATTTGTAAGCAAGGAATGCTAGGATTAAGAAACCTAAAAGTATGATTGCGGATATGACAGTTCTACCCGAGAAGAACCCAGGTACTAGAAAACAAAGTAGTATAAAAAGACCTAAAAGAAGAAGAAATCCCGTAACTGCAATCCAATTCCTTGCAATAAGATCCCAAAAAAGGCCTCTTCTACTTGAAGATTCAGTAGTTTCAGGAGGTTGAGATCCATCATCTTTAAAAAGTGAACGATACGACCATCTTACTAAGAAAAAATGCCATCCCCATAAAATGATGGCAACAACAGCAACGGAATAAAAAGCAACTTGTATCCAATCAGTTCTATCTACATAGCCTAGAACTGCCGTTCCTATTCCAGCAGCAACAGCAAAAAGAATTCCAAGTCCTTTTAAAAAATTATGAGTTCTTTTCTCCATTTACTAAACTTTTCTATCTTCTGATAGTCCTCCCCATTTTTCAAGTCCTTCTTGAGATTTAAGTTTAATTTTGTAAACACCAAACGCTTGCCATATCAGAGGCGAAATAGCTATTCCAATTGCTGTGATTAAAATCATTTTCCAATATGGATATCCTATTGCGAAGAACATCGCAGACCAAGTTAGTGCTGCAATACTTAAGATAGCTATATAAGGTTTGAATCTTGCAAATGATATTTTTGCCCCCATTGTTAGAAATGTAAAAAACTGAAATACAAATATTGCAAAAATAATTAGAGCTGCCTCTTTAAGCCAAGTCACATTACTTGTGATAAACTCACCACGGACAGGTCTTGTATAGTTAATAGATGATGTATCGCCAACAATTAATTCTGTAATAATTGGGGAATAATACTTACTTCCATCATCAGTAATAATTGTTCCAGAGGGTGAGGCTAAAAAGTAAACAGCGAGTATCGCTAATACACCAAGAAAAATTATGAAAACATTATTCAGATTGATATTGGAAAAAAGAGTTGGTGCTGTAAGTAAAAAAAGTAAAAATATAATTAGTATTACAGCATATCCATCTATTCCAAAGAAACTTTGTCTGTTTGAATCTATACCATAGTAAGATATTGCAGCAAACACTACGAAAGAAATTGCAATTGCAAACAATACCAATGTTTGTGTCTTGATTTCTTTTCTAAATTTTGGCATAGCAATTATGACTATGGCTGATGTAAAGAAAACTATTCCTCCTAAAGTTGCAATTGCGTAAGCGAGGCCCACCAAAGCACTTGATGAGGATGAAAAATCAGGTAATCCTCCTCCAACTCTGAGATACTCGGATGTGAAATACTGAGGAGCATAATTTAAAATATATTGTAAATTAGTCCCTAAATCAGTGTTAGCAAAATAAGCCTCTCTCGTGCCGCTCCAAACACATCCAAAGAAAATTACAATTGCTGCAATGATAAAAGATACTGTTGGACCATCTCTATGTTTAACAAGCAAATAAACAAGATAAATCAAGGCTGCTATTCCAATAGCAATAAACATCCAAACTGTAGAATTTCCACCCTCTGCGCACGCTTTACCTGTGATTAGACAATCACTTCCGGACTCAAGAGCTTTTTCAAAAATTTCAGCATCTTTTGATTTACCTCCAAAGCCTCCAACAGTTCCTCTAGTGACCTGATCAAATTTCATATGAATTTGAACAGCAGCAGCACTTAATGTTCCAATTATGAAAAATACAAAAACTGATAAATTTTTAAATGCTTTTTGAATGTAAGGAAGTGCAATAAGTATTAAAAGTGAGGCAACCAATACTGCACCATAAGATAAGTCTGTTACAAAACTTTGAAATCTTTCAAACCTGAAAGTAGATAGTATAAAATTTATTAAATAAATGTTAACTGAACCTAATATAGCTCCAAACGCACCACCTCTTCCACCAATCAAACTTGAACCCCCCAAAACAAGTGCGGTAACAGCCATTAATGTATAAGTAGTGCCCTGAGTTGGATCTCCGGAGCCAATTAAACCTGTAAATGCGATAGCCGCAAGTGCAGCATATACTCCACCAATAACATGAGCACCAATTCTTACAACATAAATTCTTACTCCACTAGTGTAAGCAGATTTTTCATCTGACCCCATTAATTTCAAATGTTGCCAATAAGCTGTGTGAGTAAGTGCATACCAAATAAGAGTTGAGAAAATTAGAAGTATAAGTGTAGGTTGTATTACTTCAGTTCCTGCACTCCAAGATAACATCCAATCAGGCGCTCTTCCTCCAGGTCTTGGTAAAATAACTAAATTTATACCAGAGAAGGCAAGAAACATACTTAGGGCAACAATTATTGGTTGAACTCTGATAAAAATTACAATTAATGCATACAAGAATTGATATATAACTCCGATCGCAAGAGCACATATGAAATATGCAACTGGCGATTGAATATAACCAGCAGCATAAAGTTGAATTGTCGTTACATTAATAAAACCAATAAGTGGTCCTATTGATAAATCGACTGTAACTCTACCTGCTAAAGCTAAGGCTGTAAGAGCATAAGTAGCAAGAATAAGAGGTGTTGAAACCATAATAGCTGTTCCAATACCAGAGCCTGAAATAATTTGTGGTCCCCTAATCATTGCAAAAATCATAAGGGCAAAAAATATGAATATTGGGACGATTAAGTATTTTGTTGACTGTGGATCAGAACCCGGAATTTGAGAGGGTTTTATTGCTGCTACAAGTTGATTAACCATTATATTTAGTCAAAATAAACGACTTTGATGCCTCCTCTATCTGACTGCGATCTTCCATTACCTACTTTAAGTTTGTCAGTCTCTACAATTTTAATTCTCTTTGAGTCCAAATCAATATTTTTAGTAAAACCATTTTTAAAAGATGTCCTACTCATAAGTGTATTTAAATTATTTTCTATATATTTAGTGTTATGTTTACCTTCTAGGAAATTTTTGTCTTTAAGAAGGCAAACTAGAAAAGGTATATTTGTCTTTATGCCCTCAATTTGAGTATCTTCTAAAAATTTTATTAATTTGGATATTGCGTCATCTCGAATTAAGTCGTGAGATATTATTTTTCCAATCATTGGATCATAGTAAAAACTCACTTCGTCTCTTTCATCGTATCCCCAATCTAATCTGATACCTTTTGGAATTTTTGGAAATTTTAATTTTGTAATTTTTCCAGGGGACGGTAAGAAATTTTGAGAGGGATCCTCTGCATAAACTCTACATTCAATTGAATGTCCATAAGTTTTAATTTTTTTCTGATTTAAAAATTTATTTTTTCTATTAAAGGCGAAGTTTATTTGCATGGAAATCAAATCATAGTTTGTAACTAACTCTGTAACTGGATGTTCAACTTGAATCCTTGTATTCATCTCTAAAAAATAATATTTCATTTCTTGAACATCATATATAAACTCAACAGTTCCTGCTCCCTCGTATTTAACATCAGAGGATAATTTGACAGCTGCTTCTGCCATAGTATTAATTAATTCCCTGTCTACTTCTGGCGCAGGGCATTCCTCAATTATTTTTTGATATCTTCTTTGCATGGAACAATCCCTTTCAAAAAGATGAACAGCTCCCTTTGACCCAAATCCAAAAACTTGTATTTCTATGTGTCGGGCGTTTGTGATAAATTTCTCTATAAATATATCGCCATTACCAAAAGATTTAGCAGCAAGGTTGCTAGTTTTTTCAATTGCATTCGCAAGGTCTTTGAAATTTTGAACGACGCTCATCCCTATCCCTCCCCCTCCTGCACTTGATTTTACTAATAATGGATAACCTATAACTTCACATTTAGTCTTGAGTTGTTCATCACTTAATTTGTGAACATTATTTATGCCGGGGCATATAGGGATATTGGAATTTAGAGCTAATTCACGAGCAATATTCTTATTTCCCATTGATTTTATTGATTTTGGTTTTGGGCCAATCCATGTAATGTCTCTGTCTATTACCTCTTGAGCAAAAGTGTCATTTTCTGATAAAAAACCAAAACCAGGATGAATAGCATCCACATTTGCTTTTGTAGCAATATCTAAAATATTATTATAAGAGAGATAACTTTCCTGAGCTTTACTAGGTCCTATATAATAAGACTCATCGGATAATCTTACGTGCTTTGAGTTCTTGTCTGCATCTGAATAAACAGCTACAGATTTGTGACCTAATACTTTACAACTTTTAATAATTCTATTTGCTATTTCACCACGATTAGCAATTAAAATTTTTTTCATTTCTTATCAACGATATAAGGCATTTTGGTATGATTAATGTTAGTAGTTTTATGAGAAATTTTTTTATCAGAAGAAATTTTTTCTCTGAGAGCCTTTAAGATTTCTACTGCGTTAGGAGTATCAGAGTGAACACAAATTGTTTCACATCCTACAACCACATCATTTCCTTGAACAGTTTCAACTTTATTTTCATTCATCGCTCTTAAGCAACGCTCTACAGCTCTATCAGTTGGATAATATTTATTTCGACCCTTAGCTATAACCAAATATCCTGTTTCATCATACTCCAAGTCTGAATAAAATTCTCCGTAAAACTTTACTCCTCTTTCTTTATACACTTTTTCATGAAAAGTATTAACCATACCAAAAATACCAACATTAAAAATTTCAGCTGCATCAGCAATTCCATGAGCCACATCCTCTTCTTTTGCAGAGACACCATATAAAGATCCGTGAGGTTTTATGTGATTTAACGGCATATCAAATTCATCTAAGAATGCTTTAATTGCACCTGTTTGATACATTACCAAATTTTTTATTTCCTCTCGCTTCATTTTCATTGGCCTTCGACCAAAACCCACTAAATCTGGATAAGCAGGGTGAGAGCCGACTTTTACATTATATTTTTTTGCAAGTTCGACTGTTTTTCTCATTGTGTTTGGGTCTGATGCGTGAAAGCCACATGCTACATTAGCGGCATCAATAAATGGCATTATTTCTTCGTCATCAGCAAATGAGTAAATGCCAAAGCCTTCTCCCATATCGCAGTTCAAATCGACCATACTTATAAAAATTCCTTCTCTTAACTAATTTACAGAAAATAAGGCTTTTATGTGAAAATCTTTTCCACATGTTGGAACAATTTTGATAACTTTTTTGATAATTTAGATATTATAATATTACTTATATAAGTAAGGAGGATAAAACTATGACATTGCTTAAAAAGTTCATAGCTATTTTGGCTGTTAGTTTTGTTGGTGTTGCAGGTAACTTAAATGCGGACATCTTAGACGAAATTCCAGCTGATATTAGAGACTTCGTTTATAATCCTGACTTTATGGATCCTAACCAGCCACTTGGCGAAAGTGTTTACAGAGATTGGAAAAGTGATAGACCGCTTCCTTGGACTATTGGTTATGCAAGCTCTTACGCAGGTAATCTATGGAGAAAAGGTGTGATGGAGAGATTATATGGTGACTACTTACCTAAAATGAAGGAAGCAGGTATTCTTAATGATATCGTTGTTACCCAATCGAACCTAAAAGACGCAGTTCAAATTCAACAAATGAGACAGTTGACTGATCAAGGAGTTGATGGATTAATAGTCTGTTGCTCAAATCCTGTCGCTTTAAATCCTACAATTGAATATGCATATGGAAAAGGTGTTCCAACTGCATCAATGACAGGTTATTTAACTTCAGAATATGCGATCAGCACATCAGTTAATTATAAATTAACGGGTTATTATATTGCTTCATGGTTAGCAGAGACCATTGGTGGAGAAGGTAACGTTGTGATAATGGAGGGAATTCCAGGAACATCAGCATCCGACTCACAGCACCAAGGTATGTTAGACGGTTTTGCTGAATACCCAGACATTACAGTTGTTGCAGAAATTGCTCATATGTGGACTCCACAAATAGCACAGGCCGAACTACAAAAGTGGCTATCAGCTAACACAACACAGGTTGATGGTTTTGCTGTTCAGTCTTCAGGTGAGTCAGGAGCACTTAATGCTCTCGAATCATCAGGTAGACCTATGGTGCCTATGGCTTTAGGTGGAGAAATAGGAGCATTCTGTTACTGGAGAAATAATCCAGACTTCATCGATAGAGCTGTGTATGCATGGCCTCCAGGAGATGATGCAGAATTTGCAATGAATGTTCTTTTAAGAACTATGAAAGGTCAGGGTCTAAAAATCCAATCAATCTTAGTTCCTCCATATGAAGAAGACGTAGAGACCATTCAGTCTTTTGTTCCTGAAGATTGTGACAGAAACTCAAGTGAGTTTAGAACTGTTGGAATTGAAAACTGGGCAAGTGATGAATACTTAAATAATTTCTTTGATAATGGAGAAGCGTTACTTTAATTTAAGTAATTTATGAATGAAGAAAAAACTTTGGGCAGTGCTCCAAACGGGAATGGGGCACAGTCTAACTCCTCCAAAGTTGGAGGAGATATTTACGTTCAAGATGCATCAAAATCCTTTGGTGTAACAAAAGCTCTCAACGGAGTTAATTTTAAAGCTAACTTTGGTGAAATACACGCCATTGTTGGTGGTAATGGATGTGGTAAGAGCACATTGGCAAAGGTGATCTCAGGAGTTTTGCCTTTGGACAAAGGAAAAGTGTCTATCATGGGGCAATCGCCCAATTCACCAATTGAAGCCCAAAGAGTTGGCATCGCAACAGTTTTTCAAGAAGTGATGATAGCTGAGGAAGCTACAGTTTATGAAAATTTATTTATTGGATATGACTCTTTTTTTGGAAAAAAATTAGCACATCGAGATAGAGTCGAAAAAGCTGCCTCAATAATGTTAGAGTTATCAGGTGAATTTATTGACCCATATACTATTGCAAGTCAATTATCACTCGGAATGAAAGCATGGATAACAATTGGAAGGGCTTTTTTAAGAAATCCCAAAGTATTAATTTTAGATGAATCGTCAGCCGCGCTTGATTTTGACTCAACAGAAAGACTTTTTGCAAAAATGAGAACATTAAGAGATCAAGGTGCAGCAATATTTATTGTAACTCATAGAATTGCAGAGTTAGTAAGAATAAGCGATAGAGCAACTGTTATGAGGGATGGGATTGATGTTGGAGTTTTAGCTGGAGAGGATATTACTGAGAAAAATCTTCTCGGTCTAATGACTGGTGATAAGAAATTTTCCACTGCATCAGAAATAAAAGCTACACCTCCAGACTCGATTACAGATGAAATAGTTTTGACTGCTAAAGATTTAAAAGTATGGGACAATGGAGATGTCATTAACTTTGACCTGCCTAAAGGTGAGATACTTGGAGTTACTGGACTTGATGGACAGGGACAAGATAATTTTGTTAAAGCTCTAGCTGGTATCGATCAACCACTTAGTGGAGAAGTAATTGTTAAACAGTCTGATGAAGAACGAGAAAGAACAAAGAAAGATTACACGTCAGTAAATAGCTTATTAGATGCAAAGAAAAGTGGAATTGGATACGTATCTGGAGACAGAAAAAAAGAGGGTATTTTTCCTAACATGAGCATATATGAAAATATGGTCATTCCTTTATACAAGGGAAAACAATCTAAAACGTCAGGTGGATTTATTGGTTTTATCAAATGGATGGAATTAAACGGTATTTTTGATTGGGAAGTAGAGAGATTAAGTATTAAAACAGGTCCCAAGAATAATCTTATTACTTCATTGAGCGGGGGAAATCAGCAAAAAGTCATGATTGCTAGAGCTTTCACAACAACTCCAAAAATATTGATACTTAACGATCCAGCGAGAGGTATTGATGTTGGTGCAAAACGAGACTTATATAAATACCTAAGAATTTTTGTAAATGATGGTGGTACTGCGATATTTCTATCAAGTGAACTTGAGGAATTCATAGGACTTTGTCATCGAGTTTTAGTTTTTAGGGATGGGAGTATATTTGAGACATTTGAAAAAGAAGATATAAATCCCAATACAATTCTTGAGGGAATGTTTGGTCATACTCAAAAAAAATCTATTGATAATAATTTATCAGGTGTGCAAAATTCAAATCACAAAGCTAAAGCTAAGGCAGAAATTCATAATAAAATTATCAAACCGACAGTACCTACAAATGTTAAAGTAGTAGATTTTACAGATAAACCTAAAGGTAAAGAAAAAATTAAAATTAAATATTTTTAAACTCAATGGTTCAAGAATATAAAAATACAGATTTAGATTTATTTCAGAAAATTGATTTAACCAATCCTAAAGATGAGTTGTTAAAAAAAAATAAAATAGTGCCCTCAAAGAAGGAAAGTAATAATATAAAATTTAATTATTTAAATCACGAGATTTCAAAATTTGAAAATTTAGAGAGTCATTTATCTCAAGATAAATCAAAAAAGCTTGATGATATTTTATTCTCACAACTCGATGTTGATGATTATGCTAGTTTTAAAAATATGTATCCTCATAATATTTCCCGACCTAAATTAAATGTCAGTAAACTCTCTGTAAAAAAACATATAAACGATGACGGCTCTTACCCCAATTTGGACTCAAATGTAACAAAAGAGAAAACCTTAGAAATATTTCAAGGAATTTACCCTGAACCAAAGTTTTTACCAGGTGGTGATAAGTATTTATTAATTGAATTTGGTAATGTGATGAATTTAGAATTGAACTTTAAAGCTCAGGGATTATCAAATTTAATTAGGACAGCAAATATTAAGGGGGTTTACGAAACACTACCATGTTTTGCCTCTATGATAGTTCACTACAATCCAGATGATATCGGCTATCGGGATTTAATTAATGAATTAAAATCATTGCTTAAAGATATGAAAGATGATGATGATACTGTTGTAAATAGCAGACTTTTTCATTTCCCAACTGTTTATCTTGATAAATGGACTAAAGAAGCAATTGAGGACTATATAGCTAAAATCAATATGAAAAAGTCAGATCCAGAATTCATTACAGAATTAAATCAATTAGATGATGTAAATCATTTTGTGAGAGTTCACTCTGGAACAGAATATTGGGTAGCTTCACTTGGTTTTTGGCCTGGTTTACCATTTACAATGCCGCTTGATCCCAGGTGCAAATTAACTGCTCCAAAGTATAACCCACCCAGAACATGGACACCAAAAGGAACTGTAGGTATGGGGGGATCATCCACGGCTATTTATCCTGATAGGCTACCTGGAGGTTATCAAATTTTTGGGAGGACTCCTGTACCCATTTGGGATCCAGATAAGAATTTTGATGTTTTCAAAGATAGTATTTGTCTATTTAGGCCAGGAGATAGAATTAAATTTATACCATGTGATTATGATGAATTTGAAATGATTGAAAAAAAAGTCGAAGATAAATCATATCGATATGATTTAATTGAAGAACATAAGTTTTCCATTAAAAAATACAAAAACTGGTTGTCCAAAATAGATTACAATAAAAAGTTTTAAATGTTTGAAGTTATTAAACAAGGGTTAGAAACATCTGTGCAAGATTATCCTGGGAGAGTTGGATATCTTAACCAAGGATTTCCTCCCTCAGGGCCAATGGATAGTTGGTCTTTTCGACTTGCCAATTTACTAGTAGGTAATGAGGAAAGTTTCGCAGCACTTGAGTGTCAGTACACTGGTCCAACTTTAAAATTTGAAAAAGATCACGTGATTGCGGTTTGTGGTGCAGATATGCAACCCAAAATAAATGGTAATTCAATTCCTATGTGGGAGAGTGTTTTAGTAAAGTCTGGGCAAACTCTTGAAATGGGTTTTACAGTATATGGTGCAAGATCTTACGTGTCTTTTGCGGGAGGCATTGAGTCGGAAAAATGGCTAAACTCTCAATCAACTTTTCACAAAGCAGGTGTTGGTGGTATTGAAGGTCATGCTTTGAAAGACGGACAAAGAGTTCCTTTAGGTCAATCAAATGGGAAGATCGGAAGAAAAATTAGAACTGAGTCAATTCCAGAGATTAGCAATAGTGGTATTTGGGAAATTGAGGTTGTTAGGGGACCAAATGATGATTGGCTTGACGACGCAGGATATGACACATTTCTAAATGCAGAGTGGAAACTTCAAGCAAGAAGTGATCGCACTGGATTTAGGTTGGATGGACCCACTCTAACTTTTACTGAGAAAGCTACAAATAAATCTCCTGAACATGGCTATGAACCCTCAAATATCATCGATCAGGGTTACCCCATTGGTGGTATTAATTTGGCAGGTCAAACTCCGATAATACTTGTAAACGATGGGCCTAGTATGGGTGGTTTTATTGTACCTTTTACTGTACCATCCGCCTCTTTTTGGAAATTAGGACAAGCAAAACCAAATGAAAAATTCAAGTTTGTTGAAATAAGTGTGCAAGAGGCGCAGGAAATGAGATCCGAGCAAACCTCCATCTGCTCAATGGGAAGTGTGATATAATATGACGACAGAAGTTTTAACGTCAGTGCCTGGTAACATATGGAAAGTTTTAGTTGAAGTTGGTGATGAAGTAAATGAAGGCGATATATTGTTTATTATGGAAGTTATGAAATCAGAGGTAAATCATAACGCGCCTATTGGTGGAAGAATAACTCGAGTAAACATTAGGAATGATCAAGAGGGTGTAAGCCCTGGTACTGTTGCTATTGTCATAGATTAAATGACAGATATTCCACTATTATATAATGGACCCACTTCTCCTTTTGGAAGAAAATGTAAAGTATCTGCTCTTGTATTAGACGTAGCTCATAAAGAAGAAAAGATAAATATTTATAAATCAAGATTTTTAGATGAATTTAATCCATTAAGACAAGTTCCTACTTTAATAGTTGGTGATAAAACGATCACAGACAGTGATAATATTTGTTTATACTTTGATAGTATTTCAAAAAAAGACTCTATATATCCAAAAGATCGTTATTGGGAAAGTATGACAATGATAAGTGTTTCAAATGGAATTATGGAAAATGCGGTTAATCGTTATATAGAAATGTCAGCTATACCAGAATTAGAGCAAAGACAAATATCTATAAAACGATATGAGAAAAAAATTTTAAGATCCATAGATTGGATTGAAGGAAAATATGATGAGTTCGTAAATGAAAATTTAACAATTGATCAAATTTCTGTTGCATGTGCATTAGACTACACATCTTTTAGATTTACTGATACTTGGGGAGAAAATAATATTAAATTAAAAAAATGGTTAGAAAATATTACCAAGAATGATTTTATGAAATCAACATTACCTGGTGAGAGTTTTAAATATGAATAAAAGATTTAGAAAATTTTTTCTACAAATGATACATTATAATTAAATGAAATATATTTTTGCACTTCTTATAAGTTTGCCATTATTATCGTTGAATTTGAATGCCGAGTATGAGATGCATATACCGAACTGCACTCAAAAAGGTGTTGAAAATTGTGGTGGTTTTTTATTTGATAATGAAACTGGGGATGTCCTTTTTTGTGGTTCTGAGAGTTGTATCGATTTAAAACTACCAAAATCTTGGAAAGCAAAACAGAGTGATAAACAATCAAAACAAGATCAAATAATAGAAATGCTTTCCAATATTCAGGTTGGATCTGTCAACACAGTTCAAAATGTCGAGCCTTCCTCAGATGCTAAAACTGTAAAACAATCAGAAAAATCTAATGAAAAGAAAGAAGAAAAAGAGGTTGCCAAAAAAGAAGAGAAGAAGATAGAAAAGTGTGACAAAGAAAAGAAAAGTTTATGTAAAGGTTCTGGTGGTATGCAACTTGGTGGAACTGGGATGAAACTCAAGAAGCCTACAAAAAAAGACTAATATGGTAAGAGATCAAAAAAGATCTTTAGCAGCCTTAATTTTAGTAAGGGAAAAACTAGCGATTGATTTATGTAATGAGATTTATATGAGGAAAGAGGAAGCTTATGAGATTATAGACTTTGCTTTCCAGCTTAGTGATAAATTACCTGAGACTTATGATCAACTCAAATCTGACATAAAGTCTTATATAATTATCAATATGTTATCTTTAGTTACTAAATTCCACTAGTATCAATTTCTTCTTTAGAAATATTTTCTTTATTTTCATCAAGTAAATTTTCATACTTTGAATTTTCATCACTTAAATAATTGCCGTCACTTAAAATTATATCCATTCTCCTGTTATTGAAGCTATAGTCACAAGTAACCGAAAAAATTAACTCACTATTGTTAGATCTATTGCTAAGATAAATTTCCCAAGTTGTTTTACTTTTAAGTTTATTTGGAAATTGTTTTACTTCAGTTCGAAACAATTCAATGTTTTTCTTTTGAAATGAATTAATAAAACTATCTTGGATGCCAAGGCACTCAACAGGACTTAATTGCAATAGATTATTTGATCCATGAATTTCATAAATATTTCCTGTTTTTGTTGATTTTAATGTGTATTCATTAAGATATTTATTTGCTATTAAGACGTTACCCTCGTTGATAGAGATGCTCTCAATATTACCTTTCTTTAATTTAATACTACCGTCATTTTCATATTTTAGAATGTCCTCGTAAAGTTTGTAACCAAAAAGCTCATTTGATTGTGCATTCAAACAAAAGAACATGCTGACCGTGAATAATGTCTTAAACATGATGAATTTTAACATTGATTTAGTTCTTTGAAATAGTGTTGAGCGGATATGGAACATCTTTAATAGAAAATTTGTTACAATATTCAATACCATCTAAAAGTTTTGACCATAGTTCATTTGCATCCTTTTCTAATTCTGGAATCGAATATGATGCTAAACTTAAAAACCAAATCTTAAAAGAGTCCTTTGATAATCTATCGACATTTGAATTAACTAATTTAGAAAAAGTATCTTTCCACTGAAGCAAGAGAGCACTTGCTTCTTTTTTTGATAAATTCTGTGGTGATATAAAGTATTTTTTTTGAAGTGTTGATTTATCTTGTTCTAGGATAGATGTTTTAAATTGAAATGCATTATCTAGAATTGATGCTTTTTCTTTGCTATCATTTATTTCAATCCAATTAATGAAACCTTTCAATAATCTTGAACATATGTCATGGAGTTGTCCGTTATCTATTTCTTCATTCATATAATTGATTAAAATTTAAAATTTCAAAAATGACTGTATCTCTTTCGCTAGAGCCAACATTTCTAAACACCCTTTTCCAGTTCTTTGTTTTTCTACCACTGTTAACCCTAATCCCATAGATGATACAAAAATTTGTCTATTACCCAAAATCGTTTTTGCTTTTTTAACATTCATTTTATTGACAAATTTATGCGCTTCTTGAATAAGTTTAGATTTAGCATTTGCTCTATTAATAAGAATTAAGATCTCTCTTTTTTCTCTTTTTGCTAATTCAATTATGGACTCTGTGGCCCAAAAATCTACTTGAGAGGGAGATATTGGTATAATAACAAGGTCAGCTATTTCGATTGCTGGTCTTCCATCAGCATCAATTTTGGGAGGAGTATCAATTATTACTAAATCAGATTTTTCTTTCAGTGATTTAGCTTCATACTGTGCACCCCAAAGGCTTGCTGTTTTAAACTGAATCGTATTTTTATTTTTAAGTTTTTCATTTCTGGTAAGAAACCACTTACCTAAACTACCTTGAGGGTCTGTGTCGAGTAATGTCGTAGATAAATTATTTTTTAGAGAATAAACAGCAGCTAAATTTGCAGCTATAGTGGTTTTTCCGGAGCCTCCTTTTTGTTGAGCGATGGTAATAACCTTAGACACAATTTAAGTATAAAAATAAAAACCTCTTAGGAAAGCCTTATTAAAAAAAAGTTGTGGGTTGATAGGTATTTACAATAGACATCATAAAATTATATAGGAAATAAACTCCATATCATCTATATTGCTATCGTGAAAGCGTTTCAATTCAATACTACTCCTGGAATAAGATTTGGAAGTGACTATTCAGTGAGCACAGCAGAGGAAGTTTCTAAGAAACTTGGAAAGAAAATACTTTTTGTAACTGATCCGGGTTTAGTAAAAATTGGCTTACACGAAAAAACAATTACTGAGCTTCAAAAATACTCTGAAATTATAATTTTTGATAATGTTGAAGCTGACCCATCTATAAAAACACTTATGGATTGTGTGCAACAAGGAAGAGATTTTGATGCAACAGGTGTAATTGGATTTGGTGGGGGATCATCAATGGACGTATCAAAATTAACTGCACTTTTGATTGGCTCTAACGAAAATATTCATGAAGCTTGGGGAGTAGCTAATGCTAAAGGACCTAGGCTACCTCTTGCTCTTTACCCTACAACTTCTGGCACTGGTTCTGAAGTAACGCCTATTTCTATTATCACACAAGAAGATTTAGAGAAAAAAGGAGTTTCCTCGCCTATCATACTTCCAGACCTTGCAATTCTTGATCCAATACTAACACTCGGTCTTCCCTCTCATATTACTGCTGCTACTGGTATTGATGCAATGGTCCACGCGATAGAGTCTTATGCTTCAAAAAGTGTTAATAATAATTTAATCTCTAAAACGCTCGCAAAAGAAGCATTGAAGCTTTTAGGTGGATTTATCAGACAAGCTGTTTTAAACGGTAAGGATATTGAAGCAAGATCAAATATGCTTGTCGGCTCTATGTTAGCAGGTGTCTCATTTGGAAACTCTCCAGTTGCGGGTGTTCATGCTTTAGCATATCCTATTGGAGGTACTTATCATGTACCTCATGGTCTTTCCAATGCACTTGTCCTACCATATGTGCTGAGATTTAATATATCTGATCAGAACGCATCAAAACTGTACAGTGAAATAGCACCTATTGTTTTTCCAGATATTGATACAAGCACAAGTACTCAAGATATTTCCTCAAAATTCATTGAAAAGTTGTCAGATCTATCAAGCGAATTAGGTCTAGAACAAAGATTAAGGGATCTCAACATACCTGAAACTGCATGCGAAACAATGGCTAGTGATGCTATGAAACAAACCCGATTATTAATCAATAATCCGAGAGAAATATCAGAAAAAGATGCTTTTGATATTTATAGGTCTGCATGGTAAAAACTTCATCTGATCAGAGATGTTAAATTTTACATCTTGAATTATTAAGATTTTAAACTAAATAATATGAAAAAATGTTAAGAGTAATAGATATTTCTAAAAATTTTGGCGATTTTGCTGCCATAAATAAACTATCTTTTGAGGTCAATGTTGGTGATGTGATGGGGTTCCTTGGACCTAATGGTGCTGGCAAAACAACTTCTATGAGGGTAATAACTGGATATCTTAAATCTGACAGTGGAAATGTTATCATAAACAATAAAGACATTGAAATAGATCCCATTTACACAAAGTCAATGATTGGCTACTTACCTGAAGGTGTTCCCCTTTATTTGGACTTTTCGCCATATCTTTACCTAGACTACGTTTGCCAGGTAAGAAATATAAAAAACTCAAAAGCAGCGATCAAAAAAGTAATTAATGATCTGCAATTAGAAGAAGTAAAAGATGTTCCCATTGAAACATTATCAAAAGGTTTTAAGAGACGTGTTGGAATAGCACAGGCTCTTATTCATAATCCCAAATTACTGATCTTAGATGAGCCAACTGATGGATTGGATCCCCTTCAAAAATTTGAAGTAAGAAAATTAATAAAAAAATTATCTAAAACAAAAGCAATTATAATTTCTACGCACATTCTTGATGAAGTACCGGAGGTTTGTAATAAGTGTCTTATTATTAATGATGGACAAAAAGTCTTTGAGGGAACTCCATCACAGCTTAAGAAAAAAATTGGTAAATCCCTAGATGAAAAATTTAGAAAGTTAGTAAGCTAATGTTGGCGTTAATTAAAAGAGAACTTAAATTATATTTTATTACTCCTATAGCCTATATTTTTACTGCAATATTTATTTTGACCTCTATGTCCTTGACATTTTATTTTGGCTCATTTTTCTCCTCAGGAGTTGCAGACTTAACGGTTTTTTTTAGTTTTATTCCATGGGTTTTTATTTTTTTTGTCTCTGCAGTTACTATGAAGAGTTGGTCCGAG
>CACJLA010000006.1 GCA_902594145.1 uncultured Alphaproteobacteria bacterium | reverse complement strand
AAAGAGCATAGAATATTAGATAATTTAGATAAAGATGAGATTGAATATTTGAATATATTTCAACTGATCTCTATAAAACCTGTTGTATATGTATGTAATGTCGATGAAAATTCCTCAGTAAATGGAAATTCGTATACAAAATCTATTGAAGAGTTTTCTAAATTGAATAATTCAGAAACCCTTCTTGTAAGTGCAAAAATTGAGTCAGAAATTTCGCAAATAAGTGACAATGAAGAAAAAAAGATGTTTCTTGATAGTATGGGCCTTAAAGAGACTGGGTTGAAAAGAGTTATAAAAAAAGGCTACGCCCTTTTGAATTATATTAATTTTTTTACTGCTGGTGAGAAAGAATTAAGAGCTTGGACAATTTCAAAAGGTACTTTAGCACCAAGTGCTGCTGGTGAAATACATACTGATATGGAGAGAGGTTTTATTAGGGCTGAAACAATATCTTATGAGGATTATATTGAATACAATGGGGAGAGTGGTGCAAAAGAAAAAGGAAAATTAAGATTAGAGGGAAAAGAATATGAGGTAAATGACGGCGATGTCATGCACTTTTTGTTTAATGTTTGATATCTCTCCAAATCTGTTGCTTTGAAATATAAGCAAGTACAAATAAAACTATTAAAAACAAAATAACCTTTAAACCCATTCTTTTTCTATCCTCTAAACTTGGCTCTGCAGCCCAAGCTAAAAAAGTTGTAACATCAGTTGTCATTTGGTCCATAGAACTTTCGGTGCCATCATCATAATCAACTAAACCATCAGACAATGGTGATGTCATTGCAATTAAATTACCTGCCATATACTTGTTATAATGTTGGCCTTTAGGTACTTTCATATCTTCTGGTGGATCTACGTAACCAAGCAATAATGCTTTAACATAATCTGCACCTTTTGGTCTAGCTTTGACTATTAAAGATAAATCTGGGGGATAAGCACCGTTGTTTGCAGCCCGAGCAGCTTTAACATTTGGATAAGGATTTGCAAATTGATCTGATGGAATTCCATCTCTTTCAAACATTTCACCCTCATCATCGGGTCCGTCCAAAATTAAATGCTCTGCAGCTATTGCCTTAATGTGATCTTCACTAAAACCAAGATCTCCTAGATTTCTGTAAGCAAGATAATTCATAGAATGGCACCCTGCACAAACCTCTCTGTAAACTTTTAAGCCACGTTGGGCTGAGGCACGATCATATGTTCCAAAAAACCCTTTCCAAGACCAGTCATATTTTGGAATGTCAATTTTTGCACCTGCGCTATAGGAGTTAAAACTGAAAAGTAAAAAAAAGGCCAGAAGAGCTTTTCTCATATTTAAGCTTTTTTGCTTTGCAAGTAATTTGTAATGGTAAGTGGTTGTCTAGGGGTTTCAAGAAATCCAACAAGTGGAGCCAATACAAAAATAAATAAAAACCAATATGCGGTTCCAATCCTCGAGATAAGCACATAAATATCTTCAGCAGGTTTACCTCCTACATACATTAAGACCAAAAAGTTTACAGCAAATAAAAGAACACAATATCTCCAAATAGGTCTAAACAAACATGATCTAACTTTTGATGTGTCAAGCCAAGGAAGTAATCCTAGTGCAAGAATAGAACTAAACATCGCTATTACCCCGCCAAGCTTATCAGGAATAGCTCTCAGAATAGCGTAAAAGGGTAAAAAATACCATTCAGGCACAATATGTGCAGGAGTTATCATGGGATTAGCTTTAATATAATTATCAGAATGTCCTAGTATATTTGGATAATAAAATAAAATGAAAGCCATAATAATGAAGAAAAATAGAGCAGCATTTAAATCTTTTATTGTTACGTAAGGATGAAAGCTAACTGTTTCATCCCAACTTTGAGGTTCTGAACCAGTTGGATTATTTGAACCTGTCATGTGGAGTGTAATAACATGAAATACAACTAAACCAACAATCGCAAAAGCTAATAACCAGTGCAATACATAAAACCGGTTAACAGCTGAGTCCCCAACTGTAAAATCACCAAGAAGTAGCTGTAATATTGCATCACCCACAACAGGGATAGCTGAGAAAAGATTTGTTATAACTGTAGCTCCCCAGTATGACATCTGACCCCATGGAAGTGTGTATCCTAAAAAAGCAGTTGCCATCATTAACATGAACATCGTCAAACCGAAAATATATACTAACTCACGAGGAGCTTTGTATGACCCAAAATATAAGGCTCTAAAGATATGAATAAAAGTAGCTATAAAGAAAAATGAAACTAAGTTGGCATGAAGGTATCTTATTAACCAACCAAAACTGACATCTCTCATGATCCTTTCTACAGAGTCAAAAGCATCTTCAGCTGAGGGCTTATAATGAAATCCTAAAAATATACCAGTTAAAATTAAACCTATTAAACAAAACATAGCTATACCACCAAAAGACCAAAAATAATTTAATGATTTTGGAACTGGAAATTTTAGATATTCAGCTTCCATCATTCTTATCAGTGGGAGCCTAGAGTCAATCCAACCCTTTATACCAGTATAGGGAGAGTTTAATGTTTTTTTATATCCTTGTAATTGATCTGAGCTCATTAATGTTATCCTATCTTTATTCTGTTATCTGTTAAAAATACATACGGGGGAACAGGTAAATTAGTTGGTGCAGGTCCCTTACGTATTCTTCCCGAAGTATCATAATGAGAACCATGACATGGGCAGAACCACCCACCGTAATCTCCTTTTGTATCTGAAGCTTTTTGACCGAGAGGAACGCAACCTAAATGAGTGCAAACACCAAGAACAACTAACCAATTATCTTTTTGAACTCTTGCAGAGTCCTCTTCAGCGTCCGGAAGTTCATCTAAAGATGTGTTTTTAGCTGTATCAATTTCACTTTTAGTTCTATGCTTTATAAAAACTGGTTTGCCTCTCCATATTACTGTCAAACTTTGACCTTCTTCAAGAGGGGATAAATCTATCTCTGTTGATGCTAAGGCAAGAGTATCTTTTCCTGGATTCATGCTAGATATGAAAGGTATTAGTAAACTAGCAGCTCCGACCCCTCCCAGAGTCATTGCAGATAATTTTATAAAATCTCTTCTTGGTTTTCTACTGTTTGACATTTGATCTTAAATCCTTATAGATTTTATTAGTAAGATGTAGCATAAGTAGTAGTCATCATGACGCATAAATTTGCAATATGTCTCTATCAGCCTGATATGCCTCAAAATCTTGGCGTTATTATCAGAACAGCAGCTTGTTTAGAATTTCCTATACACATTGTGAAGCCTCTACCTTTTTCAATGTCAGACAAAAGATTTAGAGGTGCTGTAATGGATTACATAGATCATTGCAAAATTTTAAATCATGAAAATTGGGACAATTTTTATTCTTATTGCGAAAAAAATAATAACAGAGTTATTCTAGCTACTACTAAAACTAACAACAATCTCTATGATTTTAAATTCAAGGAAAATGATATTGTTTTATTTGGTAAAGAAACAGCAGGAGTTCCGGATACAATTCATAATATAGTTGATAATAAAATTACTGTCCCTATGAGCAGTAAAACAAGATCATTAAATTTGGCAACCTCCGTAGCAATCATCGTTTCAAAGATTAAAGATAATTTTTAGTTTAAGTAATCTATAAGATGATTTAGCTCACTATTTTTTTTTAAAAAGGAAATAGTGTTTTCAGGAAATGGCATCTTTTGGATTTTGTTTAACTCTTGAGTTATCTTTTTCTCTTTCACAAAATCTGTAATATTTTTAGAGAGAATAGTTATTGCCTCCATATCAGCAGGAAATGTTTTTGTATTTTCAAATAATGATAAAAATCTCATATATCGTATTGCCCTTAAATAATCTTTTTGAATTTGAACTATCGGATCGAAAATAAATTTTAAATAGCTATTTTGATAATGTTCTATGCCCAAATAAAAATCATAAACATCTCCTATTAAATTTATATATACACTGTTGAAGGTAAAATCTCTTCTAAGGGAGTCTTCTTTGATATTAGTAGCTTTAGCTACTTTAGAGTGCCTTCCAGATGGGGCTATATCTTTTCTGAATGAATTTATTTGATATTCAAAATCATTAAATACTAAAGATATACTTTTATATCCAGGGTAATATTTTGCATCATCGTATTTATCTAAAATTTTATCAACAGTAGAACTGTCTAAATCTGGTATAACTAAATCAATATCTTTATTTTCGTATTTATCAGAAAGTATAGATCTAGTCGCACCTCCAATAAGATAAATATCTTTGTCTTCATATGGGAGAACATTACAAATTTCGTTTAAAAAAGAAATATTTATGAGTTCTTTAACTTTGTTTTTTAAATTCATGTATTCACGTTAGTTCCATAAGCTCTAACCATCTTTGTTCTTTAGTCTCTAATTCTAGTTGGAGAGATCCTAATTTTTCACTAGAAGTGATGAATAAATCATAATCTTTTTTATAAAGATCTGGTGCTTCTATAATTTTTTCAAAATGATCTATTTGTTCTTTTAAGAGATCTATTTGTTTGGGTAAATTGTTAAGCTCATATTGTAATTTAAAAGTTAATTTTCTCTTTATAGAATTTTTTGAATTTTTTTTATCTTTTTCTGCTTTATGATCAATTTTTAAAGAGTCGTCGCTATCATTTGTTAGAAGATCTTTATTGTTAAGAAAATCATGATATCCTCCATTAAACAAAACAACCTCTCCATTTCCCTTAAAAAATAATATTTTGTTCACTAATTTATCTAAAAAATCCCTATTATGTGATACTACCACTAAAGTTCCATTGTAGCCTGATAATATTGACTCTACTAAATCTAAAGTATCTATATCAAGATCATTTGTTGGTTCATCTAATATTAGACCACTTTTAGGATTTGATAAAACCTTCGATAAGAGTAATCGATTTTTCATTCCACCAGATAAACTAGCAACAGGATCATTTGCTTTAGATGGATCGAAATTAAAATCCTTCAAGTAACTACATACATGTCTATCCTTACCTTGTGTTTTAAGATAATCCCCACCGGAGGGTACTAATATTTTTTTTATTGAAAGATTGTCTTTTAAATCATTTCTTAATTGGTCAAAATATGAAAATTCTAACTCTTTTCTTAGTTTTAAAGTCCCTGATTTTAAATTGAGCTCATTAAGTAAGATTTTTAAAAATGTTGATTTACCAGAGCCATTACTTCCTAAAAGTCCTATTCTATCCTTTTTGCTGATTTTCAAACTAAAATTTTTTAAAATTAGGTTTCCTTCAGTGCCAAAATAGAATTCGGCATTATGAAATTCAGCAACATGTTTAAAATTCTTTGAATTTTCATATATTTGATTAATTTCTATTTTTCTTGTTGCTTTTTTAAATTCACTTATATCTTTATCTAAATTGTCCTTGAGCTCTTTTGCTTGCTCCAATCTTCTAGTGTTTCGTTTTACTCTTGCTTTTACTCCTTTGTTTGCCCAATTAACCTCTAGGTTAACAAATTGTTTTCTATTCTGTAATTCTCTTTCTTCTTGTAATAACAAAGTATTAGACCAGTTTTCAAAATCACTGTATCCGCTGTTATTTACTTTCACTCTGGATCGGTCTATCCATAATATTTTATTAGTAAAATTTTTAAGAAATTGTCGATCGTGACTTACACATAAAATAGCACTATCTAGTTTTTTCAAATAATTTTCTAGCCATACTATTGTATCTAGGTCTAGGTGGTTGGTTGGTTCGTCCAAGAGCAAAAGGTCAGATGGTTTTATTAATGTTTTGATTAGACCTACTCTTCTTTTTTGACCCCCAGATAAATTTTTAATTAAACTATTTTTATCTAAACTTAAATTATTACAGAAGATATCTATTTCGTAAATATCATCTTGATTAGTAATCACTGATAAAATCTCTTTTTCAACGGTATTATTTTCATTTTGTAATTTATAATTTTGGTTGAAGTAATTAACTGCAATATTGTCAATGCTCCATATTTCACCTAAGTCAATCTCATGTTGACCAGATATGACATTCATTAATGTAGATTTCCCTGCCCCATTTTTACCAACAAGAGCAATAAAATCTTTTCTATGAATATTTAAATCTAGTTCCTTAAAAATTTCATTTTTATGGTAACTGATAGATCCTTCTTTCAATGAAAATATAAGTTGATTCATATTATTTTAATATATAACTCAGAAATGGCTGGGGCGGTAGGATTCGAACCTACGCATGCCGATACCAAAAACCGGTGCCTTACCGCTTGGCTACGCCCCATTAGGAATTAAAGAACTTATCCGAAATAAAGAGATTTTTCAATTCTAACTAGAGGATAAAATTTATTGATATTCCTCAAAATTTGCCTTTCTTTCGAAATTTGCTTAAAAGATAGAAAAATAGAGGGCCCACTACCACTCATACCAAATTTTAAAAAATCTCTCCTATAAGATGAGAGATACATAAATATCTCCTTGAATTCTTTATTTAACATCATCGAAGATCTAGTTAAATTATTTTGAGAATTATATTTACTATTTGTTTGTGAGTTATGATTTTTGTAATGATTATAAATGTTTTTAGTTAAATTTTGTTTTAAGGGTAAAATTATAAAAATTTTCTTCCATGAATTCATTTTAGCTTTGGAATAATTAAATTTATTTAATCCATCAATAATTTTTGGATGTTTATCAATAAATAAAAGTACATCTGATCCAATTAATGGAGCATCTTTTTTAAAATTATTTAATTTAATTTGATGATATTTATACAAAAACTTTAAAATTGAGGCGGCATTAGAAGACCCCCCTCCTAGACCATATCCAATAGGTATATTTTTATGAACCAAAAATTTTAATTTTGTTCTAGTATTATATCTTTGATCAAAAAAAGTAATTGTTTTTTTTATTATATCATTTTTTAAATTTATTATTTTATTATTATAATCATGATAAGTAATTTGTAATTTTGAGTGATCTGAAACAAAAATTAAATCTTTTATTTTTAATAATACAACCTTTGAAGAAATTTTATGTTTTTCATAATTTTCATCATAATATTTTATTTTTAAATCAAAATTTATCTTGGCAGGGCTAATTAGTTTAGTTTTATTCATTTCTGTTTAAAACTTCATCAAATTTAAAATAGTCTTTGTGAAATAATAAGATTTTGTTATCTAGAAATTTAGCTTCTTTATATCTGCCTTGTTGATAATAAATTTGTGACAAATGGTCAATTATTTCCGGCTCTGAGGGCTCTAGCAAGTATGCATTATAAATCCATTTTTCAGCTAGATTTAAATCATTTTTCTTATAATAAAGCCAGCCTAAGCTGTCGAGTATAGCGCCATTATTATAGTCAGAGTCTTCGACTGCTTTTTGGAGCATATCTTCTGCAAGATCCAATTTTCTTTCATTTTCAACCCATAAATATGCAAGATAGTTTAACACGTAGGGATATGAACTGTCGGAAATGTCAATACTTCTTTGAATGAAGTCTTCAGCGATTTTAATTTTATTATTTCTCTCAAGCAAAATGCCATATTTAAATAAATGGATAGGATCTTCTGATTTTTTTAAAATATTCAAACAACATTTATTGATAAAATCTAATGCAGCCTGATCGTCATTTGAACTGTACATTTCCATTGCTAGAATGAATGCTAATTCTAAATTAGTCCAGTCACTATCATGATTTATATTATTGTAGAAGTAGACTAATTCACTCAAATTAATATCTAGTTTGATGGAAGATGAAATAAATAGGTAATTTCTAAAAAAATTGAAATTAGTATTACTTGAATTAAAATTTTTTATTAAATCAAGTATGTCTTCACTAGGATTTAATTCAGCTAAGAATGAGAGTTTTTTATAATTGTAATAATCTTTATTTTTTGAGTCTATTTGAATTAAATAAGACAATAATGCAAGAGCACTTTTATACTCACCTGCATAAAAATAATAAGTACTAGTTTGAAATAGTTGAAGATATATAACATCTTTATAATCTTTGATTGTAAATTTCTTATCTAATTCTAATGATAAATTATTTAACATAGTCGATGATTCAATAAATTTTGTAATTGGAAAATTTAGGTCATTAGAACTAAAAATATTATTTAATAGATTAATTTCTTTTGAATTAAAAATAGAAAAGGTATCCAAGTTGGTGGTTAATTCTTTATTAATCTTACTTAAACGACTTATATCTTTTCTTAAGTGGTAATAATAAATTTTGTTTATGTATACTAAATTTGTAAATCTACTATCAATAGTATTTAAATTTTTTAAATTACTCTCAATATTTTGATTATCACAAAAAGACATCCAAAAATTTATGCTTTTTAAGATAGACTCCTCAAAAATGTAAAATTGTTTTTTATTTGGAAGATTTGAACAATTATTCTCGCCCAAATTATTTAAAAAGTGCAGAATTTCATGAACAAATCCCTTTTTATTTTCATTCATACTATCTAATTTGTAGTCACCTATAATAATCTTACTTAGTAAATCTGTGGATTGGTCACTTGATAGTTCATATTTTGGTAATTTCTCCCATGTCAAATAATCATTATTGTATTCGGCATATATAGAACTAAGAAGTTGATTATCAAATGTATTTTTTAATTGAGACCCATATGCGTGTACAATAAATCCTAAAAAACATATACTGTAATAAAATATTGATAATTTTTTAAACATGAAACAGCAAGACTACCAAAAAAATATTCTTTTGGAATTGATGAATCTAGAAGAATTCCAAAAAAAAGATTTTATTGAGAATAAAAGTGAACAACTAACTTCAAACAATATAATAAGTCCAAGCAAGGCTAGTAGTATTAATCAACTAGAAGGCTTTCTTAAGGGAGAATTAATAAAATTAAATATAGATAAATCAATTAAACTAGTAGAGGGGAATAAAAATTCTAAGATCTTATTCTTTTATGGTAAATGTGATATTTCAGACACAAAAATAATAGATAACAAAAATGGTGAGTTATTTGATAAAATGCTCTTCTCAATAAAACTAGACAGGGAACAAATAGGCTTAGCTTCTTATATACCTAGAGGCATAGGTGAGTTTGAAAATGATCACAAAATGATTACAACTTTACAATTGATAAATTATCGTTTGATTGAATTGATTAATCCAAAATATTTAATAATTATGTCAAATTATTGTATTAAGATGTTGTTAGCTGCAGATTTATCTTCAATGTCTCTTCGAGGTAAGTGGTTTGACTTTAATACTCCAAATGACGTTGTCCCTAAAAAATGCCGTGTGCTCTACGAGCCATCTTTGCTAATTAACAACCCTGATCTCAAAAAAGATGCTTGGGAGGATTTAAAAGAAATAAAAAAACAACTGGGTGGTTAGTAATGAAAATTGTTCTTATATTAATATCACTTTTTTACTCACAAACTATATTTGCCCTTAGTTCAAAAGATATAGGTCTCTACAAAAATATTTTTAACGATTACAGAGATGGTGATTTTGCTAAAGGTGACAAAAATATAGCAAAACTTGATGATTTAATACTCATGGGTCATGTTCAAGCTTTAAAGCTCCTCCATCCTACAGCACATCGATCCAGTTTTTTAGAATTACGAGATTGGTTAGTTGAATACAGTGATCAATATGAAGCGAGAAGGATTTATAAATTAGGTGTGCGTAGAATGCCAGATGGAGCAAAAAGTCCAAAAAAAAATTCATACCCCCTCTTTAATAAAATCTTTCAAAAAGATAAAATGGAAGCTGTCAATTCAAGTAAATCAAATAAAATATTTTCAAATAAAAATTACTCAAAAAAAATTAGCATTTATAATACCATAAGATCAAGAGTTGGTAGAGGATGGCCAACTGGAGCTTTGGAATATTTGAGTCACCACATAAAATATTTTAATCAAAAAGAGAAATCATTTTTATTATCAAAAATTGCTAATGGGTATTATCTCGCAGATTTAGATGATAAGGCTATCAACGTCCTTAACGATGAGGCGTTTTTAAGTCAACCTTACTCTGAAGGCTTGTGGATTAAAGGTCTTTCTTATTATAGAAAAGGTAAATATCAAAAAGCTTCAAGGCAGTTTTTAATACTCTCAAAAATTTCAGATAACAAATGGCTTAGCGATGCTGGAGCATATTGGTCATTTTTATCATCAACAAAAGATGCTGAAGATGTTATTACTTTTAAAGCTTCATTAGAGGCTTTAAATAAATCTTGTAGGCCAAGTTTTAATATTTATTCCATTTTATCTTGTAGAATAATTGATAAGACCATTGAGGACTTTGAATTTAACACCTCTATAATGAACTCGGATCTTGACTCATTTTTAGGTACAAAATTAGGTAAGAGAATTCAGGCATTAATAGATATTGATGAACTGCCAATTGCAGAGATTGAGTTAAATAGACTTCAAAACATTACTAATGATAGATTTAAAAGACTCATTTTAAATTTTTCTATAAAAAATGACTTGAGCTCTCTTCAAATTAAAACAGCAAAATATTTATTTAAAGATGATGCTCCCATTGATTATCTTTATCCAACACCACAATGGATTCAAAATTTTAATTTCAACAACATAGATCCAACTATTATCATAAGCATGATAAGACAGGAGTCTAAGTTTAGCGCTTTTGCTAAAAGTGGGAAAAGTGCATATGGATTAATGCAAATTCTTCCCTCCACAGCCCGTATGGTAAATAAAAAACATCAATTTAAGACAAATCCTAGAATATTATATAATCCTGAAATTAACGTCGAAACTGGAAGTCTTTATTTACAAAATTTATTATCCATAAATTATATAGAGGGTGATTTATTGAAAGCTCTAATCTCTTATAATGCCGGACCTGGAAATCTTTCAAAATGGATGAAAAAAACTACTTTTAATGACGATAGCTTTCTTTTAATTGAGTCTATTCCATCAAGAGAAACACGATTATTTGTAGAGCGAGTTCTAACTAATCTTGTTATTTATGAATTAATAAATCATAATTCTTTTGATTACGCTGATGAACTTATAGCAACTAATACCATTTTGATTAATGATTGACGAAAAAATAACATTTAAAAAAATAAATATAGCCGTCATTACTCTATCGGACACAAGAAAAGAGAGTAATGATAAATCTGGAGACGCATTAAAGGATCTAATACTTCAAAAAGGACATGATGTTTCTCATTATCAAATTATCGAGGATGAACCAGAAATCTTTACACCTATAATTCAAGCCTTGACTAACTCTGTTGAAAATGACGTAATAATTACAACTGGAGGAACAGGTTTAACGGGAAGAGATAATACTATTGATGCATTGAAAAAAATATCTCAAATTGAAATACCAGGATTTGGTGAATTATTTAGACAACTCAGTTATAAAAAAATTGGAACTTCTACCATACAATCTAGAGCAAGTGCCTTTTTATTAAACCAAACTTATATTTTTTGCTTGCCTGGATCTACTTCTGCTGTTCGAGATGCTTGGAATTATATTCTTTTTCATCAGTTAGATATAAGACACAAACCATGTAATTTTATTGAATTGATACCAAGACTTGATGAGTGAATATGTCGTTGGTGTTGATGAAGTTGGTAGAGGCTCTCTTGTTGGAAGTGCAATAATTTGCGCATTTAGATCTCAAAATTCTTTCTTTAAAGAACTTCCCTTTGATGTTATTGACTCAAAAAAAATAAATAAGACAAAAAGAGAGGAAATTTACAAATATTTCAAATTAAATAAGGGTTTTAATTTTAATTATCAAATTATTGTCGGTAAAAAAAAATTTATTGAGAAATTTAATATTCATAATGTAGTTTTACAATGCATGAAGCAATCAATTATTTTGTTATCTAAAAAAACAGATACCGTCATTATTGACGGAAAATTTATCCCAAATGGCATGAAGGAATATAAAGTAAAAGCCCTAGTCAAAGCAGATGATAAAATAAATCAAGTCTCTGCAGCATCTATTATAGCAAAAGTATATAGGGACAAATTAATCACTAAACTTCACTCAAAAGATAATGTTTATCAATGGAATAAAAATGCAGGTTATGGAACTAAAAATCATTTAGATGCAATTTATTCACATGGTGTCAGTAAATTTCATCGGAAAACTTATCAACCAATAAGTAAACTTATCAAAAAGTTATCTACTTAGTTATCAACAGACTACGATGCTTTATTTACACATGATTCTTTAATAGTAATAAGATTTTCAAGTGTTAAAACAAAATGATCTATACCTAGGTGATTGTATTGATCTATTTGAAAAAATTGAAGACCATACTATAGATTTAATCTTTTTAGACCCTCCTTACAATTTGCAACTGAATAAAGTTTTAACTAGACCAAACCATTCCATTGTCAGTGGGGTGACTCAAGATTGGGACAAATTTGATAATTTCACTAGCTATGATGAATTTACCCTTTCATACTTACTTGAGTGTAAAAGAGTTTTAAAGCCAGATGGTGGATTATGGATTATAGGGTCTTATCACAATATCTTTAGAATTGGAAAAATTCTTCAAGATCTTAACTTTTGGATTTTGAACGATGTAATTTGGGCTAAATCAAATCCTTTACCAAATTTTAGAGCAACAAGACTTACAAATGCTCATGAAACTCTAATATGGTGTTCAAAAAAACCTAAGTCAAAATACCAATTTAATTATCATACTTTAAAAGTTGCAAACGAAGACAAACAAGAGAGAAGTATTTGGAATTTTCCTATTTGCTCAGGTAAAGAAAGAATTAAAAATAAAACAAACCAAACAGCCCACCCTACTCAAAAACCTCTAGCTTTAATGAAAAAAATAATTCTTCAATCGTCAATTCAAGGAGATCTAATTTTGGAACCATTTGCGGGTACGGCAAGTTTTTGTGCTGAGGGAAAATATTTAGGTAGAAATTATATAGGTTTTGAAAAGGATAAAAATTATTTTAATTTAGCTAAAAGAAGATTAAAAAAAATTAAATCTCTAAAAAGTAACTTATTAGAAGTTAATGAAAAAGATAAACCGGTTCAAAAGATACCTTTCGCAAGTTTAATTGATAATGGTCACTTAAAACCAGGATCTACACTTTATAATAATAACAAGAGCTATAAAGCCACTGTGCTTCCAGATGGAAGTATAACTTACAAAAATGATAGAGGATCAATTCATAAAATAGCTGCAAAAGTAAATAAGACATCAAGTTTTAATGGGTGGGATTACTGGCATTACGAGGATAAAAAAAAGAATTTAATATCTATAGATATGATAAGAAGGAAGATGAGGGGCTAATTAAGTATTTTTTTAAATAAAGTTGGTAAAGCAAGTTCTTTTGTTTTTATCTTTTCAATCCATACTGTATTAGCAATTTTTAATTTTTTTTGATTTAATTTATAAACGTTAACTTGAAAAAGGTTATTTGTAATTACAAATTTAAAACTTTTAATTTTTTCTTTTTTTTTTAATTTAATGTTTGAGGTAAATTCTTCATCCAAATTTGAGGGTAAATGGATAAAATTTTTATAAAATTGAAATTTTGGTTTTTTTATAAAACAAATGTGTAAAGGGGAGTTTAATATATAGAAATCTATTTTCTTAATAATTTTTTTTGTATTTTTGTTATTTTCAAATTTTTTAAAAGCTGATTTACAAAAATTAGAAAATCTACACTTATAACAATCAGGTTTTATTTTCTTACAAATTATAGAACTAAAATCCATCATAGACTCAGCAAAACTTCTATAGGAAATCTTTTTTTTACAAGCCAAACTTAATATATTTTCAATTTCCTTATCTTTAAATTCGGCACCAGATATTCTTTCTACTAATCTTTTTACATTAACATCAATAGGGAATGCTTTTTGATTATGGCCTATAGCTAATATTGCACTTGAAGTGTATTTACCAACACCAGGTAGAGAAATTAGGGCATTACTATTATCTGGTAAGACTCCATTGAATTTATCGTTAATAATTGTTACTGCTTTGAATAGGTTTACTGCCCTTTTGTAATAACCTAAACCTGACCAAACATTGAGTAATTGTTCTAATTTTTTATTTTCAAAGGAATTAAAATTTGGAAAAATATTTATTATTTCTTGTATCTTATTTTCCACTGTTCTGACAGTAGTTTGTTGAAGCATAATTTCTGATAAATAAGTAATATATAAATCTCTATTTCTTCTCCAATATAAGTTTCTTTGATTTTTTTTAAACCAATGTAGGATTAAAGGGATAAATTTATTTTTATGAAAAAATTCTCCAAGCTCAATGACATTGCTTTTCATCTGGTTAATAAAGTAAATAAAAAAAAACTAAAAATAAATACTCTTCTTTTTAAAAACTGGGAATATATCTTTGGTAAAAATAATAAATTTGTTAAATTAAAAAAAACTGTTGTTAATACTAAGATAGAATCTGTTGTCTTTGAATTTAGAGTGAATCCTAGTCAATCATTTGAGATGCATTCAAAGACAAAAGAAATTATTATAAAAATAGAGGAAGTGACCGGAATAAAAGTAAATAAAATCATATTTTTTCAGGATCTTTCCAATAGTAATGCAAATATTGAAAATAATACTAATTTATCCTTCAAAGCTTCAGGAAAATCCCTTAATAATCAAAAATTTAATGATATAAAAGACCAAGAAGTAAGATCCATTTTTGAAAATATTAATAAAAAGATATATGAAAATAATTAGTATAATAATTTTTTGGGGAATGCTTTTCCTAAACATTGCAGCATCGAAAGATTACGAATACAAACAGTATATTGAAGACAATAATATAGATCCTTTAATTAAATCTTTAGAGGAAAATTCTGTTGATATCATTGAGTTTTCTTCATTTAGCTGTTCGCATTGTGCAGAATTTCATAACGAAACACTCCAAAAATTAAAAGAAAGCATTGTTTACAAAAATATTAATTTCTACTTAATTGATTTTCCATTAAACCAAGCTGCTTTTTATGCAACAATTGTAGCAAATTGCAACGAAGGTATTCGTCCAAGTTATGTTGACTCTGTTTATGAAAACTATGATGTTTGGACGAAAGCTAGTTCGGGAGAAGAGATAATTGAATTACTCAATAGCTATGGGCTGCAACATGGACTTGGAAATGATGAATTACAATCTTGTTTAAAGGATGAAAGCTCTCACAATAAACTTTTGTCTTTACAAGTTGATGCTCAAAATATTTTTGGGGTTGAGAGCACACCAACATTTTTAATTAATGGAGAGAAGGTACAAGGTAATAGACCAGCTTCAGAATTTATAAAAATAATTGAAAAAAAATTGAATAATTAATTTGCTATCTTTAGATAAACTTTCAATAAAAGGTTTTAAATCTTTCGTTGAGCCTACAGATTTTGAAATTAAAAATGGACTTACAGGAATTGTAGGTCCTAATGGGTGTGGAAAATCAAATATTGTTGAGGCAATTAGATTTGGTTTGGGAGAAGTCTCTGCTAAACAACTTCGCGGTAAAGAAATTGATGATTTGATTTTTAATGGTACTGATAACCGCCCTTCATGGAATATTGCTGAGGTAGGATTATTTGTAAATATTGATGGAAGTGATTTAGAGAATAAATTTGAGTCCAAGCAACTTGAAATTGCCAGAAAAATTTGGAGGGGAGAGGGAACAAATTCCTTTATAAACGGTAAAGAAGTTAGGTTAAAAGATATACAATTGCTTTTTGCAGATGCGTCTACATCAGCAAGATCTACTTCTATTGTTAGCCAAGGAAGAATAGGAGCTATTACTCAGGCTAAACCAGAAGATAGGAAAATGGTTTTAGAAGAAGCTGCAGGAATATTAGGTTTACAATCTAGAAGGCATGATGCGGAGTTAAGGTTAAAAGGTGCAAACAATAATTTACTAAGAGTAGAGGATGTAATTGAGACATACGAAGAACAATTAGCTATTCTTAAAAAGCAAGCTAAAGAGGCAGAAAGATTTAGAAATATATCAACATTAATCAAAAACGCTGAAGCGTCAGTATTTTTTGTAAAGAGAAACGAACTTCAACTTATTATTGAAAAACTGAATGAGGAAAAAGATAAAATAAAAATTAAGCTTGCCGACTTTCAAGGTGATGTATCAATCCAAGATCAGGCATATGAGGATTTAAAAGTTAAAATCCCCCCAATGAGAGAAAAATCTTACTCATTGAATAGTGAACTTGATAGGTTGAATATGACTGTAGAAAATCTAAAACAAGAAGAATTGCGTTTTGAAGAACATAAAATAAATCTAGAGCATCGAGTAAAACAACTAAATCGAGACTTGCAAATCGAACAAAAACAATTTGAAGATACTAATTATAAAATTAAGACAATAAAAAAAGATATTGAGGATTTATCTTCTAAGAAATTTGAAGCAGAAAATCGTGACAAGCCCAAAAATCAATCTGATAAAAGTTTACTAAATAATATTTCATTTGACAAAAAATATGAAAATGCAGTAGCTGCTATTTTTGGTAAAGAGCTTTTGGCATCTCTAGAGCCAGATGATATATATTATTGGAGAGAGCATTTAGAAGAGAACGCTACAAAAAAATTTAATTTTAATTGTGAGTTAGCTTTAAATGTTATAAAAGCCCCGAAACAAGTGAATAATAAACTTGAAAACGTAGCAATTGTATCAACAAAAAAAGAAGGAACAGAAAACCATAGTAAAATAAATATTGGTCAAGCTATTGTTGATTTAGAAGGTAATTTGTGGAGGTGGGATGGTCTTTTTATTTCTAGTAGCTATGAAGCAGATATTTCTACTATCCTCTCAGAATTAAAGGAAAAGAGACTTAATGATCTCAAAAAGCAAATTATTGAATGGGAAAGAATTTTAGAAGTCACAAATCAGAAAACTGAAGATTTAAATAAAAGAATAAAAACTGCAAAGGAAGAATTAGAAGTATCCGAGAATAATCCAGGAGATATTGATAGTAAAAGACAGTTTTTACTTAATAAAATTAATCAATTAGATGATGAAAAAAAACTTTTTGACAATGTATTACAAGAACAAGAAAATCTCTTAGAAAAGCTCTCCAAAGAATTGAGAAGTAAAGAACAAAATTACTCAGTTGTTAAAGAGGAACTAATTCGAAAAGAGTCAGAAATTTCAAATTTTTCAAATAACTTAGCTCAGCTCACACAATCTTGTAGAGAAAAAATAAATGTCGATTTATTAAATTTAGAAAATGAAGTACAAAAATTTAAGAAAGATGAGGATTTACAGACTGCAGAAAAAAGAGTCTTAAGATTGAATGCTGAAAGAGAAAGAATCGGTGCAGTAAATTTACTTGCTGAAGATGAATATGTTAAATTAAGAGAAAAAGTTAATGAAACCATTAAAGATAAAAATGAAATTCAAGAGTCTATTGATAAGCTTCATGAGGCAATTAATAAAATAAATAAAGAAGGTGTCACAAGATTAAAAGAAGCTTTTAAAATTGTTAATGAAAATTTTGAAAGACTATTCACCAAATTATTTGGTGGAGGAAAAGCTTTTTTAAAACTTATACAGAATGACGAAGACCCATTAAATTCAGGTTTAGAGATATTTGCAAGTCCTCCTGGAAAGAAAATGCAGAACATAACTCTTCTATCAGGGGGTGAACAGGCATTAACTGCAATTTCTTTATTATTTGCTGTATTTATGGCAAATCCCTCGCCTTTTTGCATATTAGATGAAGTGGACGCTCCGTTAGATGATAATAATGTTGATAGGTTTTGTAGTATGGTCGAGGAAATCTCTGAAAAAGTGCAAACTAAATTTATAATTATTACTCATAATCGAATGACTATGTCTAGAGTAGATAGACTTTATGGTGTAACAATGCCAGAAGAGGGAATTTCTCAAATAGTCTCAGTTGAATTAGAAGAAGCAGTAAAGTACGCTGAATAATGGATAATAATGAGGAGCCTGACAAAAAACCGAAGATGCAAGGTCTGAGCTTTGCATATAGAATCTCAACAGAGTTAATAGGTGCCTTGATAGTTTCTGTTATAATTGGTCTATTGATAGATAGGATGTTTGATAGCAAGCCTATTGGTTTAATAACGTTGATAATATTGGGTTTTTTTGCTGGTTTACTAAATATTTACAGGCTTATACGTCGCATAGAAAATCCCAAATAAATCTGTTTTATTACTTTTATGGCTAAAGGCGAAAGTCCCCTAAAACAATTTGAAATTCAACCAATTATAGACTTAAATTTGTTTGGATTAGATATTTCATTTACCAATTCGGCTTTATGGATGACTATAACTACAGCGTTTATATTGATATTTTTTACTTTACCTTTTTTAAAATCAAAAAAAACAAACTCTGTAAGCGATCTTTATCCATCTAGGATGCAAGTCGCTGCAGAACTAGGTTTCAGTTTTATTAATAGTTTGCTAACGGACACAGTTGGCAAAGAGGGAAAGAAATACTTTTCACTAGTATTTACTTTATTTATGTTCATTCTATTTGGTAATATTTTTGGAATGATCCCCTACAGTTTTACCTTTACTAGTCATATTATAGTTACGCTCGCGCTTGCCATGGGCGTTTTTATTTTTGTTACTGTTTTAGGTTTTGTAAAACATGGAGTGAAGTTTTTTAGCTTCTTTGTAATTCCTGGTTTACCTATTTATATGCTCCCTCTTCTCATACCAATAGAAATAATTTCTTACTTATCTAGACCTATTAGCTTGTCTGTAAGACTTTTTGCTAATATGCTTGCTGGTCATACTTTATTAAAAGTTTTTGCGGGTTTTGTATCTGCTTTAGGAATTTTTGGAATTCTGCCATTAGTATTTATAATTGCCTTAACAGGTTTAGAAATATTGATTGCATTTTTGCAAGCATATGTATTTGCGATATTAACATGTTTGTATATTAACGACGCTTTACACTTACACTAGATGTACATAAGGAGGTAAATATGGAACTAGTTGAAGGACTTAAATATTTAGGTGCAGGTTTAGCCGTGATCGGTGTAATCGGTGCTGGTATTGGTATAGGTAATGTTTTTGCTGCATTTATTACAGCTGTTGGAAGAAACCCAGCTGCAAGAAATGAAGTCTTTACCATGACAATGTTGGGTTTTGCCCTTGTTGAAGCTATTGCTTTATTCGCATTAGTTATAGCCTTAGTAATATTATTCTCCTAAGGATATTGAGTAACTTATGCCTCAATTAGAGCAAGTAGAATTTTTTATTTCTCAGCTTTTTTGGCTGGGTGTATTTTTTGTAATACTGTTTTTAGTACTTACATATATAACACTCCCTAAAATTAGAGCTTTTTTGAACCAAAGAGATGATTTTGTTAAATCACATATCTCGAAACAAGATGAATTAATTAAAAAAGCTGAGTCAATAATTGAAAACTACGAGGCTAAACTCACTGAAGCTAAAAACCAAGCATCAGAGATAATAAATGAGGCAAAAGATAAAGCTCTTCAAGAAAGCGAGACTTTAATTAAAGCTACTGAAGAAAAAATACAACAAGAAATTAGACAAACTGAGGAAAGAGTAACTAAAGAAAAAGATTTAGCTATATCAGAGCTAAATTTCCAACTGAAAGACTCAGCTATTAATTTTATCTCTAAAGTAACAAAAATAGATAAAGGTAAAATTATCATTTAATGAGTCAATTATTTTCAGATCCTAAGTTTTGGCTTTTAATTTCATTTATAATTTTTGTGATTTTGATGATTAAACCATTTAAAACTATAATGATAGGTGGTTTAGACTCGAAAATTCAAGAGATTAAACAAAATATCGATAAGTCACTTGAGTCTTTTACCGAAGCTGAAGAGAAACTCAAAGACGCAGAAAAAAGTACTTTAGATTTGACTAATAAAGTTGATGAAATCATTTTTAATGCCAAGTCACAAGCCGAGTCTATTTCTAAAAATATAATTGATAAGACAAGTCAAACTGTTAAATCAAAAGAAAAGAATTCTATAGATCGAATTCAACAAATTGAGTTGTCTGCTATTCAATCTATTAAAAGTCAGGCCTCAATTGAATTGAATAGTATCATTAGAAATTATTTATCAAATATATCTGAGGATGATAGAACTAAAATATTAAACAATAGTGTTATTAATCTAAAATCTGCTAATTGATCGCAAAAAATAATTTTATACCCTTGTCATAGGTATCTAAATCAATTTGAAATTTGTCATTTAGATCAAAGCTATACAATTTATAACCTTCCCTATCAAGCTTTAGGTCTTTGGAGTACTGTAATTCAGCAATTTTTTTTTCTTCATTAATATTTGTAACGAAAATTATTAATTCAACTTCATAGGTATTTTTTTCTTCCTCAGACAGAAGCACACTTAGATTATAGTCAGTAGATATTTCTACTTTATCTTCGTCAACAAACAAATAACAATTGAGGGCATAATTATTTTGTAGCTCAATGAATGCATTGCCTAAATCAAGAGACTTTGCCTCGTATAATATTAACGATTGAGGGCAATCTTTATCAATTACATAAGCTTCTTTTTTTAAGGGATTGGAATTAGAACATGCAATAAAAAAAAAAGATAAAATTGAACATATTAAAAATTTATTTTTTATCATTTTTGAATATTATGCATCTTATATACATTAATTAAAAAATAATCAAATGGCAGTTTACACACCTATATCTCACACAGATGCCCAAGAATTATTTAAACCACTTGGAGAAATAGTTAAGTTAGAGGGTATAAAAGAGGGAGTAGAAAATACAAATTATTTAGTTCATTTAAATGACTCAAATAAATACATACTAACTCTTTTTGAGAAAAGAACGAAAAAAACTGACCTACCCTATTTTAATAATCTAATGGAATTATTTTATAAAAATGGAGTTTCTTGTCCATTAAGCATCAGTATCAAAAATGAAGATGTATTTAAAATCAAAGAAAAACACTGCTGTATTTATACGTTTGTTAAGGGTAAACCTTTAAAAAGCATTAATAAAGAACAGTTAAACTCATTGGGAAAATCAATAGCACATTTGCATCAGTCTGGAAGTTGCTCAGATCTCTTTAGAAAAAATATGATGCTATTACCTTCTTGGAAACATATTACTGAGAGTTTTTCGAAAAGCGATCCTAAGTTTAGTATTGATGAGTATAAATATATCTTTGAAAGTATTCATCATATTCAAGATAAATTTCCTTTAAATTTAAGACAAATTAATATTCATGCAGATTTATTTAAAGATAATATTTTTTTTTTAGATAACCAAGTTTCAGGTTTTATAGATTTCTTTTTTTCTTGCACTGATACTGTGATTTATGATTTGGCTACTTTTGTGAATGCTTGGTTTTTTAAAGAAAATAAATTTCTAGAGGGCAATTACATAAATTTTCTTAGATCTTACCAGCAAAATTTTGAGTTAAAATCTGAGGAGAAGGATAATTTTAACTTTTATTTAAAAGTAAGTGCTATTCGCTTTTTTTTAACAAGACTTTATGACTTACATTTTAATAATGAGGGAAACGTAAAACATAAAAATCCAATAGAGTTTTACAAAATTTTTAAATTTCACGAAAAAAATAATATACAGGACTTTTTTTGATTAACGTTTATACAGATGGTTCATGTCTTGGAAATCCTGGAAATGGGGGTTGGGCATTCTTGATTGTAGAGGAAAAGAATATCAGATATAGAACTGGATTTAAAAAAAATGCCACAAATAATCAAATGGAACTTATAGCTGCAATTAACGCACTAGAGTTTTTGAATAAATATAACGATATTACTATCAACACTGATAGTAATTATGTAAAAGAGGGAATAACTACATGGATATTTAATTGGAAAAAAAATAATTGGAAAACATCTTCAAAGCAGCTAGTTAAAAATAGAGAACTCTGGGAGCGATTAGATAATCTCTGTGAAAAGAAAAATATAAGTTGGTGCTGGGTTAAAGCACATAATACAAGTGAATTTAATAATCAAGTTGACGAACTTGCTAGAAAAGCAGCTGAGTCATTAACTGAGTCTTCGTTTAATTGAGTCTACAGTTTCAAGATTCTCAATAGGTCCTATAGATGATACTGTTAAATTAGACTCAAGTATTTTTGTTCTTGCTTTTTCCAAGTCCTCTAATTGTACTGCATCTATTTTTTCAATAAATTCTTCTGGTAATCGAATTTTATTATGCATTAGATAGTTAGATGCATTAGATCTACACCTTGATGAAATACTTTCCTCACCTTTTAAAATACCTACTTTAAATTTTGCTTTAGTTTTAGTTAATTCCTCTTGTGTGAAGGTGTTGGCGTTTATATTTAATTGATCGCATAAAACAGGAATTAATTCTTTAACTTCCTTATGTCCAGTGCCTGCATAAACATAAAAAATTCCTGAGTCAGAAAAAAAATCACCACTGCTATATATACTGTAAACAAGGCCTCTTTTTTCTCTTATTTCTTGAAATAGTCTTGAAGACATACCAGAACCAAGAAGTGTTGAATAAACTCTTGTAGCATAATAAAGGTCTGAGTGAATATCTACACCTTCAAAACCTAGTAATAACTTTACTTGTTCTAAATTCTTTTCTTCTCGATATTCCCCTCCTACATATGAAGATTTTGGAGTATAATCATCAATGCCTTGTGGAAGATTTTGAAATTTTTCTTCAACAATTTTTATGATTTTGTCTTCATCAAAATTTCCAGATATAGAAAATACCATTTTTGATGGATTATAAAAACCTTTCATAAAACCCTCTACCTCATCTCTTGATATAGATTTTATAATTTCAGAAGTGCCTAAAATTGATCTTCCCATGGGTTGATTTGGATATGCCAACTCGTCAAACTTATCGCCTACAATACTATCAGGCTCATCTGCATACATTCCAATCTCTTGCAATATTACACCTCTCTCTTTATCAAGCTCCTTTGAGTCAAATGTAGAAAATTGGAGTATGTCACTAATAACATCTATTGATAATTCAACATTTTCTTTTAAACCACTCATATAATATGCTGTGATTTCTCTTGATGTATAAGCATTATGAGAATTTCCAACAAGCTCTACTTCTTTAGCTATTTGCGCTGCAGATCTATTTTTAGTTCCTTTGAAAGCCATATGTTCTAGTAGATGAGCAACACCATTAATTTCTTTACGTTCATTCCTAGCCCCTACCTTATTCCACATACCTACACTAACTGTTTCTACGGTCTTGACGTGGTCCGCTATGAGCGTCATTCCATTATTTAACTTATGAATATTAGGCATTTAATTTAATGTAATCTCCCAACACTTCAAATTTGTTATCTAAAATTTCAAATTTTTCTTTATTTAAAAATTCTATATTTTTGTTATAGCTGATGTCATCACCCAATGCTTTTTTAACAGTTTCTTGAAACTTTACAGGATGTGCGCATGCTAAACACATTACTTTTTTAAGATTTAATTTTTCAGCACATACTACACCTACTGCTGTATGAGGGTCTAATACAATATTGTAATTTTCATAAGTATCTTTAATTTGATTTACAACTTCTTCAGAAGTTGCATTTTCTGATAAAAAATTCTTTGATAATAAATTATGAATAGAACTATCTAATTTTTTATCATGTTCATTATTTGAAATATTTTGAAATAGTTCTTTAGTTGAGTCTGGTCCAAGAAACTCAGCTAAGAGTCTTTCAAAATTACTTGATATAGTTATATCCATGCTAGGGCTATTAGTTTTTACAACATTATAGAGATGTAGATCATTATTACTTATAATTCGATGTAAAATATTATTCTCATTTGTTGCAACAATTAATTTTTTTATAGGAAATCCCATAGACTTTAGTAAATAAGCAGAATATATATTTCCAAAATTTCCACTTGGCACTACAAAGTTATTAGTATTAAAATTTAGATATGACCATGCGTAATAGATAGATTGTGGTAATACCCTGAACCAATTAATTGAATTCACTGCAGTAAAACTAAAAGTTTCATTTAAATTTTTATCATTAAAAAGTTTCTTTACTAAACTTTGACAATCGTCAAAACTTCCATTTAGGGCAATATTGAAAACATTATTTGCTCCACTTGTGGTCATTTGTTTTCTTTGAAAAAGAGATGTAGAATTATGAGGATGAAGAATAAAAATACTAATATTATCAATACCTTTGAAGGCCTGAATAGCTGCAGAGCCAGTGTCTCCAGAAGTTGCTCCAATTAATACTAGTTTTTTATCTTCTTTTTTTAAATAGTACTCATATATTTTTGCCAGTAAGCACATAGCATAATCTTTAAAAGCAAATGTCGGGCCATGAAATAAATTTAGTAATTCATTGTCTCCTATATTTGATACTGAAACGATTTCTTTGTCAAATTTAGTATAGGCCTCGTTAATTATCATATTAATTGTTTTAGGATCAAATAAATCTAATAAAAAAGGAGATAGAATGAAATTTGCTATATCAATATAATTTTTTCCTTTGAGTGTATTAATTTGATCAAAACTAAATTTTGGAATTTCTTTAGGGATAAAAAGTCCTCCGTCTGGTGCTAGGCCATAACTCAGAACCTGTTCAGCAGAAAAATTAGTTTTATTACTCCTTGTGCTTATATATTTCATTTAACAAATCTACCAATCAAATGCTCTAAATAATATTTTGAATTTAATTTTTCACCTGAAATGCTTTGTAACATTTCATCAGAAGAATATAAAGAGGCTTTATTATGAATATTATTATTTAACCAAATAATTAATTTCTTAATATTTTCTTCGTTAGGGTTTTTCAAAAAAATGTCAAACAAAGGACAATTGTATTTGATTTGAGAGGCTATCATTGCACCAAGAGCATAAGTAGGAAAATATCCGAATATGCCCTCATACCAATGAATATCCTGTAGTACTCCTTCTGAGTCTGAGATTAGATCTATTCCCATATGGTCTAGGTATTTTTTATTCCATAAATCTTTTATATCTTTAAATTTAATTTTATTTTTAAATATATCTTTCTCAATTTGATACCTTATTAATACATGAATTGGATAAGAAAATTCGTCAGCACTAACTCTGATCGGGTTAATTCTAACAGTGTGATAATGCTCTAAAAAAGATTTTTCCAAATCTTTAGAGTTATCAAAAATAGTATTTATTATTTTGAAATAAGCCTGTGATTTAAATATATGATTTTCAAAAAAGAGAGATTGACTTTCATGCACACTTAAACTCCGAGATTGACCCAAAGGTTCATAAAGGTATTGAATAGGTCGATTTTGCTCATATACACCATGACCCGTCTCATGAAATAAAGCTGATAAGGACTCTAATATATTTTCTTCAAACCTTGTTGTTATCCGCACATCATTTGTGGCACCTCCACAGAATGGATGATGAGATTGGTCAATTCTTCCTCTATCAAAATCAAAGTTGAGTTGTTCTAATCTTATTTTTATTTCTTTTATTATTTTTGAGTCAGAAATATCTGATTTGTATATAAAAGGAGATTTAATTTTTTGTAAATTTTTATATTTAGGTATTATTTCTTTATCGATAATAGAAAAAACTTCGTCAATCTTTACTGAGTCATAGTCTACGTCATATTTTGAAATTAAAGAGTCATATGGTGTTAAGTTAGTAGCATGAGATAATTGACACGCCTCTTCGTGTACTAAATCTAATAAATTATTGAAGTCTTTTTCAATTATGGAGCAATTATTTTTTGTTCGAGCTTCTCTCCATAAATGTTCACAGTTTAATTTTTTTTTTATCAGTAAAGATTTTAAATCTGGATCAATAGCGTTTTCTTTTATGATAATACTCTTCATTAATTTTAGACACTTACTATCTGTTTCAGTCAATTTTGTATTTTCAGCTTTTTCTATCTCTTCTTGTATCTCCTCGCCCCTAAATATTTTGTCAGTAAATTTTGATAAAATAGACATTTGCTCAGATCTAGAGTCGATACTTTTTTTTGGTAAATTAGTGGCATTATCCCAAAATAAAACTCCACTGACATCATTTAAGACATAATAATTCTTAAAATACTCTCTAAGTTTATTCATATTTCTTCCTGATAATTAACAGCATTATAATACTTGATAAGCTTAACAAAAACCAAGTTATTGAATAATTTAAATGGTTATTCCTCAAAAATATTAGAGGATTAAAACTATATTTAGTTATTCTATCATCTAGTAAAACAAAATAATATTTTGATGGAAAATCATATTGATAAAATTGATTAAAATCATTCTTATTAACTGCATACCAAGTATTATTTAATAAATCATTCTTAGGAGTAAAAAATGGCTTATCTGAATTGAATTCTCTTACATAAACTTTTGCATTATTTACAGATAGATATTTTTTTATGATACTTTTGACTTGATCAAAATCTTTATCTAAAAACCACCCAAAATTGATGACGCTATATATCTCTTTATTGTATTTTAGGGGAAGTATTAGGTGATAACCTGGCTTTCCTTTGAATGTTTTGGACTCTATAAAGATTGGTTTATCTAATAATGTGTAATTTTTGTCTAATTTTACTGAAACTAAATTATTGTAATTTTTATCATTAGAGAACAGATCAGGATTAATAATTGAATTACTAATATTATCCATTAGATCGTTTTTCCAATTAAGTCTAAATAATTGCCATGATCCTAAAATAAAAGTTAAAATTGAAATACCAATGAATACAAATGTTAATGATGACTTATTCATAGATTGTTATTTTAATTGGTTTAAAAAAACAAAATTTTTAATTTATTTCCCCCACACGTAGATACTTATGTACAAAAACAACCAAACAACATCGACGAAATGCCAATACCATGCAGCAGCTTCAAAACCAAAATGTCTTTCTGGGGTTAAATGACCTTTTCTTGCTCTCATTAAACAGACAAGTAAAAATAAAGTACCAATTAATACATGAAAGCCATGAAAGCCAGTTGCCATATAAAAAGTTGAGGGATATATACCTTCAGTAAAACCAAAAGTAGCATGTTGATATTCATATATTTGTAAAAGTGAAAATATGAAACCCAAAAAAACTGTGAAATATAATCCTTGAAGAGCTTCTTTGTTATTGCCTTCTCTTACTGCATGATGCGCCCATGTACAAGTAGTACCTGATAGAAGTAGAATTAAAGTGTTTAAATATGGGATATCTAATGGGTCAAAAGTTTCAATACCTTTTGGAGGCCATACCCCTATTCCAAGAGTACCAGTAAAAACTTCCTTGTATTCTGATATAAATGATTTTGGCAATAGACTTGCATCAAAAAAAGCCCAAAAAAAAGCAACAAAAAACATAACTTCTGATGTGATAAATAAAGCCATACCCCACCTAAGACCAATTTCCGTGATTGAATTATGAACTTTTAAATAAGTGCTTTCTTTAATGATGTCTCTCCACCACATAAACATAGTAAAAAGTATTAGGAAAAGGCCTGCCAGCATCGGCCATAACATTTCATAATGCATATACAATATAGCACCTGAAACTAGAAAAAGAGCTGAAAAAGCACCAACTATAGGCCATGGACTTGGATTGACGAGGTGAAACTTATGTTTCTTATGAGAGTCTTTAAATACTAAGTCAACCATTCAATTGCTCATTTCATTCTTTTTTCTCAAAAAAGGTATATGACAAAGTGACATTCTTTGTCCTGCTTGCCTCAGGATCGTCTAATATTAATGGATCCAAGTAAAATGTAACGGGAAACTCAACAACTTGATTTGGCAGGATTGTTTGATCAATAAAACAAAAACATTCTATTTTAAACAAATATGGACCAATTTTTGGAGGTAAAATATTAAAAATAGATGTGCCAGTTGACTCAACATTGGTATTATTTTTAGCTTTAAAAACTACATCGTATTTAACACCCTCAGTGATATGCATTTTTTGAGGTGCCTCAAACATCCAGTCTAGTCCATCATTTACCTGAGCTGAAAATATTACTTTTAAATCAAGTTGTCCTGAGTTGATATTTTGGTTTTGTTCTTGTATTTGAACTTCTTTATTAAAACCCTGAAATCCAGTTAAATCACAAAAAAGTTTATATAAAGGTACAGAAAAAACTACCAAGCTTAGCATGAAGCCAAGTATTAATATTAGAACAAATAATGTTTTATTTATATTTGTTATATTCAAAAACCAGATTTAATTCTAAATATCGTAATAAAATAAAATGCTGTCACAAGCATAAAGAGTAATGCCAATACTAAATAATTTTTATTTTTTCTTTTCATTAAAATAAATATTTATCAATTACTGTTAATGAAAAAATAAGAAACAAATATACAATTGAATATCCAAAAAGTTTAATAGAGTCTTTCTTTAAATTTTTTGATGTATTTAATTTAAAAAGCTTGTAAATAAAATATGCATTGAGAACGTTAGAGCCCAAAAAAAAGCTCATGCCTGCAAATTTAAAAAAATAAAGAAAATTAACTGAAACAACCATAAAAAATGTATAAATGTTCATCATCAAAAGTGTTTTCTTAACACCATGTTTGACTGGGTACATGGGAATGTCTGCATCAGAGTAGTCTTGGTTTCTAAATATAGCTAGTGCCCAAGAGTGAGGGGGTGTCCAGAGAAATATAATTATACAAAGTATTAAGGGGCAATAAATCTGATCACTAGATATGCTTATCCATGCAATGACTGGAGGAAGAGCACCTGCCAAACCACCAACGACTATATTTTGTGCAGTACGGTACTTTAGATACATTGTATAGAAGACAGAGTAATAAAGAATTGTGAAAGCTAAAAGTATAGATGCAATGATATTTGTGAAGAAAAATAAAGCAACAACAGAAAAAAAAGAGAAAACAAGCCCAATTCCAAGAGCAGTATTTGCTGATATATTTCCTGAAGGAATAGGTCTGAATTTGGTTCGATCCATTTTTGAGTCTACAATTCTATCAAACCACATGTTTAAAATAGCAGAACCAGATGCTCCAACAGCAATGAGTACAAGGGCCATTCCTTTAACAAATAGGCTTTTGTCTGAGGGAGCAAGTAACATGGCACATAAAGCAGTAAATATAACAAGAGAGATTACACCAGGTTTAATTAAAATATAAAGTTGTTTTAAAAAATTTACGACTTGAGCAAAAAGAACGTTTTGTTCTGTTTGTTCGTAAGTTTGTTGATATTTTTTTTCTAACACTAATTAATTTTTAACTTCGGGCAACGTATCAAACTGATGATAAGGTGGTGGAGATGGTAATGTCCACTCAAGTGTTTTAGCACCCTCACCCCATGGATTTGCATCTGCTTTTTTACCTTTTAATAATGCATATATAATTACGAATATAAAAAGAATAAATGATGCAAATGATATATAGGACCCAATTGAAGATATAATGTTCCATCCCGCGTAAGCATCTGGATAATCTGGAATACGTCTTGGCATTCCTGCTAGTCCTAAAAAATGTTGAGGAAAGAAAGTTAAATTAACTCCTAAAAAGAATAACCAAAAATGAAATTTTCCAAAAAATTCAGAGTAGTTTTTTCCACTCATTTTACCAAACCAATAATAAATACCTGCAAAAATTCCAAATACAGCTCCCATACTTAACACATAATGGAAGTGGGCAACGACGTAATAAGTATCATGTAATACCACATCAATTCCTGCATTTGCCAAGATTACTCCAGTTACTCCACCAAGAGTAAATAAAAATATAAATCCTAAAGCAAACAACATAGGAGTTGTAAAGGTTATGGAACCTCCCCACATTGTAGCTATCCAACTAAAGATCTTAACACCAGTAGGAACAGCTATAACTATAGTAGCTAACATAAAATAAGCTCTAACATTTGCACTAAAACCTACTGTGTACATATGATGAGCCCAGACGACGAAGCCAATAAATCCAATAGCAACCATAGCATACGCCATTCCTAGATAACCAAAGACAGGTTTTTTTGAAAATGTGGATACGATGTGCGAGACGATACCAAACGCTGGCAAAATCATAATATAAACTTCAGGGTGGCCAAAGAACCAGAAAAGATGCTGAAATAAAACAGGGTCTCCTCCTCCAGCTGGATCAAAAAAAGTAGTTCCAAAATTTCTATCTGTTAAAAGCATTGTAATTGCGCCTCCAAGAACTGGAACAGCAAGTAGAAGAAGAAAAGCTGTAACTAGCATTGCCCATACAAAAAGAGGCATTTTGTGGATCGTCATTCCTGGAGCCCTCATATTCAAAATAGTTGTAATGAAATTTACAGCTCCAAGTATCGATGAGGCTCCAGCTAAATGGAGAGAGAAAATAGCCATATCAACAGCTGGTGTGCTATGTCCTATGTTTGAACTAAGAGGTGGATAAATAGTCCAACCAGTACCAGCCCCACTACCAACGAACATTGAACCTGCAATTAAAAATAATGCAGGGACTAATAACCAAAAACTAATATTATTTAACCTTGGGAATGCCATATCTGGTGCACCTATCATTAGAGGAATAAACCAATTTCCGAAACCACCTATTAAAGCTGGCATAACAACAAAAAAGATCATGAGTAATCCATGGGCTGAAATAATTACATTCCACATTTGTCCGTCTGCAACAAACTGCATACCAGGTTCTGATAATTCCATTCTCATTATTACAGATAAAGCACCACCAACAACTCCTGCGATAATTGCGTAAATAAGATACAAGGTACCAATGTCCTTATGATTGGTTGAAAGGAACCACCTTGTAAAAAAACCTGGTTTATGATCGTGATGATCGTCAATGGCTAATGATTCTGAACTCATAAATTTTTCTCCTCTAATTGTGTTAAATTATTTTGTGAAATAACAATTTCTTTTTCTAGATCGTTACTCTTGATTTCATCGTTGATAGCATAATTATTTTTGGCTTCATTTGCCCAAGCTATAAATTCATTCTCTGGTAATACTTTAACAACAACAGGCATAAAACCGTGACCACTACCACAAATTTCAGAACATTGACCTCTATATGTACCTGGTTCTTTTACATTTACCCATGTTTCATTTAATCTTCCTGGTACAGCATCCGTCTTCAAACCCATTGATGGAACCGCCCAACTATGAAGTACATCACCGGCTGTAATTAAAATTTGAATATTTTTATTTGCAGGAATTACTAAAGGGTTATCAACAGTCAATAGTCTAAGGTCTCCCTCTTCAAGATCTTGATCCTGAACCATATAGCTTTCATAATAAAAATCACCATGATCAGGATATTCATATTCCCAATACCATTGGTGCCCAATAACTTTAATAGTCATATCGTAAGTTTCACTTTTTTCTTGTTGATATAGAAGTTTAAAAGATGGAATTGCAAGAACCACAAGAATGACTATTGGGATTGCCGTCCAAAGGACTTCTACGACAGTGTTATGGGTAGTTGTCGATGGGATTGGATTTCTTTTTGCACTAAAACGAAAAGAAACATAAAAGAGAAGAAATAAAACAAATAAAGTTACTAAAGTCATCACGATCAAAATTATGTTATGAAGGCCAACTACACTGCCCATTAAATCGGTTGCTGGATTTTGAAAACTTAACTGCCAGTCTGTGGCTTGCTTTCCGTATAACTCAATAGAGAAGAGTAAAAAAAATAGTGATAAAATTGACATCATTTAAGACATATTAGTAATCTTTTTGATACAGTATATTGACAGTATGTCGCTTAAACCCGCTATAATTAAGAAAAATAATGAAATGTTAGACTAAGTGCGGCAATAACTGCAGTATCAGCTTTAAGAATGTTCGAACCTAAGCTCACATTCAAGAAATTTTTGGATAATTTAGAAATAAATACCCTCTCTTCCTCCTCAAATCCTCCCTCAGGCCCGATTATTACTAAAATTTCACTATTTGATTTAATTTTAGCTTGAGATAAATGAACTCCTTTAAGGTTTTCGTCGAACATTAAAATCGTTTTAGAGGATATGATTTCTAATTGATTTTTTAAATTAGTCAAATCATAGATGTTTGGGATTGATAATCTTTCACTTTGTTGTGCGGCACCTATTGCATAAGTATTAAACTTATTAAGATTAATTTTTGTATTTATAGTTCTTTTAAAAATCGTTGGAAATATAGATCTAATACCCATCTCAGTTGATTGTCTAATAACTGACTCACTATTTTGATATTTAATTGGAGAAAACATTAAGTCAATTGATGTTTCTGCTTTAGGAGGTGAAATTAAACAAATTGTTTTTGCAATTAATAAATTATTTTTGATATCTACTATTTCAGATTTCCACTCACCAGAAGTATTATTAAATAAAGACACTTGATCACCAACTCTTAACCTCATTACTTTTATAAGATGGATATAATACTTTTTTTCTAGCTCATAAGTGCTACCCTGTTTCAAAATTGAAGTACAATAAACTCTTTTCATGAATAAAGATTATAAAGATAATTTAATTTTTAAATTATTACCATCATTCTCACACCCTTATCTTTCTTTAATTAGATTAGATAAACCAATAGGTTTTCTTCTTCTATTTTATCCAATTGGCTTCGTTTTAGCATCCTCAGGGAATATTGCGTCTAATAAAGTTTTAGTTTTATTCTTTATGTTTTTTCTTGGTTCAATAATTATGAGATCTGCAGGGTGTATAGTTAATGATTTAATTGACACAGATATTGATAAAAAAGTAATCAGAACGAAAAGTAGAGCTCTGGCATCATCAAAAATTAGTATCAAAAATGCTTTAATTCTTTTGCTTACTCTTCTAGTATTAGGTTTTTTTATTCTTCTACAATTAAATTATGAGGCAATTATTTTAGGTATAGTTATCACACCTCTAATAACCTTATACCCTCTGGCAAAAAGATTTTTTATTTTACCTCAATTTATTTTGGCTTTAACTTATAATTGGGGATGTTTTATAGGTTGGGCATCACTAGGCTCAAACATTCCTTTTTCATCTATTTGTATTTTATATATATCATTAATTTTTTGGACATTAACTTACGATACTATTTATGCAACGCAGGATGAAAATGATGATAAAGATTTAAATCTATATTCTAGCACTTTGTTATTTGGTTCGAAAAAAGTGATTATTTTAAATATTATGATTTTCGTTAAATATTTTTTAATAATATTTTATGGGGCTAGTTTAGATTTTAGGTTTATTTTTAATATTTTAGTTATTACAATTTTTCTAATAAATTTAATAGATATTAATTTTATATGGGAAAATAAGCCTGAAAAATCTAGTTCATACTTCTCACGCAATAACTATTACGGTATCAGCCTACTTTTTAGTATAATAATAGGTAGTCACTTTAATGTCTGAGTCTAAAAAACATTTTATAAGAATTTCTAAATTATTTCTTAATTTTAAATTTAAAATGCTCATTGCTATTTTATGTATGATTATTGCAGCTTTGTGCACAGGTTTTCATGCCTGGTTGGTTAAACCAGCTTTAGACAATGTTTTAATTAATGCAGACAAATTCTATTTATATTTTATTCCTATAGCTATTTTGATTACAGGAATAATTAAAGGATTAGTTACTTATATCCAAATTACTTCTCTTCAATTCATGAGTCACAGGATAATTGAGAAACTTAGACGTGACGTTTTTAAAAATATAATAAACGTTCATTATGGGTTTTTCATAAAAAATAAAATAGGATCTTTAATAACTAGGATTACAACAGATACATATTATCTAAGTGGAGCGATGGCAAATACCTATACTGCATTAATCAAAGATTCTTTAACTTTAACTGTCTTGGTAGGAAACATGTTCTATCAAAATTGGAAATTAGCTTGTATTTCAATAATTATTTTTCCATTAGCAATTGTTCCTGTGAGAGTATTAGGAAAAAAAATTAGAAGAGTTACAAAAAACTTACAAGAACAAGTTGGAACATTAGCCTCTAATTTAGAGGAAGTTTTTAAAGGTATTAAAAATGTCAAGTCTTTTAATGCAGAAAATTTTGAAATTAAAAGAGTCAATAAAGAAATTGAATATGCAAGGGAATTAAATTTTAAACAGGAAAAAATTACTGCCCGATCAAGACCTTTTACAGAAACTCTGGGTTCGATGGCAGCAGGTTTAGCAATATTTGGTGGGGGTGTTTTTGTAATTAATGAGAATATGTCTGCAGGGGAATTAATGAGTTTTTTGGTTAGTTTGATGTTAGCCTACGCTCCACTGAAAAACCTTATAAATGTTAATGTTTTGCTTCAAAGTGGTCTTGGCGCTGCATCTAGAATCTTTGAGTATATAGATTATAAGAATGAAACAATTGGTGGATCCAAAGCAATTAAAAATTTTAAAAAATTAAGTTTAAAAAATGTTTTTTTCAAATACGAAAATACAAATAAAAATATAATTGATGGAGTTAATCTTGGAATTAATGCAGGAAGAAAAATTGCATTTGTAGGACCCTCTGGTGGAGGTAAATCAACACTCACTGCACTGTGTTTGAGATTATTTGATATTTCTAAGGGTGAAATTAAAATAAATGAAATTAATATAAAAAAATTAAAATTAAATAATCTTAGAAATATATTTAGCCTTGTCAGCCAAGATACAGTTCTATTTGATGGAACTATCTTGGAAAATATTAAATATAACTCCAGTCTTAAACTAAATGATTTAAATCATTTTGCTAATATTGCATGTGTAAACGATTTTGCAAATAAACTTCCTAATAAATTGAATACAAAAATTGGAGAAAATGGAGTTAAGTTATCTGGTGGACAAAGACAAAGAATTTCAATTGCAAGAGCTCTTGCTCAAAAAAGTTCAGTTTTGCTTCTCGATGAGCCTAGTTCAAATCTAGATCTTAAAACAGAGTCTAAACTTTTTAATAATCTGTATCATGTGCCAAAAATTACTATGGTAGTAGTAGCTCATAGATTAAGCACGATTAAAAATTTTGATGAAATTTATTATTTAGACAATGGAAAAATTGTTGAAAAAGGCAGTCATAAAACTCTAATGGCAAGAAAAAAACATTACTATAATCTTTATAAAAGACAGATTAAAAAAAATGCTTAAAAAATTATCAAAGAATAAATTTTTCAAAATTATTTTTGTAAATTTAATTTATTTATCTTTGTCAATAATCAGAAAAACAAGTGATTGGTCAGGGGTAAATGAAGAAATCATAGAGAAACAATTACAAAATAATAAGTCAATTATTGTTCTTATATGGCACAATCAACTTATGGGCTCAACGTTTAGCTGGAAATTCAAACCAAAATTAAGGCCTGTTTCGACCTCTCATAGAGATGGTCAAATAAGCACTTTAGTTCAAAGAAAATTCGGTCTGAACCCTCTTTTACGTGAAAAAGACAAACCAATTGCTCTTATAAAAGATATATCATTTGCAGTTAAAAATGGTGAATGTATTTACATAACACCTGACGCTCCTCATGGGCCACCTTATGAAATTAATACAAATATATATAAATTGGCTAAAAAATTTGATTTAAAAATTGCTCTATTAACATTTAAGACAAATCGTTTTTTTCGTTTAAACAATTGGGATAAATTAAAAATACCATTACCATTCAGCAAAGGTATTTATTTTTGGGGAAAAGAAATAATAAATCCTAGTCATTTTGATGAAAATACATTTAATAAATTCGTAATAGAAAATTTGAACAAAAATTTAAAAATAATTGATGTTTATTTTTAGCTATAGATTATTTCAAGTTATATTCTTTCCAATAATTTTATTAATTGGTCTCATAAGAATTTATAAAAAAAAAGAAAATTACTCATCTTTTAAACAAAAAGTTTTTTCAAATCAAAATTACAAAGAAATTACTAAAAGTGATTACTTAATTCATTTTGCAAGTATAGGTGAATTAAATTCAATTAAATTTTTAGTAGATAGTTTAAGTAGTAATAAAATTGTTTTATCATGTTCTACACTATCATCTTTTGAGATATCAAAGAAAAAATACCCTAATTTATCATGTATATTTCTTCCTTTAGATTTTTTTTGGAATGTAAATATATTTTTATCAAAAACAAATTTTAAAAAAATTTTATGGATAGACTCAGAAATTTGGCCTAATTGGTTATTAATTTCAAATCAGAAAAAAATAAAAAATATTTTAATAAATGCCAGAATTTCAGATAGCAGCTATGCTAAATGGTCCAAATTTCCAAGATTAAGCAAAATAATTGGAGAACAGTACAAATTAATTTTTGCTCAAAGTAAAAAAGATCAACAGAAGATTAATAATATATTCGGGAGGATAGTTTATTTTTATGGGAACTTAAAATTTAATATTGATATAAATATACCTCAAACCAAAAGAAGGATTGTATGTTTTGCAAGTATTCACCTAAGTGAATATGAGAAAGTATTTAATATTATTAAAGGATTAAATTTTAATGAGATATATGAAGTTGTGATTATACCTCGCCATATTCAATATTTTGAAATTATAAAAGAAAAAGTTAATTCTGAGAATTTAAAAAAAATAACAATCCATAATAAATATGGAGATAGTATGTCAATTTTTGAGCGTTCTAAGATTGTCTTTATGGGTGGTTCTTTAATAAAACATGGCGGGCAGAATCCCTTAGAACCTCTTTCGCATGGATGTTTCGTGCTCTCAGGAAGTTTTAATAAAAATTTTGAGGAAATATATCTTGATCTTGAGAAACTTAGCCTTTGTAAAACAATGAATAGTGATAACTTAAAAACAATAAGTAAAGAAATTAATAATTTAGTAAAAGCTGACATTCATAATACAAAGGAAATTGAAATATTTATTAATAGTAACAAAAATAGTTTAATAAATATTACTGAAATGATTGAGAAATGTTAAAAGCACCAAAATTCTGGTATCAAAAAACAGCTTCTTTAAATGCACTGCTTCTATCACCATTGTCAATTTTGTGGTTGGTAGGAAATTTAATTAAAAGAAAATTTTCAAGAGTTCAGAAAATTAATTTACCTGTGATAGCTGTTGGAAGTGCCATCATTGGAGGTTCTGGCAAAACACCATCAGTTTTGTACATCTGCAAAGAATTAAAAAAAATGGGTTATATCCCTCATATTATTTCTCGAGGCTATGGGGGTTCCACAACTTTAGATGAAGTTATTAAGGTAAAACCTCATATGGACTTTAATTTTGTGGGAGATGAAGCCTTAATGATGTCAAATTATTTTACAACTTGGGTAAGTAAAAACAAATTTCGTGCAATGCTATCAGCTAAAAAAGAAGGCGCAAATATACTTGTTTTGGACGATGCACTTCAATCTTATAATGTATATAAAAACTTATCTATTTATGTGTATGACTCTATTCAATCATTTGGAAATAGACTCTTAGTCCCTTCAGGGCCTTTGAGAGAGTCTGTAAAAAATGCAATAAAAAAATCTCAAATATTTTTTTTAATAAATACTGAAGAATGTAATGATTTGAATGAGAGTCACTTTAAACATATTTTGAAATTTAAGATTGAAATAAGTCCAGAATTAAAAGAAAAAAAATTAATCGCTTTCGCAGGGCTAGGTTTTAATAAAAAATTTTTTGATCAATTAAAATCTGAAAATTTAGATTTAGTATTAACAAAAGATTTTCCAGATCATCATCAATATACTATTGATGAAATTTTTTTATTATTAGATCAAGCTAATAAAAATGATGCTTTTTTAGTAACTAGTGAGAAAGACCATGTAAGGATACCTGATGAGTTTAAAAGTTCTATAGGAATTATATATGGAGAGATGGTGTCTGATAATAATATAGAATTTGCTACTGAAATTGAAAAATATATTTAAAATTTTTAGAAATCACCTTGAGTTTATAACTTTTTTAATACTTAAAAATATCATGGGATTATTTAGTTTTAATTTTGCCTCAAATTTTGGAGGAGCAATAGTTGGTTTTTTTGGAAGATATACAAAATACAAGCAAATCATAAAACATAATATAAAAGTATTAAATTTAAGTAATAAGGCTGGTTCAAATTTAGTAAAAAATAACCTAAAAGAGACTGGAAAAGTTTTTTTTGAATTTTTTAATATAAATAAGTTTGATTGGGAAAATATTAGTATTGATAACATGTATGTACTAGATGAAATCAAAGCTCACAAAAGTCCAAAAATTTTTATATCTGCACATATTGGAAATTGGGAATTAACAAGAAATTTTATATTGCGAAACGGTTTTACACTTCACTCAGTTTATAGACATGCTAATAACGAAAAAATTGATAATTATATCCAAAAATATAGGAGGAATGATAATGCTTTTTTTTACAAAAAAGGCTCTGAAAGTGCTAAATCTATGATTAAAGCTCTAAAAAAAAAAGAGGATTTAGCACTTTTAATTGATCAAAGAGATAGCAGTGGTTTAGAAATTAATTTTTTTGGAAAGAAGGCTTTAGCAACGGATGGTTTTGCTAATTTAGCAATCAAGTACAAAACAATGATATGCCCTGTATACTCAATAAGAAACAAAAACGGTACATTTAAAATAATTATCGAAGAACCTATGCACTATGATCAATATAAAAATTATAATACCAAAGAGTTAGTTGAGATAGTCCATAAAAAATATTTTGAGAAATGGATTGTCCGGTCTCCATCGCAATGGTTATGGGTACATCAAAGATGGAAATTATAAGTTTTTTTTTATATTGATAACTCCATCCTTAAGAGTAGCGTCAAAATGATCTAATTTTTTAAGAGATTGAACACTTTTAATAATTTTGTCTCCTGATCTCAATATTGCATATCCTTTTTTTAGATTCTTCTCTAAAGAAGAAGTGTTAAGTATTTTATTAAGTAAATATAATTTCTGTGTAAAAATTTTTAATTTATTTAAGACAAAAGCTTTATTGTTATTATTAATATATTGAATTTTATTTTGTATTTCTGAAATTTTTTGTTTAGGATTACTTTCTTGTAGTTTTATGAAAATATCATTAAATAAAATCGATTTATTATAAAATGAATTGCTAATTGTTTCTAAATTCTCATTATTTATTTTACTTAATTTGTTCTCAACATCTTTAATTTTATTTGAAAAATAGTTCACTGAATTTTTAAATTTTAATAATAGTTGCTCAATGAGTATATATCTTTGATCAACAGAATAATTTAGTTTTTCTTGTAAATCTTGTATGTGATTAAATAGATGTTTTTTATCAGGAACAGCGATTTCAGCTGCTGCAGTAGGTGTTGGTGCACGTAAATCTGAAACATAATCTAATAACGTATAATCAGTCTCGTGGCCAATAGCGGAGATATTTGGAATTTTTAAATTGAAAACTCTTTCTATTAAATCTGGCTCGTTAAATGGCATTAACTCCTCTAAAGAACCTCCACCTCTGGCGAATATAATTAAATCAGGCTTTAATAGATCTATTGTCTCATGATTTTCAATCAAATCTAGAAAATCAATAATTTCAATATGAGAATTTTTACCTTGAACAGAAATAGGATAAACCTGTATTTTTGTAATTGGAAATCTTTCAGAAATTCTATGAATTATATCATGAATTACTGAACCAGACGCAGAAGTCAATACACCAATTAATTTTGGATACTTTGGTAGTTTTTTTTTTATATTATCATCAAAAAATCCCATCGAAGATAATTCTTTTTTTCTATCTTCGATCAGCTTTAAAATTGAGCCAGTACCACTATATTCTATGTGGTCAATAATGAGTTGATATACAGATCTCCCAAATTTAGAGTAAGAGGTTATCCTTCCGTAAAAGTTATATTCAGTTCCTTCTTCTATTTTTATTTGTAAATTTTCATAACTCCCTTTCCAACATATGCATGATATGACTTCGTCATTTTCTTTAATTGAAAAATATACATGACCAGAACTAGCTATGGTTACTGATCCTGACTCACCAACTAACTTTAAATAAGAATAGTTTTCTTCTAATAGGTCTTTTACTGACTTATTCAGTTGTGATACAGTGTACTCAGGGATATTATTCACAAAATAAATATACTGTATTATGCTATATAAATGAATGTCATAGTTATAGGGTCTGGTGCACGTGAACACGCTTTGTGTAGAATTCTTGACAAGTCATATCTTTGTGAGAAGGTATTTTGTTTTCCTGGAAATTATGGAATAAGCCAAATTGCCGAGTGTAGAAATATCTCAACTAAAGAGGATATTATCAGGGAATGTATTAAAATTAATCCCGACCTTATTGTCGTAGGTCCAGAAAACTATTTATCAGAAAATTTAGCAGGAGAACTAAGAAATAATGGCTTAAATGTTTTTGGACCTGACTCGAAAGGTGCAAAACTTGAGTCTTCTAAAGAGTTTATGAAAGAGTTTTGCCAATTGCACGATATTGCAACAGCAAAATCTCAGACATTTGTTGATTTTGAAAAAGCAAAAAATTATTTAGAGAGCTTTAATGGGCCTATTGTTGTAAAATATGATGGCTTAGCTGCAGGCAAAGGGGTTTTTGTTTGCACAAACACTAACGAAGCAATAGAGGCGTGTAAAAGAGTTTTTATTAACAAGGAATTTAACCAAGAAAATAACAAAGTAGTAATAGAGGACTTTATTGAGGGAAGAGAATTGAGTTTTTTTACAATAACAGATGGAGAAGATTATTTAAATTTTGGTTCAGCACAAGACTATAAAAGGATCGGAGACAATGATACTGGGCCAAATACTGGAGGAATGGGTACTATTAGCCCTGCACCAATTTTAGAGGAAAATTTAAACAAAATAATTCAAGAGGAAATAGTCGAAAAAACAATTAATGGTCTCATACAAGATAACATAGCATTCCAAGGAGTAATATTTTTTGGAATAATTGTTAATGAATTCAATCAACCTTATTTACTTGAATACAATACTAGATTTGGAGATCCAGAAATTCAGAGTATTTCACTTAGAGTGAAATCAGACTTCTTATCCTTACTTCATTCAACCGCAACAAAAAATTTAAAATATTCAAAAATTGAATTTTACGAAAATAAAAAATCTATTTGTTTAATTTTAGCAACCAAAGGATACCCAGAAAATTATCCAAAAAATACAGAAATAAGAAATATTAGTAAATTTAAAAATAATGATGACTTTTATATTTTTCATGCTGCAACTAAATTAATTGACAGCAAAATATTTTCTAATGGAGGGAGAGTTCTCTCAATTGTTGCGTCTGGAAATGATTACCGTGAATGTAGAAAGAAAGTTTACGAAATAGCTAATATGATAGACTGGCCAGAAAAATATTATAGATCTGACATTGGTGCTAATTTTTAGTTCTTTTATTTCTAAAGAATTTTTTTATTAAATTTTCTTCATTATTTTCAATTAGTTTATATTTTATTGGTGATATAGTCTTTCGACGAGGATTATCATTTCTAAATAAATAATAGACTTTAGACAATCGTGCAGACTTAATAACCTCTTTACACATATTACAAGGCTCTAAATTACAAATCATGACAAGACCATCTAACCTTTTTTGATTTAATTTTTTACAAGCTTTTCTTATACTCAAAATTTCTGCATGTGCTGTTGGATCATTTAGAGCAATCTCTTTATTAAAAGATCTTGCTACAACCCTTTCCTCTGTAGGGTCAACTATCATTGAAGCTACTGGAATTTCTCCTTTTTCCATAGCTAATTTACTTTGATACAGTACAAGACGTATAAAATTTGTTAGGTTATTCATTGTGACTAGACTCCCAATCATTGGTATTACAACTGATTATAAGGAAAAAGAAAACACTTATTCTAAGTATCCATGGTTCGCTTTAAGGCGTCATTATTCAGACTGCCTTCATAAATTTGGCTGCACACCTGTTATACTTCCAATAACAGAAACGTTAGAAAATGTGGATTTTTTAGATGGATTACTTATTTCAGGGGGAGATTTTGATATTGACCCTAAATATTATGGAGAAAAAATAAAGTCAGATAAAATTCAAACTATTCAAGATAGAACGAATTTTGAATTTAAAGTATTAGAAAAATATTTTCCTTATAATAAACCTATTTTAGGGATATGTGGGGGTAGTCAACTTCTTAATGTATTTTTTGGTGGTAGTTTAATTCAAGATATAGACTCATTTATTGAACATGAACAACCTAATCCTAGAAATGAAACTAGTCATGAAATTATTTTAAGCAATATGTCGAAACTGAAAACATTCAAAGATAGTTCTAAAATTTATGTTAATAGTGCTCATCATCAAGCAATTAATAAAATTGGAAAAAAATTGACAATAGATGCCTATGCATCTGATAATATAATTGAAGCTTTTCATCATAATGAACATCCTTTATGTATGGGAGTTCAATGGCACCCAGAATTTTTGATAACTGAATTTGATAAAAATATAATCAAGATGTTTACTGATCATGCAAAAAATAACATTTAGTAAAAAATTATCTTCAAAACTTAAGATTTCTAGAAAACAAGCAGAAAGTCTAATAAAAAATAAAAAAGTTACCCTAAATGGTGGTATTGAGACTAGACCTTTTTTATCAGTAACTGATAAAGATATTTTTGAAATAAAAAAAATAAAATCTAGTAAATTAAATATACTCTTATTTCATAAGCCTAAAGGTTGTATCACTTCAAAAAAAGACGAAAAAGAAAGAAAAATTGTCTATGACTTCTTACCTAAAAAATATCACCAGTATCACTATATTGGTAGATTAGATTATAATTCTGAGGGTTTATTATTATTTACAAAAGAAACCTCTTTTAAAAGATATATGGAACTCCCTAAATCCAATATCAAAAGATCTTACCTGGTTAATGTAATAGGGTCATTTGATGAAAATAAAATTAAATCTATGAATAAAAAAATTTATGGAAAAGAAATTTATAAAAAACCAAATGTAAACTTATTACATTCTAATGGTAATAAACATGTATTGAAATTTGATCTTACCGAGGGTAAAAATAGAGAGATAAGAGATATCTGCACATTATTTAATTTAAAAGTAGAGAAACTTAAGAGAATTTCTTATGGGCGTTTTCTTTTGAAATCTATTACATACGGAAATTTTAAAGAAATGCAAGTTGATGAGAGTTATAAGCGGTAAATATAAGGGTAGGAGAATATTGTTTGAGTCTAAAAACAATTATCGTCCAACCTTATCAAGGATTAGAGAGGATATATTTAATTTATTATCTCACAATAATAATTTAGATCTGGATTTAAAAAACCTAATTTTTTGTGATTTATTTGCGGGAACTGGTTCAATTGGAATAGAAGCATTATCAAGAGGAGTTAAAAAAGTAATATTTAATGATATTGATAGAAGTAATACGGATAAAATTAAAGATTTTTTAAAAAGTGTAAAAGATGTAAATTATGAGATTATTAATAAAAATCCTTTTTTACAAGAAATTGATATTTTAAATAATTGTGAAATTATTTATATAGACCCCCCTTACGATCACAGCTTCAATTTAATAAAAAGCAAAATTTTAGATAAAATTCAGTCTAATATATTAATCATTTTAGAAAATAGTCATGTAATTAATGTAGATAATCTAATTTTAAAAAAAAATTATAAAAATAAAAACTTATTTTTTTTTAAGACTTAATTAATTTTAAAATAATTGATAAACTTTATAAAAAATTTTTTAAAATATCCAAATTCACCAAAAACTAAAGAAACTATAATTAGCACAAATTGATATATAGGGAATATTAAAATTAGTCTTATAAACCAATATAAAAACTTATTTGAAATATAGTTTTCAATTGAAACCATATTAAGTAATGGATTAGATAATAAAACTGAAAGAGATCCTGCTAAACCAAAAATAATAAATATTTTCAAAAGATGAAATTTTGAATTTGCACCAAAAAAAGAAATTAGGTTATTTATCAATTTATGCTTTCGTATTTTTTTTTAGAATTTCTACTGCTGGTTGATCAAGAAAATTAATATTTTCATGTATAGATCTTAAGTAAATATCAAAAATTAAAAAATATAAAAGTGAACAATAATTATCTAAATCATTTTTTATAGAAATTTGTGTTACCATAAATTTTTTCTGTTCTAGTGTTTTTATAGCTCCCTCTTCAAGAACATTCATTAAATTATTATCCTCTATCAAACTAGAGTTAGATACTATAGATTTCTTTTTATTATCAATTTTGAAGAAGATAAAATTTTTATCATAAGGACCATCTATATAAAGCTGAAATTGGCTATGTTGATCTATAGAACCATATGAAGAAATATAGTTTTTAGCTTTTTTATTCTTTCCTAAACTTTCTGCAAATATCTGCCTATACCATTCATTTATTACGTTGATCTTATCATGGTAAGTTAAGCCTACAACAATATTTAGCCCTCTTTTTTTTTCGTAGTCAATGATCTCAAAAATAGATTTTGACAATTTAATGTGATTTTTATGAAATATTTTTTTTGCTTTTTTTAGAGATTTTAAGATTTTATCAAGTTTGTACCCAACAGATATTAGCGGAAGTAAGGCTGTGATTGAGAAAATACTAAATCTCCCGCCAATATTTGGATCATGATCAAAACATAATATATTTTTTTTATTTGCAAAATTCTTCATATAGTTATTTTTATCTTCAGTGATAAAAATAAAACTTTCATAAAAGTTGGGAACTTTTTTTTGTTTAAGTATTCTTGTTACTAAATGAAGAAAATACTTTGTTTCAATAGTATTCCCTGATTTTGATATAAAAATAAATTTATCTTTTTTTCCAATTTTTAAATCTGATAATGAATTCTTAATTTTTGTTGGAGACGGGTTATCATAAAAAAATAGTTTTTTGTCAATACTACTTGGGTCTAAAAACTGACCTAATAGCTTTGAACTAAGTGAGGATCCTCCCATTCCTAACACATGAGTTCTAAATGATCTATTTTTAAATATAGTAAAGCTATAAGAGTCGAAGTAATTTTTTTGATTAATTGGATTAAACATATCTAGTGAAAAGAAATCATCAATAGCATATTTAATTTTAAAATTACTTAAAAATTTTAATTTTTTTAAATTATTTTTTATAATCATTCTTTAAAATTGTTTTTTAAGTTAAAAAATTATTTTTTACCTTTAAAAAGTCGATCAAATAAAAGTTGATCAGTTTCATAACCACTTTCATTATCTATTTGGTCTATAATATTTGGGTTGGCATTTATTGCATTAGTTTGGTTGAGAATACTATTAATTATTACATTATCAGAATCTGTATCTAAATCTGTATCAATTGAAGTTTTAGGGACTGGTAAATCGTTTGTTGGAGGTATAATTAATGATTTATTATAACCTACACCAAGGTCATTTCTTGTCTCTCTTTGACAAGAGATAGTTAAAAGTATAATTAAAGTTAAATAAATGCTTTTCATAATTTTTTATTTAAAAATAAAATATTTATCATTAAAACTACAAATCCAATAGTAATACAGCTATCTGCAATATTAAATGCTGGCCAATGATACGTACCTATATATATGTCAATAAAGTCAATAACAAAACCCCTAAATATCCTATCTATAAAATTACCAAAAGCTCCAGCTAAAATTAATGTTAAAGTATACTGAAAGATCCTATCTTGTGTTTTTATAAGTAAAAATAAAAAATATAAAATAATAACTAATATTACTAATGAAACTAATATTTGATTTAAAGATGGGTTATTCAATAATCCAAAGGCAAAACCATAATTTACAACAAATGTAAAGTTAATACTTGGTAATAAAGCTACTGAGTCATAAAGATTTAAAAAATTTATAACTAATGCCTTAGTTAACTGATCTAAAATAAAGAGTATTAGAAACAAAAAAAATAAACTTAAATTAAGTTTATTTTTGAAAAGAGTTCCAGACATCTTCACATCGATTACATAAATTATTTTTATTAGAGGAAACTTCTTGTAGTACAGTCCAACATCGATCACATTTTTCCCCATCAGCTAGTTTTATCTCTACATAAATTTCTTTTTCTTCAAAATTGATTGAGTCCACTGACTTATTTGAAATATCTTGTATTTCAACATTACTAACAATGCACATCTCTGCTAAATCTAAATCTTTAATAATATTTCTTGTATCTTGAGATAAAAATAAAATTACTTTTGCTTGCAGGCTTGAACCAATTAATTTTTCATTTCTTTTTAACTCTAAGGCAGAAGTTACACTTTTTCTTACTCTTTTAAGTTCATCAAAGACTCTTTCTAAAGAGTTGTCTTTATAGGTGAATTCATCCTCTTTAATATTTTGTAACAAAATACTCTCATCATTATCATAACTTCTTGAATTCCATGCTTCTTCACAAGTAAATGAAACAATGGGGGAAAGCCATTTCGTTAAAAATTCAAATATTATATGTAAGCATGTTGAAGTTGATCTTCTTTTTAAACTTTTTATATCATCACAGTATAAAGAGTCCTTCCTTATATCAAAATATAATGCTGACAACTCAAGAGTGCAGAAATTTAATAAAAATGTGTAAATACCATGGTAATCATGTTTTGATACTAAATCTTTAAGTGTTTCATTTAAGTTTGAAATTCTTGTTAAAAGATATCTCTCTAACTCGGGCATTTGATTTGGTTTTATTGAGTCTTGCTTGTTAAAATTATTAAGATTTCCCAAAAGAAATCTTAATGTATTTCTAATTTTTCTATATGAGTCTATTTGATAACTAATAATTTGATTATCAATTTTTAAATCCTCAGAATAATCTGAAGCAACAACCCAAATCCTTAAGATATCTGCACCATATTTATTAATTATTTCATCAGGAGAAATAACATTTCCAATGGACTTAGACATTTTTCTGCCTTTACCATCTACCACAAAACCGTGAGATAGAATACTCTCAAAAGGTGCCTTATCTCTTGTTCCACAAGACTCAAGTAATGAAGAGTGAAACCAGCCTCTATGTTGATCTGAGCCCTCAAGGTACATCGACGCTGGCCAAACAAGATCTTCTCTCGCCTCTAGTACATAAGAGTGAGTTGATCCACTGTCAAACCAAACCTCTACAACATCATTTACTTGTTCAAATTCATTTGCATCATACTCAGGAGATAAAAACCTTGAGGCTTCAGAATTAAACCAAGCATCACCGCCCTCCTCTTCATAAATCTTTGCAATTTTTTCAGTAACATTTTGATCTCGCAAAGGTTCTCCTGTTTTTTTATTCACAAATATTGGTAAAGGCACTCCCCAAACTCTCTGTCTTGATACACACCAATCAGGACGATCTTGAATCATACTTTTTAATCTTTTTTGTCCTTGTTTAGGGAAAAAATCAGTCTCATCAATAGCCTTAAGTGCTTTTACTCTCAGGTCATTAGTCTCCATTGATATAAACCACTGTGAGGTATTTTTATAAATCAAAGGAGCTTTTGATCTCCAGGAATGAGGATAACTGTGAACTAATATCCCTTGCGATACTAGATTATTATTTTTTTTGATTTCGTCACAAATATTTTGGTCAACTTTGAATATATGTTGACCCTTAAATACAGGAATATGATCATAATAAATTCCACTTTCATTTATAGTCATGGGTAATTCTAAATCATGTTTTTTGCCCAGAATAAAATCATCCATTCCATGGACTGGGCAAATGTGTACTATGCCCGTGCCTTGTTCAGTGGTTACAAAGTCACCATGTAGAACTGGAACTTCAAAATCATAACCAGAGTCATATAATGTGTGTTTGCATAAAGTCTTTGTTAACTCATGGCCTTTTAAAGAAAAATTTATCGTAAAATTCTCAATGCTATTTTCTTTGATAAATGTTTCAATCAATTCGCTAGCTATAATTATATTTTTATTTTTGTTATCATTTTTAAAACTCAAAGATTTATATTCAATTTCGTTATGAATAGCTAAAGCTCTGTTGCCTGGTATTGTCCACGGAGTAGTTGTCCAAATAACAATTGAGTGATCTTTAAATTTTTTGTTATTAGTTTTTGAAATTGGAAAACATGCATATATTGTTGTTGATTTATGATCATGATATTCAACTTCTGCATCTGCAAGAGCTGTTTTTTCGACTACGGACCATAAAACCGGTCTGTGTCCTTTATAAATTCCTCCATTTTCAAGAAACTTTCCTAATTCTCTAACTATTTGAGCCTCTGCATGAAAATGCATGGTTGTGTAAGGATTATCCCAATCACCAATAACTCCTAATCTTTGAAATTCTTTTTTTTGAATAGATATCCACTTACTTGCAAAGTCTCTGCATTGTTTTCTAAATTCAATAACAGGAACATCGTCTTTGTTTTTCTTTTCAGCCCTATATTCTTCCTCAATTTTCCATTCAATAGGCAGTCCATGACAATCCCACCCAGGAACGTAAATAGAGTTTTTATTAAGAAGTTGTTGGTATTTTACAATAATATCTTTTAAGATTTTATTGAGGGCGTGACCCATATGCAGATGTCCATTTGCATAAGGTGGTCCATCATGGAGAATAAATTTCTCCTTAGAGGCAGATTGTTCTCTTAACTTTTTATAGATATCATTTTTGATCCAGTTATCCAGGATATCTGGCTCTTTTTTAGGCAAATCTGCTTTCATAGAAAATTCAGTCTTTGGTAAAGTGATAGAGTCTTTAATTTCCATAATTTAATATTTCCTTAGCTTCTGTGATATCTATGTTGATTTGATTAATTAATTCTTTTATATCATTAAATTTTTTCTCTTGTCGAATTTGTTTATGAAATAATATTTCTATATCTTTATCGTAAATATCATTATCAAAATCAAATAAATAAGCCTCAACAATTGGCTTATCTTTATTGAAGGTTGGTCTAATACCAAAATTAACAATACCAAAATAAGTATGTCCCTCGATTATAGTTTCAACTGCATAGACTCCATAAGGGATAATAATTGTATTTAATGGGTACTCTAAATTAGCAGTAGGTATACCTATTGTACGACCTCTCTGGTCTCCTTTTATGACTTTACCAGCGACGCTGAAATTTCTTTTTAAATCATTATTTACTAATTCTATTTTACCAGCTCTAAGATTTTTTCTTATTTCACTTGAGGATATTTTATTACTATTGAAGTCATTAAGAATTAGTCCAATTTCGTCCAATTCAATTTTATTTTTATCACAAAATATTTTAAGTGTTTCTATTTTTCCTTTTCTTTGGTTACCATATCGGAAGTCTTTACCTATTAAAATTCTCTTAGTATTAAGTTTTTCAAATAGAATTTTTTCTTCAAACTCATTGTGACTCAGTTGAGTAAATTTATTATTAAAATGTAAATCAATTAAATAGTCTAAACCTAAATCTTTTAGAATCTCTTTTTTTTTCGATTGGGAGTTAATCATAAAATTTTTTTGTTTTTTAAAATAAATTTTTGGATGTGGTGTGAAAGATAATATTGCAGATTTTAAATTATATGTTTTAGTTTGCTGGATTAAATTTTTAATTATTTCTCTATGGCCCTTGTGAATGCCATCAAAGTTACCTATAGTCAAACATAATTTCTGATCAATGTTAATTCTATCAAAACTATTACTTAAATATTTCATAATAAGTATTAAATAGAATGATATTTACTCTTGTAGTATATGAGAGGTTTTTTGGTATTCAATTTCATACAGTTTGTAATTAAACAAATAATTATAGTGTGATCTCCAGATTTAATTTTTTTTTCAACTTTTGCCTCAATTAAACCTAAGGACTCAGGAAAGTATGGTACATTATTATTCGAAATATTATATTTTGTATCCTTCCATCTATTTTCCAATGATCCTGCAAATTTATTAGATAATTTAAGTTGAGATTTAGCTAAAAAATTCACATTTAAAGGACTATTTAATTTAAATGATTTTAAATTTAGGTTCTCATTTCCAAGACAGAATAGAAATTGTGGAGGGTTTAAAGATAGACTTGAGAAAGAATTTACCGTGCATCCAAAAAATCGTTTTTTATTTGTGCCATTTGTTACAATTGTAATACCAGTAGAGAAAAGTGAGAAAACTGATGTTAAATATTTCATTTTTTATTCATTAGTGGTAGCGCTGGAGAGACTCGAACTCTCACGAAGTTGCCCTCACCGGATTTTGAATCCGGCGCGTCTACCATTCCGCCACAACGCCTTAAAATAATCTTATTTAATTATATTATTAAGTTAAATTAGGCAAATTGATAACTAATTGTGTATTTATTTAAATTTAAGAATAATATCTCGGTACTTTGGAATACATTTATTTTATGGCGCCTATTCTAACTTTTGCAATGACTGCAGCCATTACACCAGGACCTAATAACATAATTCTTTCCACCAATGCTGTGAATTATGGTTTCAAAGAAACAATCCCCTTGATATTGGGAGTCTTTTTTGGATTTTTATCAGTTTTAAGCCTTTGTTTGTTGGGTATAGGGGAGGTTTATGATAGCTTTCCTAATTTTAAGACCTTCATTAAAATAGTCGCAACAATTTTCTTAACTTATCTTGCCTATAAAATTTTCAATTCAAGTGAATTTTCAGATAATAGTAATAAAAAAAGATTTACATTCAGAGATATTTATTTTTTTCAGTTAATTAATCCTAAAGCAGTATCAGTCTCTATGTCGAGCTCTGCAATATTTATTCAAAACCAATTCTCATATTTAGAGGAGTTTGTTTTAATATTTATCTGTTTTACAATTTCAACATCTACAAGTGCTATAGTTTGGGCAGCGATAGGTCATACATTTCGAAAATATCTTAACGATAAAAGAAAAATTATTTTTTTTAATAGGGTTATGGCTGTATTATTATTAGGTTGTATATTTTTTATAATTTTATGAAAATAAACTTATTTAAATTATTTTTTTTTTTAATAATCAGTTTCTTACTACTTACCCCTATTGCCTTAGTTATAACAAATGGTCTAGGTGCAGTTTTTTTAGCAAAAGATCTTTATATAAATAGATATTTAATTGGATCTACAAAACTTATTTTGATGGTAAGTATTTTTGTAACTGTAATAAGTGTTCCATTGGCATGGGTCATTACTATGACTGAATTTTGGGGACGAAAAATTTTACAGATATTAGCCATACTGCCACTGGCTGTTCCAGCTTATATCTCGGCATATACTTATGCTGAAATTTTAGAACCAGGAGGTTTTATTTCTTTAAAATTTTTATTCTATGATGGTTACTCAATTAGAAATAGTTTAATAGCCTCTCTTATTTTATCTTTATCTTTTTTTCCTTATGTTTATATCTTAACCAGGATTGCAATTATAAACTTTTCAACAAGGTATATTGAGGCTGCAAAGACTCTTGGAAAAAACCCATATCAATGTTTCTTTAAAATTGGTTTGCCTATGGCCTTACCTGGAATTGTAGCGGGCTTAGCTTTGGTTTTAATGGAAACTGTAAATGATTTTGGAGTTGCAGATTTTTTTGGCTTACAAACTCTATCAGTTGGAGTATTTCATTATATAGCAATTTTAAATGAATTACCTTTGGCTTTTCTTTTAGCCTTAATTATTATTATATTGATGGGTATATTATATTTTTTTGAACAGAAAATAAGAGGAAAAAGAAAATTTCATAATAATAGTTATGAAAATATTCAGTGGTCAAAATATAAGCTAGGAAAATTTAAGGGAATATTAGTATTAATAATTTGTATTTTGCCTATTTTATTTGGATTTATATTACCCCTCATTTTTGTCATTTATACATTTTTTAATAATTTAGAATTTATAGATTTTAATAACTATTTTTCCTCTTTACTTAGCTCTATTTTATTAGGGATTATTGCTGGAGTTGGATGTGCGATTGTATCTATTTTCATAAGTTATTACTCAAGATTCACAAATAATAATTATATTTTATATTATAAAAAAATAGTAAACATCGGTTATGCAATACCTGGTGTGGTTATAGCCTTAGGAGTAATCTTTTTTTTATTTTATTTTGATCGCTTGACAGCTCTTTCACTATCTACAACATTGCTTGGCTTGTCTTTAGCCTTAATAATTAGATTAATTGCGCTATCAAATAATTCTTTAAATTCTGGAATAGAAAAAATTGGTAAATCAATTGATGATGCATCAAGATTAGTTGGGAGAAGATCAACAACGACATATTTTCGAATTATATTACCTCAAGTTAGGTTAAGTATTTTGGCAGGATTTTTTTTAGTTTTTGTTGATACAGTAAAAGAGTTACCTATTACTTTATTACTAAGACCCTTTAACTTCAATACACTTGCTACAAGCTTATATGAGTACTCATCAAATGAAATGTTTGAATATGGCAGTTTACATGCCTTAACAATTATCTGTTTTCTATCTTTTGTAATTTATTTGTTTGATAATGTATTAGAAAAAAGAATGTTATCAAAAACGAAAAAATAATTATTTAAATCTTTTCATTAGCTTAAGTGTTTCATTACTAACATGGTGTTCTATACCTTCGCTATCATTTTCTGCAGTCTTTCTAGAAACACCTAATTTTATTAAAAAATTAAAAACAATTTCATGTTTTTCTTTCGATAATGTAGCTAATTTTTCACCTTCTTCTGTTAAGAAAATTGATCGGTATGGTTCAGATTTTGCGAGGTTAAAATTAATTAAACGTTTTAAATTTTTATTAACAGTTGCTTGTGATACACCAAAATATTGAGCAAGATCAGCATTTTTAACATCCCCTTTATTTTGTAAAATCTCTTGAATTGCCTCAACATAATCTTCAAGTATTTCGTTTTTATTTTGACTCCTTATATTTGAAAATTGATATGGTTCACTAGATCTAGTGTTTTTCATAGCTGTTTCAATCTATTTGTATAAATATGAAAAGTAAAGATTTGTTTGACTAAATTTTAGTAATATCTATATTGTTTAGCCTAGGCTAAAAAATGACAGAATTAGTATTACAATTAGGTAGAAAGATTCAATATTTAAGGTTTTCTAAAATCCTTCTTTTTATATGTATTTTGCTTCTTCTCGTTTTTGAAGAAACTAGAAACATTCTAATTTCTTCCTCAAGTGATGCCTACATTGCTGTATCTAGCTTTGTTGGAGTAACTCTTCTTTTATTTGTTATTCTTGAAAAAAAAAATTTTAATTTACAGAAACTAATTTTACAAAATAAAAAGTTTGAAGTTCCTATATGCTCTTTATTAGGTGTAATACCTGGGTGTGGTGGTGCAATTATGGTAATGAGCTTATTTACTCGAAGAGTAGTATCTTTCGGAGGTGTTCTTGCTGCACTAATAAGTACGATGGGTGATGCTGCTTTTCTTCTCATAGCAACAAAGCCTCAAGCTGCTTTGATTATTCTCCCAGTAACTTTTATCGTTGGTATGATTTCAGGTTATATAGCACAACCTTTTACAAAAAATTTTTTACAAAATAAAATTATTAAAAATTTAAATTCAACACATCTACCTAAAAATAAAACATCTAATAAGTTTTATAATATTTGGTTTTTATTTTTAGCACCTGGATTTGCCTTAGGGATGTTAAATGCTTTTAATATTGACTTAAGTTTTAATTTTCTTGGGATTAATTTTATTGAAATGATGACATTTATTTTAGCTATATATTGTGTCTTATTATGGGTTTTAAATCCTTTAACAGATATTCAAATGGCTTCAATTCATGAAAACTCTTATAGAAAAGTTGTAGACACAACTTGTTTTGTTACAGTTTGGGTAATTATTTCTTTTGTTATTTACGAATTAATTGATTTGTCTACTAATGGTTTAATATTTGAGTCTTTGATATTATTTGGACCTTTTGTACCGCTGCTAGCTATATTAATTGGTTTTATTCCTGGATGTGGACCTCAAATTATGATCACATCCATGTATGTGAGTGGACAAATTCCCATGTCAGCTCAAATAGGTAATTCTATATCGAATGATGGAGATGCTCTTTTCCCTGCTATAGCAATTTCAGCGAGGGCCGCAATAGTAGCTACCCTTTATAGTGCTATACCTGCTATTATAATTGCTTATCTTTGGTATTACCTTATAGGTTAAATCTATTTATTTATAAATTTATTATGTTTTGGAAGAACTTACATATATATGTTGAAAAAAAATCTAAATCAAAATTTTCACAATATTTTTTATCAATAGTTGCTTTCATTGAAAGTATTTTTTTTCCAATACCACCAGATTTGATATTGATACCAATCGTTTATTTCAATCCAAATAAATTTTTAGTAACAGCTTTGAATTGTACAATCTTTTCTGTAATTGGGGGTGCTTTCGGATACTTTATTGGGTATTTCATTTTTGACGTTGTCCAATCTTATTTTGATATTAGCAAACAAACTGAATTTATTAATTTTTACAATGATTGGGGTATTTTTGCAGTTTTTCTTGGAGGCTTCACTCCAATACCATATAAAATTATTGCTATAACAAGTG
>CACJLA010000005.1 GCA_902594145.1 uncultured Alphaproteobacteria bacterium | reverse complement strand
TAGGATATATTTTTGGGGGATGGATGATGATGAAAACAGCTAACAAATCTATTGAATTAAAAGATAATAGTGAAATTGATAAAGATTTTTTAGATGCAAAATTAATAACATCTAGTATTTATATATCGAGCATTCTTCCAAAAATTGAGAGTTTACAAACTATCATAATGAATGGTGATGAGGACGTATTATCAATGAAACAGAATTGGTTGTAATGTGGAAAAAATTAAAAATAGATTAAATAATTTTTTTGCATGGCTATCTAAAGCAGTTCTTGTCGAACTGGACTCTGTCGATACAAGTGAAGATCCAATTAGACCAGATTTAGATAATGAATTTAGAACATCTTATGGAAGAAAAATTTATGGCCTTAAATCAAATGAAAGTGTAGAAGGTTTTATATGTATCGCTTTCTGTAATGAAGTACCACAAACTATGAAAGAACTTGATTTAATGAGTAAAAACGCTTTCCATGAAAAGAATGGTCACATTGCTGTTGCTTATACTGTTTGGTCAAGAAAAAGAGGCGCAGGTAAAGAGACAATTTTTAATACAAAAAAATTTGTTAAAGAAGAAATGGGTAATGTTGATCGTTTTATTACTCTCTCACCACTTACGCCTATTGCTACACACTTTCATATCAAACATGGTGCTAAATTAATAAATATTAATGCTACTTCACAAAATTTTGAATACGACTTCGGTTAAGTTCCAGAGTAAATAGGTCCACCACCGCCTTCAGGTGTTACCCACTCTATATTCTGCGATGGTTCTTTAATATCGCAAGTCTTACAATGAATACAATTTTGAGAATTAATTTTTAAGACTTTTTTTTGAATTTCCTCATCAAATTCTACCTCATAAACACCTGCTGGACAGTACCTTTGAGCAGGTTCATCATACTCCTCAATTGTGTATGTAGTTGATAAATCTTTATCATTGAGAAGTAAATGACATGGTTGATCATCTGTATGATTAGTTCCAGACAAATAAACTGAACTAGGTTTATCAAAAGTTAATACTCCATCATACTTAGGGTATGTTATTTTTTTTGCATCCTTGGCAGGTATTAATGTTTCGTGATCTGCATGTTTGTGTTGAAGAGTAAAAGGAAGCTTCCCACCAAATAATTTTTGATCAATGCCAGTAAATATAATTGCAGGAATTAAACCCCATTGGAAACTTGGTTTCACATTGCGAGCTTGATGTAATTCTTTATGGACCCAAGAATTTTTAAATTTATCTTCATATGATGATAAATCCTCATTTTTAGAGATGTGATTTTCGATTACTTCTGCAGCTATAATTCCACTCTTCATAGCAGTGTGGGAACCTTTAATCTTAGGCATATTCAGTGTGCCTGCATCACAGCCTATTAAAAGTGCTCCAGGCATATGCATTTGAGGTAGACTTTGTAAACCACCTTCGATTAAAGCTCTTGCTCCATAAGAAATTCTTTTCCCACCTTGAAGTAATTTTTTTACATCAGGGTGTGTTTTAAATTGTTGAAACTCATCATATGGAGATAGATAAGGATTTTTATAATCAAGACCTATAACGTAACCTAAATATATTTGATTATTTTCAGCATGATAACAAAAACTCCCACCATAAATATCATTACTCAAGGGCCAACCAACACTGTGAGAGACTTTACCTAAACTATGGTTTTCTGGGCTAATTTCCCAAATTTCTTTAAAACCGATTCCATATTGTTGTGGTGATTTATTATTTTTATCTAAATTAAATTTTTTTAAAGCTTCTTTTCCAAGATGACCTCTACATCCTTCAGATAATACTGTAACTTTGCCTTTAATATTAATTCCAGGCTCAAAATTATCTTTGGGATTATTTTCTTTGTCCAAACCCATGTCACCAGTTTGAACTCCTATGACTTGATTGGACTCATCATAAATTAATTTACTTGCAGCAAATCCTGGAAAAATTTCTACACCTAAATTTTCTGCAAATTCTCCTAACCACTTACAAAGGTTCGATAAACTAATTATGTAGTTACCATGGTTTTGTAATGCTTTTGGGAGTAAAAAATTTGGAATTTTTATACTTTTATTATTTGTATAAAATAAAAAGTCCTCTGATCGAACATCAGTTTTAATTGGAGAGTCTAAATCTTTCCAATTTGGTATAAGTTCATCCAATGCTTTTGTTTCAAAAACATTTCCACTAAGAATATGTGCCCCTACCTCAGAAGATTTTTCTAAAATACAAACAGAGAGTTTAGTGTTTAACTGTTTTAATTTTATAGCTGTAGATAAACCAGCTGGCCCAGCACCGACTATTACAACATCATAGCTTAATTCTTCTCTTACAATTTCTGACATTTGTATTAAATAATATACTAAATATTACGATTCTATCTGATTAAGTAGATCTAACTCTTTAATAATTTCTGGAATTGCTTGAAAAAGATCCGAGGACAGACCGTAATCAGCAACATTAAAAATAGGTGCTTCTAAATCCTTATTTATAGCGACAATTACTTTACTTTCTTTCATTCCTGCAAGATGTTGAATTGCTCCAGATATCCCAACAGCTATATAGAGTTCTGGGGCTACCATTTTGCCTGTTTGACCAACTTGATATTCATTACCTATGTAACCAGAGTCAACTGCAGCTCTTGAGGCTCCAACAGCTGCATTTAATTTATCAGCTAATTCATATAATAATTTAAAATTATCAGAATTTTCTAAACCTCTACCACCAGATACAACGATTCTTGCATTACCAAGTTCTGGTCTATCACTTTTTGAAACTTCTCTATTAATGAAAATGGTTTTTAGGTCAGTATCAACAAAAGGAATTTCCTCAATAGATGCATTGCCACCAGAGTCTTCAGATTTTTCAAAAGAAGTTGGTCTAATGGTTAATAAGTTAATTTTTTGATTAGTTTGTACTTGAGAAATAGCATTCCCTGCGTATATGGGTCTAACAAAGGTATCATTTGAAACAATATCAATGATATCACTAATTTGAGTTATATCTAATAGAGCAGAGACTCTTGGTAAAAGGTTTTTCCCAAATGTACTAGCAGGTGCAAGAATATGCGAATAGTTTTCAGCTAGATTAGAAATTAATGGTGCTGATAATTCTGGTAAGAAATTTTTCAATTTTTCATTATCACACTTAATAACTTTAGAGAGAAGGTGTATATCTTTAGACTTATTAACTAGTTCGTCAATATTACTACCTAAGATAAAAAGGTGAATATCATCACTTAGTTTTTTAGCAGCGGTGATGGTATTTAAAGTAGAAGATTTTAAATTACTATTATCGTGCTCAGCTATTACTAATACCGCCATTTAAATAACTTTTGCCTCATACTTTAATTTTTTAACTAATTCTTTTACATCACTGACCATTACTCCTGCTTTTCTTTTAGGGGGTTCTATGACTTTTAACGTTTTAATTCTTGGTGTTGTATCTATTCCCAATGAGTCAATGTCAATTATATCTAAAGGTTTTTTTTTAGCTTTCATTATGTTTGGTAAAGAAGCAAAACGTGGGGTATTAAGTCTTAAATCACAAGTGAGAACAGCAGGTAAACTAGTTTCTAAATTTTCAATTCCCTCATCTATTTCTCTTGAGATGGAAACTTTATTACCCTCAATTTTTAAATTTGAAATGAAGCAGCCTTGTGGCCATTTTAGTAAAGCAGATAGAATTTGGCCAGTTTGATTAGAGTCATCATCAATAGCTTGTTTGCCCATGAGGACTAAATCTGGTTTTTCTTTTTCTATCAATTTCATAAGTGTTTTAGCAACAGCTAAGGGTTCTAAAGTATTTTGTGTTTTTACTAAAATTGATTTATCTATACCCATCGCCATAGATGTCCTTAAAACATCTTGGGATTTTTCATCACCAATTGATACTGCAATAGTTTCTGAAGCTATACCTTGTTCTTTTAGTTTAACAGCTTCTTCGATTGCGTTTTCATCAGGAGGGTTCACTGACATTTTTACATTTTGAGTTTCTACTCCACTATTATCACTTTTGACCCTGATTTGGACCTTGTAGTCAACAACTCTTTTTACAGCAACTAAAACTTTCATTTGAATTTCAATAAAATAAACTAACTTTATTAAGATACAAGATACAAAAAAATATGGAAAATATTAAAAAAAAGAGAATTTATAAAAATTTTTTTGAACTAAATATTAAATTTGACAAAAATAATGAATCTACTGAAATTAAAGAAAATTATGTTTTTAATGGGAATAGTGTATCTGCCATATGTTATAATGAAAAATTAAAATTATTTTATTTTATAAGACAATTCAGACCTACCTATTATTTTAGCAAACTGTCCTCATCTCCCCTTGAAATTGTAGCAGGGGGAATAAATAAAAATGAAACAAGTCGTGAGGCAATAAAAAGAGAGATTCAAGAAGAACTAGGAGTTAAACCTTTAGTTTTAAAAAAGTTAGACACATTAATAATAGCTCCAGATATTTTAGAAGAAATGACAGATATTTACTTGGCTAAAGTTCCAGAGATTAAAAATTTTAAAATCTCCAATCCACAAGAAGGAGAATTTATAAAAATAATTCCTTTAAAAAAAAATGATATCTATAAGTTTCTTAGATCTAATAAACCGCAGAATATTGTCACTAAGTATATTCTCTTTAAGATTAAAGAGCTTAAGATTTAATTTTAATCATTTCTCTATCATAGATAGATTGAAGATGAATTTGACAGGGTACTTTTTTAGTTGCTATTTCTAATTCGTAGTCTCCCTCAAGTAAAAAATCTTTATCAATAATTTCATTACTTCTCACATAGCCATAGCCAATAGGTTTTCCAATTGTATATCCAAATCCCCCACTAGAAAGCCAACCTACTTGTTTACCATTTCTAAAGATCGTCTCTCTTCCCAGAATAATTTGCTCAGGATCATCGCATGTAAAACCTGCAAATATTTTTTTTATTCCAAGATTTTTTTGATTTAGTAATGCTTGTTTTCCTATGAAATCTATATCGCTATTAATTTTTGTTGCCCAAATCAAACCAGCTTCTAAAGGTGTGTGATCAGGACCTATATCAGAACCCCAGGCTCGGTAGCCTTTTTCAAGTCGACAACTCTCAATACACCTATACCCAGCGTTAATTAATCCGTATTGACCTCCATAATCCATTATTTTTTCATAAACCTCCGATGCCTTATCGATTGGAAAGTGTAATTCCCAACCCAGTTCGCCCAGATATGTTATTCTTATTGCATTTACCTCAATGGAAGCAATTTTAATTTTTTTATATGAAGCAAATGGGAAATTCTTATTTGATAAGTTTGTGTCAGTTAGGCCTTGAAGAATTTTTCTAGAATTTGGACCCATTAAGGAAAAAACTGAATTATCAAAAGTAATATTTTTTACATTCACTTTATAATCTTTTGGAATATTTGAGGTTATCCAATTAAAGTCATGAGTCATAAAACCAGTTCCTGTAATAATGTAGTAAGTGTCTTTAGCAATAACGGTTAATGTGACATCGCACTCTATTCCTCCGTTATGATTTAACATCTGTGTGTAAACTGTTGAACCAATTGGTTTATTAACATTATTGGCACATAAAAATTCCATTGCTTTTTGAGAGTCCTCCCCTGATACTATAAATTTTGCAAAAGATGTTTGATCTATCAACACAGCAGCCTCTCTGGTTGCCTTAACTTCATTTCCAACAACTTCAAACCAATTTTGCTTGTTAAAACTGTAAATATCTTTTGGCTCTGTGCCTGGAGGAGCAAACCAATTTGGTCTTTCCCATCCCATTTTTTCTCCAAAGCAGGCATTGGCTTTTTTTAAATTTTCATAAATAGGAGATGTTTTAAATTGTCTAACTGATGAATGTTCCTCATAAGGCCAAGCCATGGTGTAGTGCTTGGCGTATGCTTCATAAGTTCTTTTTCTCACCCATTCTAAATCTTGATGGGGTTTTCCAAATCTTCTAATATCAACAGGCCATAAATCGTACGGGGGACGACCGTTAGTAACCCACTCTGCAAGAGCCATTCCTGCTCCACCTCCTGCGGCAATACCATATGCATTAAAACCTGCGCCCACATAGAAGTTATTGAGTTCTGGGCTCTCTCCTAAAATAAAATTTCCATCAGGAGTAAAGCTTTCTGGACCGTTAATAAGTTCTTTAATGCCTGCTGTCTCTAATTTTGGAACTCTACCAAGAGCATTATTCATAATTTGTTCAAAATGATCATAGTCAGAGTCTAACAAAGAAAAATGAAAATTATCAGGAACAGTTTTTTCTGCCCACGACAAAGGATTAGGCTCGTATCCTCCCATTGCTAAGCCTCCAACTTCCTCTTTAAAATATATTAAACGATCTGGATCCCTTAAGGTAGGTAAGCTAGACTCAACTCCATCTATTTTTTCAGTTACCAAATATTGATGCTGAAATGATACCAAAGGTACATTAACACCTACTGTTTGAGCGAACTGTCTTGTCCATTGACCACAGCAACAAACGATTTTTTCACATTGAATAGTTCCTTTATCTGTCTCAACTGCTATGATTTTTCCATCTTCAATTACAACTTTGGAAGCCTTGGTTTCTTCAATTATTTTAGCTCCCTTGTTACGAGCTCCTTTAGCTAAAGCTCGAGAGATATCCGTGGGATTAGCTTGTCCATCTGTTGGGAGAAATGCAGCTCCATATACATCATCAATATTCATGATAGGCCATAAATCTTGTGCTTCTTTAGGAGATAATAGCTCCATCTCAAGACCAAAAGAATGGGCAGTAGTTGTTTGTCTCAATACCTCTTGCCATCTCTCTTTATTACATGCCAACCTCAATCCGCCATTCATTTTCCAACCTGTGCTAAGACCAGTTTCTTTTTCTAATTTGTCATAAAGATCTACAGAGTAACCTAATAATTGAGTAATATTTGCATTTGTTCTTAATTGTCCAACTAAACCTGCGGCGTGCCAAGTACTCCCTGCTGTAAGTTTACCACTTTCAATTAAACAAACTTCTAAACCTAAGTTTGCCAAATGATAAGCTGTAGAACAACCAACTATACCTCCACCAATAATTACAATTTTTGAACTTTTAATCATTAAAGGCTTTCAAACGTGTTATTAAATTTTGTTAAGTTTTCTTCAGTGTATTTAGAATAATCAAATTCTAAATTTGAAGTAATCTCTGATACCATACTCCACATCGTTTCTCTAAGGAGACTTGCTGCCTTCATTGCATTATATCTTATGAGAAGTTCTTTTGATGGTTTTTGATCATAATATAATTCTAAACAGTGGTTTTCTAATTCAGTATCAAAATCATTATTCGAAGCAAGGCCTCCAATATCAAATAATGGATCATTAAATCCACCATATTCCCAATCAACTACCCAAATTTTTGAACCATCATCTAAAAAATTTGCAGCCAAGAAATCATTGTGGCCAAATACTATATCCCTTGGAGAAGATAATTTCTCTAGTGTTTCTGATTTTTTAATTAGTTCTTGAATTATTGAAACATGACTTGAGTTATTTTTTTTTAAAAAATTAGAATAATATTTAATTACATAAAAAACCCAAAAAATTGTTGACTGACCATTTAATTGATTTGGCATTTCAAAATGAATTTTTTTAATGATGGGCATAATTTTATCAAGGTTTATCTTAACAGTTTCAGGATCAAGAGTTTTACATTGAATATAATCAAAAACCATCACACCCGGCTCAAAGTGTATCAATTTTGGGGACACCCCAATAGCATGAGCCGCTTTACTTACGTTTAATTCATTAGATCTATAGACTAAATGCTCAGGAATATCCTCTCCCATTCTTACTACATATTCTGATGAACCATCTTTGACTAAATAATTATAATTTGTAATTCCTCCTTCTAGGGGATTTAAAGATATATTACCTTTCCAGATAGGTAGTGCCTTAATTTTATTTAAATAATTCATACTTTAAACTTAATTTTTCAATAGAAATTACTTATGAAAGTAATAATAATTATCATAAAAATTTAATTGGGGGAATTGAAATGGACCTTATAGAGAGATTAAACAAAGGGCCTATTTTATGTGCTGAGGGATATCTTTTTGCTATGGAAAGAAGGGGTTATCTTCAAGCAGGTTCTTATGTACCTGAAGTTGTTCTTGAGCATCCAGAGGTAGTCACTCAGCTTCACCGTGAGTTTATTCGTTCTGGTAGTGATGTTGTCCAAGCTTTTACATACTACGGCCATCGTGAAAAACTTCGACTAATAGGCAAAGAAGAGTTACTAGAACCTCTTCAAAAAAATGCTTTAAAAATTGCAAAAGATGCTGCAAATGAATTTCCCGATTTAGACTTAATGATTGCAGGAAATGTTGCTAACACAAATATTTATGACCCAAACAACAAACAATCCCATATTGACTGTCAAAAAATGTTTGCTGAACAAATTGCTTGGGCTAAAGAAGATAATGTTGATTTTATTATCGCGGAGACGATTAGTTGGACTGAGGAGGCTAAAATTGCTCTCAAAGAAATAAAGAATGCTGGTTTAATTTCAGTTGTGAATTTGGCGATACACAAAGGAGATAAAACCAGAGATGGTCATACAGCAGCTGAAGCTTGTAAAATTTTAGAGGATCATGGTGCTGATGTTGTTGGACTTAATTGTTACAGAGGACCAGATATGATGATGAAATTACTTCCTGATATTAGAAAACAAGTATCTTGTCATGTTGCAGCATTGCCTGTTCCTTACAGAACTAATGAAGAGTACCCTACGCATATGTATATCAAAGATCCAAATTGTGGCTGTATTGAAGGGAACGTCTCTCATATAGCTTTAGATGGACTTACATGTAATAGATTTGAAATGGCCGAATTTACGAAAAACTGTATGGAGTTAAATGTAAACTTTATTGGTATTTGTTGTGGAGCAGACCCTCATCATGTGAGAGAAATGGCAGTAGCTATGGGAAGAAAACCAATTTCTTTTAAGTATTACCCTGACATGAGCAAACATTTTGCACATGGCAATGAAGCTACACTCAAAGACCATAATAAAGTTAATCAGTGGTTAAAATAATTTGAAAGATATAAAAATATATTAAATTTTTTTAAATGAGTATTTGGGGGAAATTACTTGCTGGCACATTTGGATTTGCTTTAGGAGGTCCGATTGGTGCATTACTAGGTGTTATTGCAGGACATAGTGTAGATAAAATAAGAAGGCAAAATACCAATGAAAGCATAGGTATACAGTCCCCTCAAGAAATTATTACAATTGGAATTATAATATTAGCGGCAAAATTAGCTAAGGCAGATGGCCAAGTTACCTCAGATGAGGTTAAAGCATTTAGAGAAAAATTTAAAATACCTCCTGACTTTCAAAGCGATGTTGGTAAAATTTTTAATGAAGCAAAAAAAACTTCAGATGATTTTCATCAATACGCGAAACAACTTGGGATGTTATTTAGAGCACAACCACAAGTACTTGAACAAGTCGTCAATCTTTTATTTTATATAGCAGAGGCAGATGGGGAGATAAGTGATCCTGAAATAAATTATATAGAGAATTGTGCTAATTACTTTGGCCTAACTAAAACCCAATATGAGAGCATTAAAACTTTGTGGCTGGACAAACAAATAAATCCATACAAGGTACTAGGAATTAATAAAGAGGCAACAGACGGCGAGATTAGAAAGAAATGGATTGAGCTTAGTAAAGAGTTACACCCTGATCAATTAAGTGCCCAGGGTGTCCCTCAAGAATTAATCATTAAATCTGAAGACAGACTATCCGAGATAAATCAAGCCTACGATAAAATAAAAAGTATTCGCAATATCAATTAAACTTTTTTCAACTGATCTGCTTTGGATTTGCCTTTGTCTTCAACAATTTCAAATTCGACTTTATCGCCTTCATCGAGGCGGTCTAATCCTGCTTGTTGAACAGCTGTGATATGAACAAAGATATCTTTATCTTCTCCATCAGGGGCAATAAACCCATATCCTTTTTTTGGGTTAAACCATTTCACTGTTCCAGTAGTCATTTATAGTCCTTTCTTAAGTAATAAATATTTAGTATATCCAAATGTCTTTTAAAATTTTAATGAGATTTTTTTAAATGATATTCAAATAATAAGCCTAAATATTGATAAACCTTTTAAAGCAATTTGAGTAAAATAAAAGTTAAAAATGATAGACTGGTCCACTTCCTTTACCAATTTTGTAAAAACTACCCTTATATATGGCTTTTTTTATATAGTTTCTTGATATTTTTACAGACTTTAAAATATTATTACCTAAGGCAATATTAGAAGCGATAGCCGATGATAATGTGCAGCCTGTTCCATGAGTATTTTTGCTATTAATGATATTAGACATAAAAAAATGTATCTCCTTCTTTTTCTGTAAGAATAAACAATCATAGATTTTTTTCTCTTTAATAAGACCTTTGATCAAAATATTTTTTGCACCTATATTTTGAAGTATTTCTATAGCTTTAATCATATCGTTTTTTGTTTTAATTTTAGTATTTGTAAGAAGTTCAGCTTCTTTTAAATTAGGTGTAATTATCAATGACTTGGTTATTAAATATTTTACCAAACTAGAAATAGCACTTTTTTTAATTAATAAAAAACCTGAGGTTGATACCATCACAGGATCTAATATAACATTTGAAATTTTAGAATTTTCTATAAATTTTGATATCTCTTGAATAATTTTTTTATCACTTAGCATTCCAATCTTGATTGAGTCAGGTTTTATATCGTTACAAGTAGTATTGAGTTGTTCTTTGATAAATTTGGGAGTTGTATTAAAAATACTTTTTACCTCTTGAGTATTTTGTGCTGTTAGAGCAGTGATTACTGACATCGCATAACATTTAAAATATGTTATGGTTTTTATATCTGCTTGGATTCCTGCACCACCTGACGAGTCAGAACCTGCAATAGTTAATACAGTTTTATATTTTTTCATAACTTTTTATGATTTTACTTACTTTAGAGCAATTATCTTTAATATTTCCTTTTAATAAAGAGGATATCATTGCGACTCCATGTATTTTTAGTTTTAGTATATTATTAACATCATTAACTTTAATACCGCCTATTGCTATTAATGGAATTTTTGTTGCTTTGGCACAATTTTTGAGACCACCTAGACCAAAATAATTTTTCATTTCTTGTTTTGTATTCGATGAGAAAGCAGAAACACCTATGTAACTAACACCCTTTAACTTTTTTACCTTTGCAAATTCAACTTTATTACTTGCTGAAACTCCAATTATTGATTTTTTCCCTAATATTTTCCTGGCTTGATTATAAGGTAAGTCATCCATTCCAACATGTGCTCCATGAGCATTTATAGATTTTGCAATGTCCACACGATCATTGATAATAAGAGTTTTTTTAAATCTAACGCAATCCTTTTTTAAATCCTTTCCTAAATTATATAAATCAATTGTTTTTAAATTCTTAAATCTTAGTTGAATACAATCAACCTTGCTTTCAAATATTATTTTTAAATAATTGTCTAATTTACTTAGGGGAGTAAGTTTATCATCAGTAACAAAACAAAATTTAAACACTGCTAATTTTTAAATTATCTAAAATCTCTTTTTCAGTAATATTATTTAATTTGTTTAAGAAATTTACTTGAAAATCACCTGGGCCCTCAGATTTTGATGCTGCGAGTTCTCCTGCAATTGAAAAAATAGCTGCAGAACTTATGGCTGATTTATATAAACTTTCTCCAATAGCGGCAAATGCTCCAACAATACATGATAATGAACAGCCAATAGCTGTAACTTTTGTCATTATACTTGATCCGTTAGATATTTTTGTAATTTTATCATCGTGAATAATAAAATCATCTCCTCCACTTATAAATACTACACAATCATTCTCTTTAGATAAAATTTTACCAGACTCAATAGCAGCGTGGCTTTCAATTGAAGAATCTACGCCCTTTGAAGAAATTTTATTTTGATCAACTAGTGATTGAATTTCAGACGCATTCCCTCTGATGATTAATTTTTTGGAACCATTAATTATGTCAAGGCAAGTTTGGGTTCTTAATTTACTCGCACCTGAGCCAACAGGGTCTAATATGATTGGTTTTTCTTGTTCAACATAGAATTTAGAAGCCTCTAAAAAGCTAGGTCTCCAATCGTCATCAAGCGTTCCAATATTATTAACTAAACATGAAGAAATGGCAGCTATTTCTCCAAGTTCACTTCTAGCATGAGACATCAGCGGAGATGCTCCAATTGATAAGAGTGTGTTCGCATTAATGTTCATTGCAACGTAATTAGTTATACAATGCACGAGCGCTCCTTTTTCCCTTAGTTTTTTTAAATCATTATAAATATGTTCCATCATACTCCTTTCTTTTTCATAAATAGTGTCAATATTGTCGAAAATAAAATTGGCACTAAAAATGATGAAAATAATTTATAGTTATTGATAAATGTTAAATTAATATTTAGAAGATCACTCATTATATTTTTACTGAATGAGGGGTCAGGAAATATTAATACTCCCAGTAGTAAACTCAAAAACGATATTATGTAAATTTGTTTGATAGAGATATTAAAACCAAACAAACCCAACAAAAAAGGTAAAACTAAACAACAACAAATTAAATCAGCAATCAGAAATACGTATAAGACATTATAACCTTGTGAAGATAGTATAAAAACTGCCACTAAAAAAACTAAAATAAAGTATATGTTTAAGGAGGATTTAAAAGAATAACTCTTGCTGAGCGAGACAATCTGAGAATTTATTGCATTTATTAAAGTATCAATACTGCTCAATACTAGTGAAGCAGCCAATATTACAAATATATATTTTATAAACGAGGTTTCCAGTAGCCCAAAAAGTTTTACAAAAGTTAAGTCAGGATCGTCCATGGAGTAAAGTGAAATTGATACCAATCCAGAATATCCAATGAAATAGACAACTATAAATATAATTAAAGTAGATATAATTAAGCTTACACTAAGAGTGTTATCATCTTTAGCAGCATAAATTCTTTGCCAATTACCATGGTGAAAAAGATTAGTAAATGTAACCGCTATTAAAAAAGTTAAACCTGTTATCCATAAAAATTGATTATTAAAGTCGAATAAATGTGCATTTTCGATCATAAAAGAAGTATTGTCCGAAAACTCTTGAAATGGAATTTTAAAAACTAAAAAGAGACAAATTCCTATAATGAAAATAAATTGAATTAGATCTGTGAAAATTGTTGCTGATAGTCCGCCAATTAGAACATATGATAAAGCTATTAATATAATTATCATTGAAGAGATCCAATATGAGGTACCATTTAAAAAATTAAAGAACTTTGAGATTGCTGTAATCTCAGCTATTAAAAACACTGTCATGTAAATTAACGAAACTATTATGACAAAGTGTGATAGACTTTTACCAAATCTATTTTCAATACAATCATGAAAGCCTGACGAATTTGAAAATACTTTTCTTACGTATCTTCCAATAAATATAAATAAAATTAAAGGCATTGCAGCTCCTAGAGCATAACCAATGACATTGCCCATTCCGCCCCAAGTAGCTGCCGCTGCTGGTGAAAAAATTATCCAAAAACCTAATGCTGATGACACAAAAGAAGAAGTTGAGAAAAATATGTTATATTTATTTTTAATAACAAATTTATCATCTGATAATTCATTTTTTTTAAAAAATATGAATGATGCAGTAAAAATAAAACCTAATAATATTAAAAAAAGAATTTCCATTTAATTTGTACTAATTGTTAAAAGTATTTAAGGGAAACTTCCTACGCCAGAATTACCTGGATCAGGTTCGAGGGTTAAGTATTACCTTTCTCAGCCTTTCAGCACCCCTTAAAGACTTAACCATACCAAAAGAGCTAAAATAAATCAATTATCTTTACTAAAAACAAATTTAATAATAAAAACATCACATGAAAATAATTGAAAATTTCTTTGACTCTAAAGGATTATCTAGTGAATCAAAAGAGTTTATAAAATTATATAACCCTAGTACAGGTGAGGAATATGCACATGTTCCAAAAACTACTAGAAATGAGTTTGAAAAAATAATTGGTAAAATGAAATCAGCTCAATCATTATGGGCCAATACACCTATTACAAAAAGAAGTGATATTTTATTTAGGTTTAAAGTTTTAATTGAAAAAAATTTTGATTTGATTGCAAAAATCATTTCTGAAGAACATGGTAAAGTATTTTCTGATGCAAAAGGATCATTACAAAGAGGTCTTGAAGTAGTTGACTTTGCATGCGGTATACCACATTTGTTAAAAGGAAATCATTCAATTAACGTTGGTACAAAAGTAGATTTGTTTGATATTAAACAACCTTTAGGAATATGTGCAGGAATAACACCTTTTAATTTTCCAGCTATGGTTCCAATGTGGATGTTTCCATTATCAATTGCATGTGGAAATGCCTTTATGCTTAAACCCTCTGAAAAAGTTCCTCAATGCTCTTTAAAACTTGCTGAATTAATGAGCGAGGCAGGTCTTCCTGATAATATTCTTACAGTAGTAAATGGTGATAAAAATGTCGTAGATCTAATTCTTCAATGCGAAGATATTTCTTCTGTCAGTTTTGTTGGGTCAACACCTGTCGCTAAGTATATTTACACCGAGTGTTCAAAAACAAATAAGAGAGTTCAAGCTCTTGGTGGTGCAAAAAACCATATGGTAATAATGGAAGATGCAAATTTAGAGGATGCAGTAAATGGATTAATTGGAGCTGCTTTTGGATCTGCGGGTGAACGTTGCATGGCAACTTCAGTGGCTATGCCTATTGGTAAAATCCAAAAACCATTTATGGATTTATTAAAAGAGAAAGCTAGCAAAATAAAAGTTGGTGAGTCTTTAGACCCACAAAGTGAAATGGGACCACTCATTACAAAAGAACACAAACAAAAAGTTCTGTCATATATTGAAAAAGGAGTTGAAGAAGGTGCAAAATTAGAACTAGATGGTAGAGGGATTAGTCTACAAGGTTATGAAAATGGTAATTTTGTTGGTCCTACAATATTTAATGACGTTAGTGAAGACATGTCCATTTACAAAGAGGAAATTTTTGGACCTGTTTTATCTGTGTTGAATATGAACAACTTTGAAGGAGCTTTGAACTTAATTAATAACCATGAATTTGGTAATGGAACTTCCATTTATACATCTAATGGGGCATTAGCAAGAAATTTTATGAAGAATGTCCAAATTGGGATGGTTGGTATCAATATTCCTATACCAGTGCCTATGTCATTTTATACTTTTGGTGGCTGGAAAGGCTCAATATTCGGTGGTCATGGAATGCATGGAGAAGAAGGAATTAACTTTTATACCAAAAGAAAGACTATAACAACAAGATGGCCAGATGATGTCGCAGGGGCTTCACTCAACATGCCAACTATGAAATAATTAATCATGGATAAATTTAAAGATAGACAAAAGGCTTTTGAAGCAGAACAAAGTCAAAAAGAGCAAACTGAATTTGAAAAGAGAAATTCTAGAAATAAAGTTTTTGCTCAATTCATTCTTGATGATATTGGACAATCTGATAATTCAGAATTACTCAGAGAGATAATATTATCTGATCTTGAGGAGCCTGGGGATGAAGATATCATTCGTAAGGCTTTAGAGGTGATATCTCAAAATAATGGTAGTTTAACTAGAGAAGATATAGAAAAAAAACTCTCTGAGATATAATTTACCAAGAACCATTATTTTCCATACTTGACCAAGGTTCTTTGATTTCAAGACTCTCACCCTTTTGAAGTAACTCAATGGAAATACCGTCTGGTGATTTAATAAACGCCATATAACCATCCCTTGGAGGTCTATTTATTACTACATTATTTTTAATAAGATTTTCACAAACTTGATAAATATTATCTACTCTAAAAGCAAGATGTCCAAAATTTCGACCACCTTGGTACTCTTCCTTGTCCCAATTATATGTTAATTCCAAAAGAGGTTTTTTTTCACTTTCTGCTGTATTTTTATCGCCAGGAGCACAAAGAAAAATTAAAGTAAAACGTCCCTTCTCACTTTCTTTTCTAGAAAATTCTACCAAGCCTAATTTATTACAATAAAAATCAATTGACTGATCAATGTCACTGACACGAACCATTGTATGTAGATAATCCATATATTTTTAGTATCAAAAAAAAAATGCTCTGTCTAAACTTTAATTAGAATTGTTTGTTACTGCCTAAAACAATTTTTTTACGAAGAACTGTCTCACGATAAAAAATATATCCCACAGATAATAATATTAATGGGCCCCCTAACAATACTTCTCTTGAAAGAAATTCTCCAAAGATAATATATCCAATTAAAAAAGCCCATATTACAGATGTAAAATCTAGAGGTGCTAATACAGAAGCATCTGCTAGTTGAAAAGATTTGGAGAGACAAAGCTGTGCCACAAAACCTAAAATTCCGGATGCAATTAAAAGGACCAAATCAAAATTATTAGGCCAAATCCAATCATCATTAAAAAAGAATAAACTGAATAAAGTGGCAAAAAGTGTAAAAGTCCAAACACTCAATATATTATTATTGGTTAATAGAATTTTTTTTAAAATTATGACAGCCATTGATAGAAAAATGCTAGCTAAAAGAGGTAAAACAGAATAATTGCTAAATAAATTAACATCTGGTTTTAAAATAATAACTACACCTATAAAACCCACAATAATTGCAATTACTCTTCTATAACCAATTTTTTCTCCTAGGAAAAAAATTGATAATATTGATATAAAAAAAACTGAGGAGTAGCTAATAGTTTGCATTTCAATTAATGGTACATACCTTAAGGATATAAAGAATAATGACATGGCAGCGATGCCTACTAAGCCTCTAAAAAAGTGAAGTTTGTAGTTATTTATAGAAGTGAGTTTTAAATTAAAATAAAAAATAACTAAAAACAGTGGGATAAGAGCAAAAAAACTTCTAAAAAAAACTACTTCAAAAAGTGGTAAATTATCTCCAGTAGCTTTGATACACACACTCATTAGAACAAAAAACAGAACAGAAATTGATTTGTAGATAAATGCTGACATCTAGATAATCTAAATATATTAAATATGAATGAATTTACTAATAGTTAATGGATACGATAAAAACGGATGGGGTAAGCTAGCAAAATATAAATTACAACCAATCTGTGAATTTTATAGAGATCAATTAAAAAGCATAAATCCAAATATAAAAACTACATTTATTTATCCATCAATGGACTTAAATAAGATATACGAAGAAAACTTCATAAAGTCATTTAGAGGAGTAGTATGGACTGGTTCTAGCCTTAATATTTATGACAATACTCGAGAAATTAAAAATCAAATTTCTTTAATGAAAAAAATGTCAGAATTAAAGATAAATATGTTTGGAAGTTGTTGGGGAATGCAACTTTATACAGTTACAAATAGTGGAGCAGTTAAAAAAAATCCCAAAGGAAGGGAGATCGGAATAGCCTATAATATTAGCATTAACAAGTTTGGTAAGATACACCCAATGTATACTAATAAACCAGCAGTGTTTGATGCTTTTGCCTCTCATGTAGACCATATTTCTCAAAAACCAAACAATTCAAAAATTCTCTCTGATAATCATTTTTCTATTCAGTCTCTTGTAACTAAAAATTTTTGGGGTACCCAATATCATCCTGAATTTAATTTTAAATATACTGGCAAAATTCTTAATGCTAGAAAGAGTATTTTACTCAAAGAAAAAATATTCACTAAAAATCAAATTACTAATTTAATCGAGGATTACAAAAAACCGAATGTTAATAGCTATAGTCAATCTTTATTAAATGATAATATCCGGAATAGAGAGTTGAGAAATTGGTTAAATTATTTGAAACATAATTAAAAGATCTCTTTAAATTCAGTAAGGTTATTACACACTAAAAATAAATCTTTAAAATTTTTGTATGCAAACTTAGCATTCACAACTTTTTTATATTGATTGATTATGTCATTCCAATAATTTTCATAATTAAATATTAAACATTTTTTGTTCTTGATTACTCCCAATTGAAGAGCACTTACAACTAAGCTTATTTCCTCAATTGTACCTCCTCCTCCAGGTAAGGCTATAAAGCTGTCTGATATTTGTAGAAACTTTTTTTTTCTTTGTTCCATTGTTTTAGTCACATAAATTTTATTAATTTTAGAGTGGATTTTTTCACGTTTATCAAGGAAAGAAGGGATAATACCAGTTACATGAGAATTATATTTTAAAGCTGTGTTAGCTACAACGCCCATCAATCCATTATCCCCGCCTCCATAAACAATATCATAATTATTTTGGGCCAAGTATTTAGTTACTGTAACAGCTAATTCTTTAAATTTTTTATTTGATCCATACATTGAACCACAGAATACAGCAACTTTATGTTTAGTATTTTTAAAATTCATATAAATTTAATTTACAGTAATAATCAAAAATGACTAAAAAAAATAATATAGATGATCTTAAAAAAGTAAGGAAAGATATTGATAATATTGATAATAAAATTATTGAATTAATTGGAGATAGATTTAAAGAAATTCATAAAGTTACTAAATTAAAAAAGAGTAAAGATGAAATAATTGACCACGAACGAATTACTCATATTTTGAAATCTGTTCAATCAAAGGCAAAAAGAAATAAAATTGATCCTGAAATTATAGTGAGGATATGGCAAATCTTTATCCAAGAGGCTATCAAGCTTGAGTCCTCAAAAATAAAAAAATAATTATAATAATACAATTAGCAGCATTATAAATAATATTGATATGAGAATTGTTGCTGCAAAACTAGGTGTTGTAACTTTTATATACGATGAATTACTAAATTTATGAGATTTATTTAATATCAATCTGAAAAAAAACCTTAAATTTTCATAAATAAATTCTGTTAACAGACCTATTTTTTTAAATAGTGGTTTTCCTATACCTGGGAGCATTTTTCTATAAAACCAATCAGAGTTTAATACGGTAGATTTAATCTCTGAGGGATAAAGTTTAAATTTAACGAGGAATAGAAACGCAATAATAGCAAAAACTAAAAGTTGAAGCTGACTTATAACATGGTCTATCGTATATGGTTGGTACTCAACTGTGTATGGAAGTATCTGATATAAGTATTTAGGAAAAACTCCAATTCCAATGCATAAAAAAGCTGCGATGCCCATCGCTATAAGCATATTAATGGGTGCTTCTTTCACTTTTGATTTTCTCTCATGCGCAAAAAATGCAAAATAAGGTATCTTTATTCCCGAGTGCTCTAACACACCTGCAGATGCAAAAAATAATACAAAATAAATTAAAACCATACCCATACCTCCTAAAGAGGACATGATTAAAGACTTCGCTACAAAACCACTAAACAATGGAAAGGCGGAAATAGACATGGCACCTATGATGCAAAAGATTGTAGTAAAGGGCATGTATTTATATAGACCACCTAATTCTGAAGCTTTTGTGGTTCCTGCTCTGTATAAAACAGCTCCCATGCTCATAAAAAGTAAGGCCTTATATATAATATGAACAAATGCATGAGCAACTGTTCCATTAAGTGATAGCTCCGTTCCGATACCAATACCAACAACCATAAAACCTAATTGATTATTTAGACTAAAAGATAAAACTCTTCTTAAATCATTTTCAATTACGGCAAAAAAGACAGGGAACGCAGTCATAATAGCTCCAATCCAAATCAATGAGTCTGTGCCTGGGAACGTTCTGGCTAATGCATAAATAGCTAGTTTTGTTGTAAATGCTGATAACGCCACTGTACCCGTAACAGAAGACTCAGGATATGAGTCTTGTAACCAGCCATTTAAAAAGGGAAAAGCAGCTTTTATTCCAAAAGCAATAAATATAAAAATTCCAAAATCTGTAGTCAGATCTAAAACAGTTAAATTGTGATTTCCAGTTTGATACAACAACAAACATGCTCCAATTAAAAGCATTACACCTGAGGAGACTTGAATGATCAAATATCTCATGGCTGCGTCTCTTGCTGCTTTAGTATTTCCTGCAAATACTATAAAAACTGAAGTTAGAGCCGTGGCTTCCCACCATATAAATAAACTAAAGAAGTCACCAGCATGAAGTGCACCTATCGCTGAACCAGCATAAGCGATTGTCGCCATATGCTCCATTAAGTTTTTACTATGCCAGCTAAAGATAATAACTAGAACAGCTGCAATATGAAAAATAATAGAAAATGGAAAAGTTAAGCTATCTGATTGATATAATATTAAATTTAATCCAAGTACGTCCCACTCTAAAAAAGTTCCATAACCATTGAATAATGATAAAGCTGACAAACCAACCGAAAGTAACATTGCAGGTTGTCTAAAATATTGAGGTATTGTTGGTAATAAGAATGAAGTGAGTATCATTAATAAGCCTGGGATAATGTTACTGATCATAATAGTCCTCCTTTCTCATTAAGAATTTTCTTAACCACTTTCCTAACAAAACGATAAAAACAAAGCTTACAAATCCAAAAAAAGCTGGAAAACCATAAATCTCGGCAAATGAAAAATATTCATGTCTATGGAATGTAAAATCTAAAAGAATTAAGAGTACCCCAATAATAAGTATGTACTTTGTAAAACTTTTACCCATACTTGTTAAATTATTCTTTTTCATTTAAATCACTATTACTCCACTTACATTATTTAAGAAATAGTTTGCATAAAAAAAGAATATTAAACAGCTCAATCCGGTAATTACTGGTGGCCAAACAGTTAAAGGAGCTTTAGTTAATTTTACTTCTCTTCTAGAAGTTTGAGTAAATCCTATTACTACTGGTTGTAATAAATAATAAATATTCAAAAGTGAGGATATGCCTAAAATTATAGCAACAACAATAAATTCTCTCTCAATAGAACCCATTATTAAATAAAATTTGCTCCATGAACCTATAAATGGAGGGACCCCGATAATTGATAGAGCTCCTAAAGTGTAAGCAAAAAATATCAATGGTAATTTAAAACCCATACCTTTTAGTTCACTTACTTTTTTAATGTGGGCTGTTACATAAATAGCACCAGCACAAAAAAACAAAGTTATCTTACCCAGAGCGTGAGTAATTATATGAAAGGAAGCTCCTTTTAACGCTAGTGATGAAGCCAAAGCAGCTCCAAGAATTATATAAGAAAGTTGACTAATAGTAGAATAAGCTAATCTAGCTTTTAAATCATCTTTTGTAATTGCAATGATACTGGATGCCATAATTGTAAAACATGCTAACCAAACTAACCAATCTGAGCTTTTTGTTTGAAGCAAGAATTCAGGACCTACTATATAAACAATAACTACAAGAAAGCTAAAAACACCAGCTTTTACAACTGCTACTGCATGAAGTAGAGCGGAAACTGGAGTTGGTGCCACCATTGCTGCCGGTAACCATCGATGAATTGGCATAATCGCTGCTTTACCAATTCCAAATACAAGCATGGCTATTAGAAGAGAAAGGTACTCTGCTGGAAACTGATTTATTAATATTCCTCCATCTTGAAAATCCAGAGTCCCTGTTTCAAGCCAAATCCAAAATATAGCCGGTAAGAAAAATATTAAAGAAGTGCCGACTAAAATTGATAAATAAAGTCGTCCTGCAGATTGTGACTCAGCATTTTGTTTATGTCCAACTAAAGGAAAAGTTGAAAATGTTAATATTTCATAAAAAATAAATAAGACTAGAAGATTTCCAGACCAAGCTATTGCCAGTGCAGCATGTATTGCAATTGAATAAAAAATTACAAATCTTGTTTGATTTTTTTCACCAGCTCCTCTCATATAACCGATAGTATAAATTGAAGCCAGTATCCAAAGAGATGAGGCTACTAAACTAAAAATAGATCCAAGAGCGGTAACTTTAAAAGTAAAATCAACTCCATCAAAAAGTTTAAAAAAGGTTATTTGAAATATTTCGTTATTTTGTATTCCATGAAAAATTTTTAAACTAACTAAAAAGGTTACTAGACCACCTATTATACCAAAAGAGTCTCTTAAATTATTATTATATCTACAGACATAAGAAAATAATGCTGCGAATAATGGGGTAATAATACCCAGTATGATTAAAAAAGAATTACTCAATTTTGATAACCTGATATTAGATAGTCTGCAGACAAGTTAGAAAATTCTATTATTGGTGATGAATATATTCCAAAAACAATGATAGAGAATGTAATTATCCATATTGGTAAATAAATATAAGCATCCTCTTTTTCTGTTTTCAATTTAATTTCAGAAAACCACATTTGTTCCACTATTTTCCAAAAGTATGCAACAGCTAATGCTGAACTTACTGCTACCAAAGCGATTGAAAAATACATCTGGTTTGTGTACAGAGCTTGAAATAAATACAATTTTGAAATAAAGCCATTAGTTAAAGGCAATCCAATTAAAGATAGTCCACAAATTAATAAAGCAAATGAAGTTATTGGGTATTTGTAGCCAAAACCTTTTAAACTAGTAAGGGTTACCCTATCCTTTTGAAGAATAGCAAAATAACCAACAGCCATAAACAAACCTCCTTTAATTAAAGCATGGTTAAATATATGAATAAAACCTGAAGTAATACCACTATGGTCTTTAAGACTAAAAGCCAGAGTTATGTAACCTATCTGAGCAATTGATGAAAATGCCAAAAGTTTTTTTATATCATCTTGATATATAGCTATCAAAGTTCCGATAAATATAGCTAGTAAAGATAAAGGATATAAAACAAAATCTAAAAATAAGCTTAAGTAACTTGGATATATTATGAATACCTCGTACAAAAGTCTCACAAAAAAATAAAGAATTGTTTTTGTAGCTAATGCAGCCAAAAGAGTTGAAACAGCTGAGGGAGCGTAACTATATGCAGGGGGTAACCAAATATGGACAGGAAAAATTGCAGCTTTTACCATAAGTCCAATAAGCATAAATGACATTCCGGCAAAGATAGCTAACTGGCCATCAGAATATTGAGCCAGCTGAATGACGAGATCATTCATATTTAACGTTCCTGTCATTGCATAGGCAAAACCAACTCCAATTACATAAAATGTGGCACCGATAGCTCCGATAATTAAATAATTAAATGCCGCTAATAACGCTTTTCTATTTTGACCTGCACCCAATGCGATTAAGGAAATAGAAGCTAAGGCAGATATTTCTAAAAAGACAAATAAATTAAAAATATCGTTTGTTAAAATAATCCCGTTTAAACTTCCAATTGCCAATAACCACAAAGAGTAAGCTTTACCGGAATCCCCAGAGTCAATTTCACTTAAAAATATTTTTCTAGAATAGAATGTTGAAATCAAAACAAAAATTGAAAACAACAATTGAAGCCCAATGTTGACTCCATCTATTTTGAAAGAGATCCCCCATGGAGGTTCCCAATTTCCAAACTCATATACTATCAAACCTGAAATAGAAATTTCTTTTAGAAGGTGTAAAGATAGAACCAAATGTAAAACTAAAGTGACAAGTGAGATGATCCAGGGCCATATTTTTGATGGCATGAATGCAATAATTGCTGAAATAAGTAGTGGTAATACCACCACCAATGCAGCAGCATCGTCTAAAAATATATTAAACATTTATTTATCTGACTTTAACTCCAAAGACTGTATTTCTTTTTCTTCGATTGTTTCGTAGTTCCTGTAGATCTGTAGGACTAACGCTAATCCTAGTGCTGAAGTTGCAACGCCAACCACAATAGCAGTCAGTATTAAAACGTGTGGTAATGGATTTGAATAAACATTTGCCATTTTTGTTAAAATAGGAGCTGTTCCGTCTAAAACTTTTGCGAGCGATACAAAAAATACAAAAACTGCAGTTTGAAAAATTGCTAAACCAATTACCTTTTTTAAATAGTTTTGACTCGTGATAATTATAAATAAACCACCAACCATCAGCAATATAAAGGCGAAATGGTTCCAAAAATAAATAAAGTTAATCATTATTCTCCCCAAAAGAGGCAAAGGAGTGATATAAGGCTATCATTACTGTTGCAACAGTAATGCCTACTCCCAGTTCAACTAGTATAATGCCTATATGTTGACCAGTTGAAGGATCTGATGACAGAACATTATAATCTAAGTACATACCATCAAGAAGTATTGAAACTATTCCAACGCCTGCATATAACAAAACACCAACGCACATTAAATATCGATTAATCATTATCGGTACTAAAGTTTCACCTTTTGAAAGCCCAAATATCATTGAATATAAAATAAAAGCAGCCGCCACTATTACTCCTGCCTGAAATCCTCCTCCTGGTCCATAGTCACCATGAAACTGCACATAAAGTCCAAATATAATAATTGGAGCAAAAAGAATTTTGCTCACAACACTTAAAACTGGACTAGATGAAATTTTATCTCTCATTTTTTTTTATTATTTTTTTTAAAGTTTGTCTTACGATTAAGGGTGTTACTAGTTAACAAGGCTATTACACCTAAGCCAGCAGTAAATATTACGATTGTTTCTCCAAGAGTATCAAAACCCCTATAGCTAGCTAAAATATTAGTTACAACATTTGGTATGTGAAAAAAGTCTTTACTTTCCTTAAGGTACTCTGGAACCACATGAAGATGGATTGGAGCATTTGGATCTCCCAATAATGGGAGATTAGCAATTATTATAATCAATATAAGTGATATCGATACTGCGAGGATAATACTTGGAAATAAATTTATTAATTTATTTTTTTTTCCCTCAGGCAATTTTGCTGCAGCCATTACCATTAAAATAGTTGATATACCAGACCCCACAGCCGCTTCTGTAAATGCGACATCAACTGCATCTAAGTTTACGTAAATAGCAGAACACAGCAAAGTAAATGCTCCAGTAAGAGCTACCACACTTATTAATGATGTAGTTTTAAAAATAAAAAAGGTTGTTACCAGCAATAGGGAAATTAAGAAAAAATTAATTAACAAAAAATTCATTTTTTATTTTTTCCTTTTGGCTTATGCCCTGACTCATGAGCAAATAAAGCTATAGCATGGCTTGTTACAGGGCTAGTGAATATTAAAAATATAGGAATCAATAATAGTTTAAGACTTAATAGCCCAAAACCTGAATAAATTATTAAAGCTAAGACTATAAAACCTGATCCTAGTGTATCAATTAGGCCGGCAGCATGAATTCGACTAAAGACATCGGGTAACTTTATTAAGCCTAAACTCCCAGATAAAATGAAGAAGCATCCTATTGCCAATAAGATAAGAGTAATCAATTCAATATAATTATAAGACATTACTTTTTTTTCTTTTGATTTTGTAATACCTAAGTATTGCTATAGTGCCTAAAAAATTCAAAAGTATGTACATCAAAGAAATATCGACAAAGTCAGGCCTATCAAATGCAAAACCATGAACACTAATGCCTATCGCTATAATAGTCCCAATGCTTGATATAGACAATATCCTATCAAAAGGAGTTGGTCCTTTGATTGCTCGAACTAAGCATAACGCTACAGATGCCCCCAAAACAGTTAATGTTGCAAAAAAGATCATTTATCTAAATCCGTAATTACTTTATTCATATCATCTGTCTGCAAGTCATCAGATAATTTCTTACTTAATGCATGAACAAGAAATGTTTTTTTATCTACTTCTATTGTTACTGTTCCAGGTGTAAGTGTTATAGCATTTGCATAGTTTGCAATACCTGTTCTATTCTTCTGAGATGCTTTAACCGTTATGAGTTGAGGAGAGTATTTACCATTCCAAATTAAAGCTGTTGTTGTTATTCCAGATTTAAAAATTTCTTTAAATAGCCAAATCCAATAAAATGGTAGTCTGAGTATGATTTTTAAAGGAAGAGAGTCTTCCTCAAGTGCTTTAGCCCTGTAGGACATCCAAAAAACAAAAAGAACGCTAATAACGCCAAAGAAAAGTAAAAGAGTTTTTAAGTAACCTGATAAAATAAACCAAAATACAAAAAGTATTATGAAATAAGTTATAAACGATAAGGTCTTAAGTGAATCTTTATTAGGTTTAGCCACTAAAAGCTATTATGAGAATAAATCACCCTCTGTAAATACTGCAGTGTTCATGTCTTTTACAAATAATTTACCTTGATCAGATTTAAACCTTGATACTTCAATAAATCCACCTTTTACAGCTATTCTAACATTCTCAGCATTAATTGATATTATTTGACCTGGGAAATGCTCCGCGCTTTGTTCATCAATAAACTTACTATCGAAGAATGTATACTCGTCTCCCATAAATTCAGCCCATGCACCGGGTTGAGGGTTGCAGCCTCTTATTAAGTTATAAATTTCATTTCCAGGCTTTTTCCAATCAATTCGTGCATCACTTTTTTTACACCAAGATTCATATGTAGCTTTAGAGTCGTCTTGGGGTGTTTTTGGAGCATTTCCTGACTCAATTAGATTTGCTGCTTCTACGCAAGCATCGAGACCCAATGGAAATATTTTTTTGAAATAAACATCACCCAAAGTGTCATCAGGTGCTATGTCGACTTCTTTTTGAAGTAATATCTCACCTTCATCTAATCCATCGTTAGGATAAAAGATTGAAAGACCTGTTTTGGTTGATCCGCCAATAATCGGCCAGTTAATAGAACTTGGACCTCTATGTAATGGAAGTAATGAAGGGTGAAAACATATTGATCCATGAGTAGGAATATCTCTTGCTCCTTCAGGAACGAAAATAATAACATATGCCATTACACATAAATCTGCTCCATGAGACCTTATTTGGTCTAATACCTCTTGATCTTTAAAATTTGATGGTTGGAATACTGGAAGACTTACACTTTGGGCGTATTCCTTTACAGGGTCAACTGGCTTACCTTCTTTATCGGGTGCACAATATACTGCTACAACTTCGTGCTCTGTTTCTGTATGAAATTTTTCTAAAGCACTTTTTCCAAATGCTTGTTGTCCCATTAAAATTATCTTCATTATGTCTCCTTAAAATTGAATGTATCTTATACTGCTCCGGCTTCTCTTACAGCTTTAATTTCATCTTCGCTCATTTGACAGAATTCCTTCAGTATCTCATCTGTATGTTCTCCAAGAAGTGGGGATCTTTTAACTTTTGCAGGAGAGTCTGATAATTTAATAGGATTGCCAACTGTTAAATACTTGCCTCTTTCAGGATGATCAACCTCAACTATAGTATTGGTATCTCTTAGTCCTTGATCTTCAGCCAACTCTTTTAATGAAAGGATTGGACCAACTGGTATATCAAGAGGGTTGCATATATCCATAACCTCAAATTTTGTCTTAGTCATAGTCCAAGCTTCGATGGTATTAAAGATTTCATTAAGTTTTGGTAGTCTAAGCGCAGGAGTTGAGTAACTCTCATCTTCTTTCCATTCAGGTTTTCCTATAACATCACATACTTTTTCCCAAACTGCAGCTTGTGTAATGAAGTAAGTATAGGCGTTAGGATCGGTCTCCCAGCCTTTACATTTAAGAATTCTTCCTGGTTGACCTCCACCAGAGTCATTGCCTGCACGAGGCGTGGCGTCATCAAAAGGAATATTTTCTCCAAATTGAGAGTATTCTTTTAGAGGGCCTCTAGAGAGCCTTTGTTGATCACGAAGTTTTACTCTGCAAAGATTTAAAACACCGTCTTGCATAGCAGCAGACACTCTTTGACCTTTTCCTGACTTTTCTCTGTGAAACAATGCGGTAACAATACCTAATGCAAGGTGCAATCCTGTTCCACTATCTCCTATTTGAGCGCCGGTAACTAGGGGGACTTCACCAAGCATGCCTGTTGTTGATGCTGATCCACCTGCACATTGAGCAACATTCTCATAAACTTTACAATCTTCGTACTTTCCTGGACCAAAGCCCTTAACCGATGCATAGATCATTCTTGGATTTATTTCTTGAATTTTTTCCCAAGAAAAACCCATTCTATCTAAAGCACCTGGGGCAAAGTTTTCGACCATCACATCACATTCTTTTATTAGTTTCGTAAATATTTTTGAACCTTCAGGCTTCTTTGGATTTAATGTAATACTTCTTTTATTAGAATTAAGCATTGTAAAATACAAGCTATCTGCATCAGGCACATCTCTTAATTGACCCCTAGTAGCATCTCCTACTCCTGGTCTTTCTACTTTGACTACATCTGCACCAAACCAAGCTAATAATTGTGTACAAGTTGGACCAGATTGAACGTGAGTCATATCTAATATTTTGACTCCCTTTAAAGCTTCCATGATTTCCTCCTAAGATTTATTTGTACATAGTCTGGTTTTTAGTACCAGGTGCAAATTCTTCTTTATCAACCCAAATATTAACAATAGCAGGGATACCTGACTTTACAGCTTCTCTTGCTCGTTTAAGGGCTGGTTGAATTTCTTTTGCTTCTCTGACAGCTTCGCCATGACCACCAAAGATTTTTGCAAATTCATCAAAGTTAACATCGCCAAGGATATTTCCAACATTACCTTTATCTTCTCCGTACTTCATAATTTGTCCAAATCTAATCTGATTTTGAGCAGAGTTATTTCCTATAACAGTTAAAACAGGAGCTTTGTGACGAACAAATGCCTCAAAATCCATACCAGTCATAGAAAATGCACCATCGCCACAGTACAAAAGAATTTCTTTTTCTGGAGCGGCTAATTTAGCAGCAAGAGCGTAAGGCACTCCAACTCCTAATGTTCCAAGAGGTCCAGGGTCCATCCAAGCACCTGGCATTCTTGGTTGTACAGCCTGAGCGCTGATAGTAACTACATCCCCGCCATCACCAATATATATTGTGTCATCATTCAAAAACTGATTAAGTTCCCATGCCACTCTATAAGGGCTGATTGGAGATTTATCAGTTGTAAAAGTAGGCATCAGCTTTTCTAATGCGGCCTCTTCACCTGATCGAAGTTCACCAAACCAATCTGATCTATCTTTCTTTGTTCCTGCATCTGAAATAGCTTTTAGAGTTGTTCCAATATGACCGACTAAGCCTAGAGAGATATCTCTATTTTTTCCTACAGTTCTATAATCCATATCAATTTGAATTACTGTTGCATTTGGGTTTAATCTTTTTCCATAACCCATTCTGAAATCGAATGGTGTTCCAACAATTATAATACAATCTGATTTAGTAAAGGCATTTCTTCTTGTTCTATGAAAGTGATGTGGGTCTCCTGGTTTCATAGAACCTCTGGCAGCACCATTTAAATAAGCTGGTATGTTCATATTTTTAACAAATTCAATTGCTTCTTCAGTTGACTGACAAGTCCAAACTTGTTGACCTAAAAGTACACAGGGTCTCTCTGCTTTTGAAATTATATCAGCAGCTTTTTGAACATCTTTTGGGTCTGCTAATGTTTTTGATGAAGCACTATATTTGCCTGCTTGTGGTAAAACAGCTTTACTCATTGGAATAGATGAGTCAAGGATGTCTCTTGGAATTTCTAAGAAAGATGGGCCAAAAGATCCATTTCTAGTTTCTCTGAAAGCCATTGAGACCATGTCTGCGCATCTCTCAGTCGACATTACTGTAGCAGCGAATTTTGTAATTGGTTGCATCATGTCTACGTGAGGCAAATCTTGCAAAGATCCCATTTTATGTTGAGTAAGAGAGCTCTGACCACCAATTAAAAGCATTGGAATTTCAGCTCTAAAAGCGTTTGCAACCCCTGTTAATGCATGAGTAGTGCCTGGACCAGCAGTTACAACAGCACAACCTGGTTTACCAGTCATTCGTGCATATCCGTCAGCGGCATGAGAGGCAACTTCTTCGTGACGGACGTCAATGATTTTAATTCCTTCGTTTAAACATCCATTATAAATGTCAATAATGTGTCCTCCACATAAAGTATAAATTACTTCAACTCCCTCCGCTTTAAGGGCTTTAGCAACCAGCTCTCCGCCAGTTATCATTTGTTCGTTTGATCCTGTAGACATAATTAACCTCTCTCTGGTGGTATAATGTATACCAGATTATTGGGTGTTGCAAAGAATTTTGCCTTATGAATTAATGCTTTCTCGAATCTTATCCACTAATGTAAGTGCGTGATTTTTAAGAAGTTTTTCTGCTTTTGATGCCTGTCCTGCGACAAGAGATCTAACAATATCATTGTGTTCGTCAATTGATTTGACAGCCCTATTTGACTCGATTATAAACTTTTTTCTTAGGTATTGTAGATGGATTAATTGAGATTCCAAAATTTCTCCCATTAATTTAACTTTAGTTAGTTTCATAATCTGATTGTGAAATTTTATATTATCATTTGAGTAGTTATCTAGCTCAGATAAAACATTTTCTTTAGAATAATGACAAAATTTGTTTAAGCTTTCGATTTCTTCTTTTTTTGAATTTTGAATAATTAAATGTGCTGCATAACCCTCTAATCCTGCCCAAACAGTTACGATATCAATCAAATCATTTTTTGATTTTCTATGCACAAACACACCTCTTCTAGGAACAGTTTTTACAATGCCCTCTTGTTCTAATTTGGCAACAGCCTCTCTAATGGGTGTTCGACTTACACCTAACTTTTCAGACAACTGTCTTTCATCTAAATGGAAATCACTTTCTTTTAAATATATATTCAAAGATAAAATATATTTTTTCAAAGACTCATATACTTTACCTTTAAGGTTTACAGCTCCTATCTTTTGAATCATTTATGCTGTTTGTTTTTTTTTATAAAATCTTCTATAAAGAGGACCAAACGCAGGCATTATTAAAAGGACTATTGCAATATACATAATCACAGCCGCAATAGGTTTTTCTGAAATATCAAAAAATATCCCCATACTACCATCAGATAAAATCAAAGATTGTCTTAAAGCTTTTTCAGCCAAAGGACCAAGAACAATTGACAAAACTGCAGGTGCGACTGGATAATCTAATTTTCTTAAGATATATCCTGCAATTCCGAATAGTAACATCAACCACACATCGTGCAAACTTTGGGTGGGTGCATAACCTCCTGTTACGCAAAGAACAAAAATAACTGGTGCTAAGATGGCAAAAGGTATTCTTAAGACCATTAAAAAGGCAGGTATTAGTGCAATATTTAGAACAAGAGTAAAGAAATTTGCTATGTAAAGACTTCCGATCAAACCCCATACAAATTCAGGCTCTTGTGTAAACAAAAGCGGACCTGGTGTAAGTCCCCAAAGGATCATACCTCCCAGTAAAATAGCTGTCGTAGGAGATCCAGGTATCCCAAGTGTTAACATAGGTAGCATACTTCCTGTACTTGCTGAATTGTTTGCACACTCTGGTGCTACAACACCTGCTGGAACACCCTCTCCAAATTCTTTGGAGTTTTTTGATAATTGTTTTGTTATACCATATGACATGAGTGAAGCAGGTGTTGCACCTGCTGCAGGTAAAATTCCAACAAAGAAGCCTAGGAAAGAGCCTATGTTCATTGCCATGATAGTTTTCTTAAGTGCGCCAAACGCTCTTCCAACCTCTTTCATGTTGACAGATAATTTTGACATTTGAACTTTGCCTTTTGTTTCCTCAAGAGTCCAAAGCATTTCACCTATTCCATATATACCTATGGCTAGAACTAGGAAATTAATTCCATGAAGGAAACCAGGTATATTAAAGAATATTAATCTTGGTTTTCCAGTGATTAAATCCAAACCAATAGTTGATAACGCTAGTCCGATTAAAATAGAAAAAATAGTTTTTGGAACATCGTCTCCACCTAAACCCACAAAAGTTGCAAATGCCATAACCATTAATGCAAATGTTTCTGGGGCATTAAACCTTAGAGCAACCTCAGCAAGAGGTGGGGCAAATAAAGTAAATAGAATAACAGAAACAGTGCCACCAACAAATGAACCAACTGCAGCTGCAGTTAATGCAGTCATAGCTTCTCCTTTGACCGCAAGAGGTCTTCCATCAAATACTGTTGCGACTGCAGTAGAGGCTCCGGGAATACCAAGCATAACAGAGCTAATGGCACCTCCATACATTGCACCATAATATACAGCAGCAAGAAAAATTATTGCTGCAGTGGGTGGTATAATGAATGTAATAGGAATTAGGATTGCAACACCATTAACTGAACCAAGACCTGGCATTGCTCCAACAAACAGGCCTATTAAGCATCCAAATATTAGTAGTACTAAATTAAACCATTGAAGCGATGTAAAAATTCCGTCTAGTAGAAATCCAACAGTTTCCATATATTCTAATTAATCTCTTTCAAAAATTATTTAATAAATCTAGTTGTCAAAAAAACTAAAGCAGTTGGTAAAACAACTGTTAAAATAATAAAAATCATTTTCACAGCAAATGAAAATCCACCATACATAAAGTCGTATACTGGATAAAATAAGGGCTCAGATATTCCTTGAGGTAAAGGTATTTTCAACATCCACTCAAAAAATAAAAAAGTTAATATAGGTGTTGTAATTGCGAATATGGTTATAAATGCGATACTTTTTTCACTAAAATATCTCAGGTAAAATGCCAAAAAGAAAATAAGTGAAAAGTAAATTCCAAGATAACCAATAGCTAAAACTAAGACAACTAATGAGATAATAGTCACAGCAATAAATTTAAAAGCCACAGCATCAATAAAAGGATTGTCATCTTTAGATTGTGGTGATCTTTTTAAAACAAATTTTATTATGGTAAGAATAGTACATATGAGCATGCCAAGAGATAGATAAAAGGGAAGAAATCCAGCGCCCATGTTTTCTTCTGCATTCCATGTAATCCTATTCTCTGCACTTTTAATCATTAGAGCGATTGAGCATAACGCTAAAATAACAGCAACTGCAATTTCTGCTCTTTTGACGGTTATTTTATTTGTTATGCTCATATCACTCGTAACTTAAATATTAGTTAAAGTTCTTAATGATCTCGCCGTGCTTCTCATATTCAATTGCTAAGAAGTCTTTAAGACCAAAACCTTCTAACCAACTCATTAACTTTCCGTCGTCAATGTTGAAAGTTTGGAACTCGTCATCATGATAAACAGTGTGAAGAAGACCTGTGTAGTACTTCTCTACTTCTGCATCAATACCAGCTGGAGCCATAAATGCTCTCATCATGTAATATTCAAGATCAGGATAACCTAATTCATATGAAGATGGTACTTCAGGGAATGCAGGATTTCTCTCAGGAGTCATCATGACTAATGCTTTTGAGTCACCTGATTGGTAGAAACCCATTTGCTCTGAAGGGTTGTTTAATGTGAAGTCAGACTCACCACCAACTAGTCCCTTAGCAACAGCACCACCGCCGCTGTATGGAACATACTTAGCGTCAAATCCAAATTGACCTCTCATCATACCAAGAAGTAATTCGTCTTCAGACATACTTCCTGTACCACCCATTACAAGACCGTTACCTTTTGCTAGATCAATGAAATCATCAAATGTTTCTACACCGGCAGTGTTCTTACCTTCTGTTGCAATCCATACTAGGAAAGTATCAGTGATAAGTCTTGCTAAAGGTGTAAAGTCATTAAAGAAATCAATGCCTAATTCTGGTTGGTTTACGGGTGTAGTAAGAACGTTGTTAAGAGTAATGATAAGTGTGTGCTCATCACCAGCTTTTTTCTTAACATAAGTCATAGCTTCACCACCTGATCCACCAGATTTGTTAATTGGAATCACAGGCTTAGATGCGTAATCGTTCTTTTCGATAACACCTTGAACTAATCTAGCGATTTCGTCAGCTCCACCACCTTGACCAGCTGGTATAATAAGCTCAACAGGCTTCTTCGGACTAAAAGGCTTCGCAGAAGACACTGAGCTAACAGCGACAAGTGAAAGTGAAACAACTACTAATGCTAATTTCTTAATTATTGACATATTGTTTCCTCCTATAGGTTAGAACGTAGAATAGACTATTTATAGTGGATTGAAAAATAATAATTTTATGTGTTCCATAATTTGAAATTTTTGCTGAATCTTGTTGGTATACATTATCTTTTAATTATCCTTATAACAGAGATTGTTTTTAAGAATTGTATAATGTATACAAAATGCCAGAGGAAATAATTTTGAAATTTATCAATAATAATGAGGGCGATCTCTTTATAGATGAAAAAGTAATAAATGATCCTCTTGATAGCCAAATACAGATTGAAATTGATTATGCGGGTATAAATAGAGCCGATATTCTTCAAAGAAAAGGTCACTACTCTCCACCAAAAGGTGAAAGTGAAATAATCGGTCTCGAGTGCTCTGGTAAAGTTTCAAAATTAGGTAGGTTAGTAAAAAAGTTTAGCTTAGGAGACCAAGTATGTGCAATTCTAGCAGGAGGTGGTTATGCAGAATTTGTGAATGTTGATGAAAAACAAGTTATGCCTATACCAAACAATTTGAATTCTCTTGAGGCGGGTGGTTTACCTGAAACTACGCTTACTGTTTATGAAAATATTTTCAATTTATCTAACTTTCAAAATAATGAAACCATCTTAATACATGGTGGAAGTAGTGGTATTGGTACCACAGCTATTTCAATTCTTAAAAATTTTACAAATAATCTTTACGTAACTGCAGGTACAAATCAAAAGTGTAAGAGCTGTTTAGAATTAGGGGCTACAGATGCTATTAATTATAAAGATTTAGATTTTGAAGAATATTTTAATGAGAAAAAATTAAAAGTTGATGTTATATTAGACATGGTAGGAGGAGAGTATCTAAAGAAAAATTTAAAAATTTTAAATTTTAAAGGAAGACTCACATACATCGCAGCCTTAGGTGGAATTAAAGGTGAAGCTAATCTACTGCATATAATGAACAAACAACTAAAAATTTCTGGTTCAACATTAAGATCTAGATCTCCTTTAGAAAAAGGAATTATTGTTGATCAGGTACAAAAAGAAATATGGCCTTTGATAGAGGATGGTAAATATAAACCTACAATTTTTGAAACTTTTAAAATGCATGAAATAAATAAGGCACACGAAGTCATGGAAAATTCCGATCACATTGGAAAAATAGTATTAGACATAAAAGGAGAACAGGCATGAATCTACATGAATACCAAGCTAAAATTTTATTAAAAAATAATAATGTAAGAGTTTTAAATGGATATCCCGTATTGGATGATAACGAAATAGATACTGCTGTAGACTCTATCCAAACACCGGTAATGGTGGTGAAATCTCAAATTCATGCTGGTGGAAGAGGAGCTGGTAAGTTTAAAGATAGTGGTGATGAAAAAGGTGGAGTTAGAGTTTGTTTTTCCAAGGATGAGGCAAAAGACAACGCTAAAAAAATGTTTGGTAAAACTCTGGTAACAAAACAAACCGGTCCAAGCGGAAAACAAGTAAATCGCCTTTATATTGAGGAGGGTTGTGATGTTAAAAAAGAATATTACTTAAGTATGCTTGTAGATCGAGCTACATCTTCAATTTCAATAATAGCTTCTACCGAAGGTGGCATGGAAATTGAAGAAGTAGCAGAGAAGGAACCTGAAAAAATCATTACAGTTAATATACCCGGGGATAGTGTGATTGATCAAAATAGTTTAGATAAATTAATTAAAGGCTTAGAAATAGATCAAAATCTATCAACAGACTTCTGTGATCAAATTCAAAAAATATATAATAGCTTCTTATCAACAGATGCTTCTCTAGTTGAGGTTAATCCCTTTGTTTTAACTGGCGAGGGTAATTTTTTAGCTTTAGATGCAAAAGTATCCATAGATGATAATGCACTTTATAAACATAAAGATGTTGTGTCTATGAGAGATGAAACTGAAGAAGATCCAGCTGAAATAGAAGCATCAAAACACGAACTTAACTATGTAAAATTAGATGGTCAAATTGGTTGCATGGTTAATGGAGCAGGATTAGCAATGGGCACAATGGACATTATTAAATTACATGGTGGTAGTCCTGCAAATTTCTTAGATGTTGGAGGTGGAGCTACAAAAGAAAGAGTAGCTAAAGCATTCTCTATTATTTTGCAGGATCCAAATGTTAAAGCAATTTTGGTAAATATTTTTGGTGGTATCATGAAATGTGACATCATTGCTGAAGGTGTTGTAGCTGCCGCTAAAGAGCTGTCTATAGATGTTCCATTGGTAGTGAGATTAGAAGGAACCAATGTTGACCTAGGAAAAGAAATTTTAAATAAATCTGGGCTCTCAATAATATCTGCTGATAATTTAGATGATGCAGCCCAAAAAGCAGTTAAGGCTTTAAATTAAAGGAGAGATCATGTCAGTATTAATAGATAAAAATACCAAAGTTATTTGCCAAGGATTTACAGGATCTCAAGGAACTTTCCACTCAGAACAAGCAATTAAATATGGAACACTGATGGTCGGTGGCGTGACCCCAAAGAAAGGTGGTCAAGAACACTTAGGTCTTCCAGTATTCAACAGTGTCAAGGAAGCTAAAGACAATACAGAAGCAAATGCAACTGTAATATATGTTCCACCTCCCTTTGCTGCAGGCGCAATTATTGAAGCTATTGATGCTGATATAGAGTTAATTGTTTGTATAACTGAGGGTGTCCCGGTACTTGATATGATGCACGTAAAAAGAAAATTAGAAAAATCAAAATCACGTTTAATTGGTCCAAACTGTCCAGGAATAATTACACCAGATGAATGTAAAATAGGAATCATGCCTGGCCATATACATCAAAAAGGAAAAATAGGCATAGTTAGTAGATCTGGGACTCTTACTTATGAAGCAGTAGCGCAAACATCTGCGGTAGGTCTAGGACAATCAACTTGTATTGGTATTGGTGGGGATCCAATTAACGGAACAAACTTTATAGATTGTCTTGATCTTTTTTTAAAAGATCCTGAAACCGAGGGTATTATTATGATAGGAGAAATTGGTGGCACTGCTGAAGAAGAGGCTGCAGAGTTTATAAAAAAATCTGAAATTAAAAAACCAGTTGCATCTTTTATAGCTGGTGCAAGCGCTCCTGCTGGAAAAAGAATGGGTCATGCCGGCGCCATTATATCTGGAGGAAAAGGCACTGCTGAGTCAAAGTTTAGTGCTTTAGAGGAGGCAGGAGTTCATATCTCCAAGTCACCAGCAAAATTAGGCGAAACTATTAAAGAGGCACTTAATTAATATAATTTAGCTTCTTTTGCTCTGAGTTTTGTTAAAGCTAGCACTGTATCAATTGTTGGTGTTGGAATATTTGTAATTCTTCCAAGTTCTTGAACTGAGGAAATTAAAGCATCAATTTCCATTGGCCTATCACGTTCTAAATCTTGAAGCATTGATGTTTTATGTTCACCTACTGCTTTTGCAGCTTCAATTCTTCTATCTACATCAAAAGGTTTATTAATTCCCAAGCTTTGAGAAATGGAATGTGCTTCATTCATCATATTTTTTACAACATCCCTAACTTCATGGTTGCTACAAATTTTGACAAGTGTAGATGTAGTGAGTGCACTGATGGGGTTAAGAGACAAGTTACCAAAAAGTTTTAGCCATATATCACCCTTAATATTTGGTCTTACTGGTGCTTGAAAGCCAGCTTTTTCTAATGTTTCAGAAAGATTTTTAATTCTATCTGTTTCCTCGCCATTAATTTCTCCTAATTGAAACTTGTCACCCTCTAGGTGTTGAATAACACCGGGTTTGATAACCTCTGATGCTGGATTGACAATACAACCAATAATTTTTTCAGGACCTATTCGAGACCATTGAGTACCATCTGGATCAACTGAGGTAATTTTTTTATCTTTAAAATCAGGGTTACTGTGGTTATAAAAATACCACCACGGAATTCCATTTACGCCCCAGACAAATGACGTATCTTCTTTCATAAGTACTTCAAAAGCATCAAGACAACCTGGCACAGAGTGTGCTTTTAGTGTAACAAATATATAATCTTGCTTTCCTGCTTTCTCCGCTGCGTTAACACATTTGGGGTAAACTACAAGTTCTTTACCATCTTTTCTTAGTTTTAATCCATCTTGTCTTATAGCTTCGTAGTGAGGGCCCCTTGCAATCAATGTTACATCTGCACCTATTTCAGTTAATTTAGCTCCAAGGTAACCACCTATTGCACCAGCACCATAAATACAAATTTTCATCTAAACTTTTAAATGTTTGATTGCTGCGGAAACGCCACTTCCAAGTTCAAACTTTATTCCCACATCATACATTGCTAATTCGGCTGTTGATATTGCTCCAAGTATCATAGTGCTATTTAAATCACCGAGGTGACCAATTCTAAATAACTTTCCAGCAACTTTATTCAATCCACCGCCAAAGGAGGTGTGATATTTATTATAAGCTGTTTTAACAACATCTGTGGAGTCAATACCCTCTGGAACCATGATAGCTGTAACAGTATTAGAATATAAAGATGGATCTTTTGCGCAAAGTTTAAGTCCCCAAGCACCAGAAGCTTTTTGAACTGCTTCAGCTAAAAACTTATGACGTGCATAAATGTTATCAAGTCCCTCCTCCATCATCATATCAAGAGCCTCTCGAAGACCTCTTAATAGTGGCATTGGGTTAGTATAAGGCCAGTAACCTGTTTCATTAATTTTTAACATATCTTGATAATCGTAATAGGCTCTTGGTAAATTTGCAATTTTAGTAATTTCAAGTGCCTTCTGACTAACGCAGGAAATAGCAAGACCTGCAGGTAACATAAAACCTTTTTGAGATCCAGAGACTGCAACATCGACTCCCCATGAGTCCATTTCAAATTTAATTGAACCTATAGAGCTTACCCCATCGACGAATAATAAAGCTGGATGGTTAAGATTGTTTAAAAGCTCTCTTGTGGCTTTAACATCATTTGTTACACCAGTAGATGTTTCGTTTTGAGTAACAAGTACAGCTTTTATTTTATGTTCTTTATCAGCTGATAAAATCTTTTCAAATTCTTCATGAGGTGTACCTGAGCCCCATTCGCAATCCACTACTTCAACATCAATGTGAAGTTTTTTACACATTTCAATCCAAAGGTGAGAAAAATGTCCAAATCTTCCAGATAAAACTTTATCTCCGTTACTTAATAAATTAGTAAGTGCTGCTTCCCATCCACTAGAGCCCGTACCTGGGAATATAATTGGTTGGCCTGAGGTTGTTTCAAAAACTTTTTTTAAATCATTTATTAGTGGATGCCAAAATTTATCCATTCCTGGTGCACGATGGTCCTCATTTGAAATATCCATTGCCTGTCTTACTCTATCAGGCATATTAGTTGGTCCTGGAACGAAAAGTGAAATTTTACCTGGCATAATTTAGTCTATATCCTTTCTATTCAAATAATGACTTCATGGTTGCTTTACAAAGATTATTTTAGCAATTTCACTAAGTGAAATAAAAGTCAATATTTTGGCATCTCCTACGGGAATCGAACCCGTGTCTTCACCGTGAAAGGGTGATGTCCTAACCGCTAGACGAAGGAGACATCGGTCTTTAAAACAAACAAAATAGCTAGATTTAATAAAAAATCAATCAATGAATATCTTCAAGATGTATTATAGTTTTATCGCTATACGGATCTTTTTTAACCTTAAAATAGCAATTAAATTTAGATCGGTTTGCTAAATAATTTTTAAGTTCTGTTAATGAAACATCAAAAAACATTCCCTCACATGAAAAGCCAAGGTTATCAGATACCTTTAATTTTGCATGCTTATCTTTAAAGATTTTCAAAATATCAATTTTAGCATTTTCTATTTTAAATATTGGCTCTGCATTTTGTTGACCAAAGGGGCTTAAATATTCTAGGTCTTTTAAAAGGTTGTCATTGATCAGATTCACATCAATTAAAGAGTCATAGGACTTTTCGTTTAAAATTTCTATATCCTTTGTCTGATCAATTAAAAAACTTTTAAAAGTATCAACATTTTCTTTTTTTAATGTAAATCCACAAGCTTTGTGATGACCGCCTCCTTTTACTAGAATACCTTTTTGTGTGGCTTGCATCATTAGTAGTCCAATATTTTTTTCACCTTGAGATCTACCAGAACCAACAACTAAGTCATTAGACTGGGTCATGACAAATGATGGGCGATTATTTATACGCATAAGCCTTCCAGCTATAATCCCCACTACACCGATATGCCATTTTTCATCATAAAAAAAATTTATATTAACGTTATTATTATGATCTAAATCTATCTCTTTTATGATTTTAGTTTGAATTTTTTGCCTATTTTGATTGTGAGACTCTATAATTTGTGCAACTTGAATAGCTTGGTGTATATTTTCAGATGATAAGAGGTTATAGGCTAATAAAGACTCCCCCATTCTTCCCCCTGCATTAATTCTAGGCCCAATAATATATCCAAGATGATACTCTGATATTTTTTGTTTAATATTTGTTAGATTTATAAGAGTTTGAATACCTTTATTCTTATTTTCTGAATTAATTATCCTCAATCCTTGCTTAACAAATGATCGATTTATATTATTTAGAGGGACTAAATCACAAATTGTAGCTAATGAAACAAGATCGAGATATTGTAATATATCTTTTTTTTGAAAAGTTTCTTGATGATTTAGAAAAACTAGAACTAAAAATGATAATGCTGTAGCACATAAATCATCAAGATTAGACTTATCCTCTGAAGTTTTAGGATTTATAACAATAGTTTCATTAAAGTAACTTTCACATTCATGATGGTCTATTACAAGAAGATTTGCTCCTTGTTTATGAATATATTTTTGCTCATCAATATTATTACTCCCACAATCTAAAACTAAAATATTAGAGCTGAATTCTAGTAATTTATTGCAGGCTGTGGTACTTAATCCATATCCCTCATTCAATCTATTCGGAATATAAACAAACACTTCAATGCCAAATTGAGTAAGATATTTTTTAAAGATAGCAGCAGCACAAGCTCCATCTACATCATAATCTGAAAAAATAGAAATTTTCTTATCATTATTAATTTTTTCAAAAAAAGTAATTGTCTTTTTCAAATTAGATAGTTTTAAGATTTCATTTACAGAAATATTTTCTTTTAACTTTGAATTTAAAAAATGAGATATTTTTTTTATATTACGATTAATTAATAACTTCGATAAATTTATAGATATATTATTTTTTTGAGCAACTTCAAAAGCTGTATCTTCATTTAAATCTAAATTTGATGGTCTCCAGACCGTACCATTAAAGGTCTTTTCAGTAGTCAAGTTGCTTGATGTCAAAGTTGTGTTTTCCATCAATTTGTCTGATAGTTCCTGTTTTAGAACGCATCACAATAGAGTGTGTTTCTGCAAATTTTTTATTGATGTTTATACCTCGAAGCATAGTTCCATCAGTTACGCCTGTGGCTGAAAACATTACATCTCCAGTAGCTAGATCATTAAGCTTATAAATCTTATCTAAATTATCTATACCTGTTTTTTTTGCTCTCTCTGTTTCTTGATCATTGTAAAATATAAGCTGGCCCTCTAAATAACCACCTACACATTGCAAGGCAGCAGCTGCTAATACTCCCTCTGGTGCGCCACCTATACCGTAATACATATCAATATTGCTATTATCTATAGCAGAGGAAATTACTGCACTAACATCTCCATCACCAATTATTTTAATTCTTGCCCCTGCAGATCTTATAGTTTCAATATCATCTTGATGTCTTTCACGATCAAGAATACATATTACAAGATCTTCAGTATTAATTTTTTTATATTTTGCTAGCTCCTTAATATTTGATTTTAGATCTTGGCTTAGAGATATAATGCTATCATTGTCCACCTTGGCTGAAATTTTTCTCATGTATACATCAGGAGCATTCAAAAAGCCCCCCTCTTGTGCTAGCGCAATAACTGCCATGGCATTTTCACCGCCTTTTGCTGTAATTGTCGTCCCCTCCAAAGGGTCAAGTGCTATATCAACATTTGGTCCACCTTGACCAACTTTTTCACCAATGTATAACATAGGAGCTTCATCTCTTTCACCTTCACCTATTACAACTGTACCTGATATTGTAAGAGAGTTTAGGCATTTTCGCATTGCATCAACTGCAGCTTGATCAGCTGCCTTTTCATTTCCTCTTCCTATATGTTTAGATGCAGCTAATGCTGCAAATTCAGAGACCCTGACCAACTCAATAGCAAGGTTTCTATCCAATATTTTCCTCTATTCTAATTACAGAAATTTCATTTTTAAGAAAATTAGTTTTCTTTAAATTATCAACTACTTGAGTGATATTTTTTAAACCAACTGGATCAGATATTATAATAATAGGAACGACTTTCTCATTTGAAGTATTTAATTGAATTATAGATTTTATAGAAATTGATTTTTGTGAAAATAATTGTGCTATCGATTTAAGAACACCTACTTTATTAAGTACAGACATTCTTAAATAGTAGGGTCTAATTCTTTGAGATTGACTAACAAACCTAGCAGTCATCATTTGTGAATATTTTTTTATAAAAATGCCTTTGTGATGAGAATAATTAATAAATCTTTTGATATCAGAAATAATAGAAGTAGCAGTTGGATATCCACCTGCACCTTTTCCAACTAAGCTAGTCTTTAAAAAATTTTCTCCCTCAAAAGTAATTACATTCTCTTCAAAATTAGTTTTTGCTATCAAGCTAGAATCTGGAACGAAACAAGGTGCTACAGATGAGAAAAATTTATCTTTATTCCTCTCTGTTATGGAAACAAGTTTTAATTTATAACCAAGGTTAAGACCCTGTTCTAAATCAATAAGTTTAATATTTTCTATTCCATCATAGTGCATATCTGAAAATTTAAATTTTTTTCCAAAAGATATATTTGAGAGCAATACAAGCTTATGCATAGCGTCTCTGCCAGACAAATCTGCACTTGAGTCCTGTTCTGCAAATCCATTATTTATTGCCTGTTCTAATGTTTCTTTAAAGCTAATCTTATTTTCGTACATCTTTGAAATTATATAGTTAGTTGTACCGTTAAAAATTCCATAAATAGCATTAATTTTTGAGGGGTAAATACTTTGTTCTGTTATTTGCACTACTGGCACAGCACCCAAAACGGCAGCTTCAAATCCTAAAAATAAATTTTTCTTATCAAATTCCTCAAAAAATAAATCAGACTTTTCTGCTAGTTGTGCTTTATTTGCAGTAATGAGAGATATTTTATTTTTTAAACAAAATTTATAGAGATCATTTATATATTTTCCAGTACCTCCAATAGTTTCAATAATTAGGTCAGGTTTAATTTGATTTAAACCTTTAAAATCATTAATCCATTTGTATTTACTAATATTAAATATTCTTTTCTTTTTTTTGTTTTTTGCACCCATAGCTACTATTTCAAATTTCTTATTATCTAAAATATATAAATTTTTTTCTAGTAGCTTGACTACATGAGAGCCAACGACACCTAACCCTAAAATTGCTATTCTAATTTTTTTCATTTTGAGATTTTAAAATTTGTTCTTTTCTAATACTACTCTTTTCATTAAATTCCTCTAATTCTTTTTTCTTTTCAAGTAAATTTTGATCAAAGTTCTGAAAAGATCTTTCACAGGAAATAGTAGTTATTGATAATAAAATGACAGAAAAAATGAATAAGAAATTATCTTTTAGAGAACTGAAAACTTCGCCTAGCTTTTTGCCTACCATACTTTTTACGTTCTACTGTTCTGGAGTCTCTTGTTAAGAAACCATTTTTTTTTAATATATCCTTAGTGTTAGGGTCAATTTTTGTTAAAGATCTACTTATACCGTGTTTGATTGCACCAGCTTGACCAGATAGACCACCTCCAAGTACCGTAATTCTTAGATCTACAGAGTCTAACTTTTTAGATACTTCCAAAGGTTGGTTGATTATCATTCTTAGAGCTTTGTCTGGAAAGTAATCATCAATTTTTTTTTTGTTAATTGTAATATTTCCTGTTCCGTTAGATATCCATACCCTTGCAATAGACTCTTTACGTCTGCCTGTACTATAAACCTGATTAGACATTTACCTCATTGTTCCTGTTCATTGACTTAAAATCTAATAATTTTGGATTTTGAGAGTCATGAGGATGATTATCATCTTTATATATTTTTAAGTTATTTTTTAAAAGATCTCTAAATAGAGGAGAATTAGGAAGCATTCCTTTTATTGCTTTTTTTATTATATCCTCAGATTTATTTTTTTCTTTTAACTTCTCTGGGGTAATTTCTTTTATACCACCAGGATAACCTGTATGTTTATAGTACTTTTTATCAGTAGCTTTGTTACCTGAAAATTTTACTTTATCAGTATTAATAATAATCACACCATCACCAACTGGTAAATTAGGAGAGTACTGAGGTTTATTTTTACCTTTGAGTATTAAGCTAACTCTAGAAGCAAGTCTCCCAACAGAAATATTAGTAGCATCTAACAGATGCCATTCTTTTTGAAACTCAGATTTTTTCAGAGTAGTTGTTTTCACGATATGGGGAATATAAGTAAAATCATTAAAAAATCAAGGATTATAGATAGAATTTTCAATATATACTGTGATAAAATGGATTTTTAACATTATTACTATATTTAAATATGGCCTTTTTTGCTTGACATAAAAAAAGTAACTAAATAACTCCAAGATGTGTTTTATATCTGACTGAGTTAACCCTTAATTATCATGACTTTTTAAGAAGCCCCAATAACTCTTTCAAATCTGTAAAAATGTTGTCATTATATAATTTTGTTTTAAGTTTTGATTTTGATAAATGATCATTGACTCCGTTTATTGTCAATTTTTGGACATTAAGTAAATTTTTTATTTTTTTTAGAAGGAGCAAGTTCTCATAATCGTACAATCTATGTCCTGATTGAGTTCTAATAACTTTTAATTTAGAAATTTTTGTTTCCCAAAATCTTATTGTATGTTTTTGCTCACCTAAGATCTGAGATACTTCATCTATACTAAAGAAAATCTTTTTCATAAGACTAGTTTATTTGATTTTTTAAAACTTATAACTTTTCTTAATTTTATTAAATATTCTTCTTTTGTTTTTGGATTTCTACCAATTCTTTCATTTTTTTTGTTAATTTTAAAAGAACCAATATAATTTATAGAAATATTCGAGTCGATCATCTCATTGCTCCAAATTTCTAAAATTTTATCAATTTTTTTGTATACCGTAGTATAAGCAATACCAAACTCAATAGATATTTTTTTAGCTATTATTTCTCTAGTTAATTTATTTTGAGACATTTTTTTTAATCTCGTTAAGTAGATCTGCATCAATACATTTAACACCAAACTCTATCGCGTTTGCAAATGCATGAGAGTCAGCATTACCATGACTTTTTATAACTATACCATTCACTCCGATTAACATTCCTCCATTATAATTTCTTGGATCAATTGAATTTTTAAAATTATTAAAATTTTTTTTTAGTAACAAAGACAAGAATTTTGAGTATGAGGAGGAAGTCAGATTTTTTTTTAGAGAATTAGTTATAAATTTAGAAACACCTTCAGCTGTTTTTAGTGCAATATTTCCGGAAAATCCATCAGTTACAATAACATGATTATTTGTGGAGGTTATCTTATCTGCTTCAACAAAACCCTGATAATTTATTTTTTTATCACTTTTCATTAATTCATGTGTTTCTTGAATTAAATTATTACCTTTGAGTTCCTCTGACCCGATATTTAAAAGCGCTACTTTAGTATCAATTTGTGGGTAAAGAGCTTTATAGTACGTGCTACCCATAACTGCAAAATCTAATAAATTTTCTGAGGTACACTCTGCATTTGCTCCTAGATCTAAAAAGCATACTGGATGTTTTTCTGACGGAAAAAGAGAAGCAATTGCTGGTCTTGTAATATTTTCTATTGTTCTTAGATAAACAGTTGAATAAGCCATCATAGCTCCTGTGTTTCCTGCAGAAATAGTAATTTGATTTTTATCCTCTTTTAAGTTCAAAATAGCATTGGACATTGAGCTATTCCTATTATTTTTTTTTAACGCATCACTAGGTTTCATATCTGGGGAAATAAAGTTTTCTGATTGAGTCCATTTAGAGTTAGCTAATAGATTTGGAAATATTGGTTTAAATTTTTCATAAATAAATTTTTCTGAATGTAAATTAAAGTTAATATATGGATTTTTAGTTTTAGCTAAATTGGCACCTTCAAGGACCGATTGTGGTGCAAAGTCACCACCATGAAGGTCAAGGTTTATCAAATACTTACTCATATATGTTTATTATTGCTTTAAAGAAACTTATACCTTATTTGTTTTTATTGTGAATATTTTAAAAATTCATAAAACTTTAATTGCCCTTTTATGCTCGATTTTTTTAATCTCGTGCTCAAAAGACTTATATTTTTCTGGTATTTCTGAAAATAGTTTTAACAAAATCAAAGAAAATTATCAAATGATTGATTATTCAAAAGAAGATGTGATAACAATTATTGGTCACCCTTTGATAAAAGAAAGCTCAGAGAATTTATGGATTTATAGAACTGATAAAAAAAAAGGGGTGGCTGCTTTCAAACGAACTGTGTACAACAAGACCTTAAAACTAAAATTTGAAGATAATGTTTTAAGGTCAGTTGAAGAAATTGACCTAAATTAGATAATGTTTAAATGAACTACTATTGATAGCAAAAGAATTGAAACAATATTTGTTATTTTGATCATTGGGTTTACTGCTGGGCCAGCTGTATCTTTATAAGGATCACCTACTGTATCTCCAGTGATAGAAGCTTTATGAGTTTCACTACCTTTTCCACCTAAATTACCATCTTCAATATATTTTTTTGCGTTATCCCATGCACCACCCCCAGCGGTCATAGAAATGGCTACAAAGAAACCAGTAATTATAACTCCAATTAAAAGAGCACCGAGTGCTTGAAATGCAATGTTAACACTACCTGTAAGGAAGTACACACCAAAGAAGACAACCACTGGTGATAAAACAGGTAGTAACGATGGTATGATCATTTCTTTGATTGCAGATTTCGTTAAGATATCTACACATCTACCATAATCTGGTTTCTCTTTCCTAGACATAATTCCTTTTTTTTCTTTAAATTGTCTTCTCACCTCTAAGACAACAGATCCAGCTGCACGTCCAACAGCTGTCATACTTAATGCACTAAATAAATATGGGAGCAATCCCCCCAATAAAAGACCAATGATTACATATGGTTCAGATAAATCAAAAGAAACGTTAAAAGCATCATTACCTGTTTCTTTACTAAAATATTTTAAATCCTCCGTGTAGGCAGCAAATAGCACCAGAGCTCCAAGACCTGCAGATCCAATAGCATAACCTTTGGTAACAGCTTTGGTGGTATTACCAACAGCGTCAAGCGCGTCAGTTCTTTGTCTTACACTTTGTTTCAATCCTGACATCTCAGCAATACCACCAGCGTTGTCAGTTACGGGACCGTATGCATCCAACGCTACGACCATTCCAGCAAGAGCTAGCATTGAGGTTACTGCAATTGCTATACCAAACAAGCCAGCAGTAGCATATGTTATTCCGATACCTGTAACTATGATAAGAACAGGAATAGCAGTAGACTCCATGCCCATAGCCAAACCTTGAATAATATTTGTTGCATGTCCAGTTTGAGAGGCTTCTGCAACGCTCTTAACAGGTCGGTATTCTGTACTTGTGTAGTATTCTGTTATGAAAACAAGAGCTAAAGTAATCAATAAACCATAAACGGCACAAAGAAATAAATCCATACCATTATATGCATTAGATCCTATTTTAAAGTAATTATCAAAGCCAATTGAGTATTGAGTGATTATAGCAAATAGCACAACTGAGATTATTAGTGTCATAAAAAAACCTTTGTACAAGGCTCCCATAATAGAAGATTTTGGTGTCGAAATTGATACAAATTGTGATCCAACAATTGAAGCTATAATGCTTGATCCGGCTAAAAGTAATGGATAGATTGTTAGATCAGTAACCGCTCCCTGAAAGATTATTGCTAATACCATCGTGGCAACAATAGAAACTACATAAGTCTCAAATAAATCTGCAGCCATTCCAGCGCAGTCTCCTACATTATCTCCAACATTATCTGCAATAACTGCAGGATTTCTTGGATCATCCTCTGGTATGTCTTTTTCTACTTTACCAACCAAATCTGCACCGACGTCTGCACCTTTTGTGAATATACCCCCACCAAGTCTTGCAAAGATTGAAATTAAAGATGAACCAAATCCCAGAGCCACTAGAGGCTCAATAAGTTCTCTTCCACTTCTACCATAACCAAAATATAACAGAAAAAAATATCCAGCTATACCTGCTAGTGCTAAACCTACAACTAAAAGTCCAGTTACAGCACCGGCGTTAAATGCTACGTATAAACCTTTTTTCAAAGATGAACTAGAAGCTTGAGCAGTGATTACATTTGCGCGAACTGATACATTCATTCCTATATATCCAGCCAAGCCAGATAAAACTGCTCCAATCAAAAAACCAACTGGAACATCGTATGTATGTTCAAAAGGAATTAAGAAGAAAGCAAGAAAGATTACTACGCCAACTATAGCTATAGTAGTATACTGTCTGTTTAGGTAAGCTTTTGCTCCTTCTTGAATAGCACCAGATATTTCAATCATTTTTTTGGTGCCCTTGGATAAACTTAATATTTTATTTGTTGTAAATAAACCGAAAGCAACCGCTGCGATTGCAGCAAATATTACTATTTGCAGGTACTGTATTTGAGACATGGTAAGTTGTTAATCTATTTTAATTTTATTTTCAAGGTGCTTTTTTTGAGGCATCATCTAACAAATAATTGAAATATTTAACCTCTTCTTGTGTGAGAAAATCCTTAGAAAGCTTGATATATTCACTCATTAATATCTTTTTTTTTTCCTTATTTAAAAGATATTCGGAACAATAAGCGTACAACAAAAAAACTGTAATTTTGTTTGTTTTTTCAATAATTTTAGAATCTATCAAACCTTTAATTTTCTCTATATTAGAGTTGAAACTCTCATTTAATGAAAATAATTTTTTTTTATTAAAAGGTCTTTTTTTTATATTTTGTCTAATGAATTCATCTAATTCAAAATCGGTGGAATAATTTCTTTGAAATATAAACTGAAAAAAAAATAATCTAGTGTTTTTATTTAAATTAAGCATTTAATCATTTTAACCATAGCGTTGGCAGCTTCATATCCTTTATTCTTATTTTCGGTTTTTGATCTTTTTAAAGCTTGGGACTTATTGTAAGCATTGATTATACCATTAGATATAAGTGTAGTTTTATTTTGATTTACAATATCTAAAAGTGCTTTTCCTACAGAGTCAGATATGACTTCAAAGTGATAAGTTTGACCCTTAATAACACATCCTAGAGCAATAAATAAATTGTTTTTATTTGGTTTTAAATTCCATTTTATAATTTGAGGAATTTCATAAACACCAGGAACATAATAAATTTCGTATTTAATATTATTATTTTCTAAAACTTTAATACAAGAATTTGTTAATGAGTCAGTTATCTCTTTGTAATAATCAGCAACGATTATTTTTATCTTAAAATTTGGTTTCTTCATAATTAAAGGCTCACTATTTTGTTTACGTTTAAGCCATAAATTCCTAAATCTAAATCTTTACCTGATGAATTAGATAAAACAGAAATATTATTGATTGAAAAATTTTTAAGAATTTGAGCTCCTAAACCATAGTATTTAACTTTTTCATCATTTGATAGTTTTCCAAGGTCTCCTAGTATTGGATTATTAATTAGTACTATGATTCCAGATCCATGAGATTTTATTTTTTCAATTGAGGCATGTAAGTCTTTTGTTTTTGGATTATTAAAATTCATTATTATATCATCAAATCCTTGAACAGGATGAACTCTTGTCATTACACTGTCTTGGTTGGATAAATCACCTAAGTGTAGAGTTGCGTGGTGCAACCCATCAATGGTATTTTCAAATACATTGAATTCAAAAATATCTGAGTATATATTTTTAATTTGGTGTTGCTTTTCAGAAATTTTTTTTATGAGTAAGTCATTTTTAATTCTATACGCGATCAAGTCTTGGATAGTGCCTATATTTATAGCATGTTTTTTTGCATAAGGTATCAGGTCTGGAACCCTTGCCATACTGCCATCATCATTCATGATCTCACAAATTACTGCAGAGTCATTTAATCCAGCTAGTCTAGATATGTCTACAGCAGCCTCAGTATGACCTGCCCTTGTTAGTACACCTCCGTCCCATGCGATTAGAGGAAATACATGTCCAGGACTAACAATATCTCCATGTTTAAAATTTGGATTTATTGCTGCGCTGACTGTTTCTGCTCTATCAAATGCAGAAATACCTGTAGTAATGTTGGTACTAGACTCGATTGAAATTGTAAATGCTGTGGTCTTCTTTTTCCAATTATCTGGGTTCATTAAAGGTAATTTCAATTCATCAGCTCTGGTCTCAGATATAGATAAACAAATCAAACCTCTTCCGTAAGTTGCCATAAAATTAATATGCTCTGGTTTGCAAAGAGAGGCGGGTATGATTAAATCACCTTCGTTTTCTCTGTCTTCGCTATCAACCAAAATATACATTTTACCTTTACGGGCATCATTTATAATATTTTCAATATTTGTAAAATCTGACATTAATTTAACAACCTATGATTTTGAGGAGTGAGCGTATCTTGCTAGCATATCGACTTCAAGATTTAAAATTTCATTTTTCTTATATGTGTGAATGTCAGTGTTTTTATAGGTGTGAGGTATGATCATACAGTGACATTTATTTGTCATAACTTTATTAATTGTAAGAGAGATACCATTTAGAGATATTGAACCTTTTTGTACAATAAACTTTTTTAAATTTTTTGGAAAAATAAATGATAAAAACCAACTACTTCCAACTTTATACAAATCTTCGATAGAGCAAGTTGTATCAATATGGCCAAAAACAAAATGACCGGAAATCTCGTCCCCAACTTTTAAAGATTTTTCTAAGTTTATTTTTTTTCCAACTTTCCAGTTTTTAGCATTAGTTTTATTCATTGTTTCATATGAAATATCTGCCTTGAATGTATTCTTTTTTATTGATGTAACTGTTAAACAAATTCCAGAACAACATATTGAAGAACCTAACTTAATTCCTTTTAAGGAAGATTGGATCTCAACCACTAATGATTTTTCTTCTCTTGTCAGCTTTTTGATTTTACCTTGAGATTGAATTATTCCGCTAAACATTATTTTGTAAATTTATAAATCATATCCTCTCCGTACTTTTTTGAAGATTTTAATATAAGATTATTTGTTAATGATTTCATTGATAAAAAATATTTTTTACTTGCATTTTTTATAGTCATATTTGACTGGCAGACTATAACCTCATCAAATAAATTACAATTAAGAAAGTATTTAAAAGTACTGAGTCCACCTTCGATAAGAATAGACTGGGTTTTCAATTTTTTAAATAAGGAAAAATTTTCAGTAATTATTTTTTTATAGTCAATTATAATTAACTTATAATTCTTAAATTTAATTTCTTTATTTGAGAATAATAATTTTGAAATATTTTTTGAAACTCCTTGTAATCTACAAGTTAATTTTGGCTTATCATCTAACACTGTATTCATACCCACAGCAATAGCATCATGAGATAATCTTAGTTGATGCATATAATATTGTGTTTGATGAGAGGTTATATTTTTAAGGATTGGGCTTTTACTAAAACCATTTTTAGAAATCGCAATTTTAAGAGTAATAAAGGGTCTATTTAAAGTTTGGCGAGTATAAAAAAATTTATTAATTATCTTAAATCTATCTGTCGATTTTAATGAATGAAAAACTTTTATCTTTTGTTTTTTTAAAAAATCAATTCCCTTGCCTTCTATATTTGGATTTGGATCTAATGAACTAATAAAAACTTTTTTAATACCAGCCTTAACAATTGCTTTTGCACAGCAGCTATTTTTTTTAAAACAAGGTTCTAAGCTAATGTACATGACAGTTTTATTATTTATATTATTACTTGATATTTTTTTTAAAGCGTTAATTTCAGCATGAGGTCTGCCATTTTTTGAGGTTAAACCATAACTAAGGATAATTCCTTTCGATGATTTAGAGTAATCTACAATCAGACATGCAACTGATGGGTTTTTTCCTGTCAGTCCAATATTTTTAATTGATAGATTATTTACACTTTGAAGATAATTAAGATGATTTAAACTAATCAAATTTTACTTTTTGTCTATTGTGTCTAAAAATTGCTCAAAATCTTTAGTCTCACGAAAGTCTCTATAGACAGAAGCGAATCTGACATACGCAACCTTATCAATTGTAAAAAGAGCTTTCATAACAGACTCTCCGATTACATTAGAACTAATTTCGTTTTCACCCATTCCCTCAACATCATTTACAATTCTAGAAATTAATTTTTCTTTAGTGTCTGTATCTACAGGTCTTTTGCGTAGTGCTAATTCAACAGACTTTGCTATTTTGTCTCTATCGAAATTTACTTTATCACCATCTTTTTTAACAACTACTATCTCTCTAAATTGAATTCTCTCATGAGTAGTAAACCTACCTTTACAATCTATGCAGATTCTTCTTCTCCTTATAACGGAGCCGTTTTCCGAGGGTCTTGAGTCTAAAACAGATGTCTCTTTGTTTTTGTCAATACAAAAAGGACATTTCATCAGGTCTAATAAATTGGATACTTAGAGCAAAGGTCCTGAACTTCTTTATTAATAGAACTTTCAAGCATAGAAATGTCAGAATTTGATACTGAGAGATTATTAATTATTGTTGAAATTTTTTCTCCAATAAATTTAAACTCATTTTCTTTGAAACCTCTAGTTGTTGCAGCTGGAGATCCTAATCTAATACCTGAGGTAATAGTTGGGGGATTTGGGTCATTTGCAACACCATTTTTATTACAAGTCATTCCAGCTCTCTCCAAGCTTTCTTCAGCATCTTTACCAGTTACATTTTTTGATCTTAAATCTACTAAGACCATATGAGAGTCTGTGCCACCAGTAACGATATCTATTCCATTTGTCATAAGTACTTCGCCAAGAATTGAGGCGTTCTTTTTGACTTGTTGAATATAACTTTTAAACTCAGGTTGAAGAGCTTCTCCAAAAGCAACTGCTTTCGCTGCAATGACATGCATTAAAGGTCCGCCTTGTAAACCAGGAAAAACTGAACTATTGAACTTCTTTCCAAGATCTAGGTCATTACAAAGTATCATTCCCCCTCTTGGACCTCTTATGGTCTTATGGGTAGTTGATGTGACCACGTGTGCGTGTGGCAACGGATCTGGGTATTCTTTAGCAGCGACAAGACCAGAGTAGTGTGCCATATCAACTAGTAAGTATGATCCAACTTTATCGGCAATTTCTCTGAATTTTTTAAAATCAATATTTCTTGGGTAAGCGGAACCACCGGCAATTATCATGCTAGGCTTGTGTTCGATTGCTAAACGTTCTACTTCATCATAATCTATCAAAGAGGTTTCTGGTTTAATGCCGTATTGAATAGCATTAAAATATTTTCCAGATTGGTTAGGTCGTGAGCCGTGGGTTAAGTGTCCGCCAGCATCTAATGACATTCCTAAGATTGTGTCTCCAGGTTTAATTAGTGCTAAAAATACAGCTTGATTAGCTTGAGCACCTGAGTGAGGTTGGACGTTCGCATAATTGCAACCATATAATTCTTTTAAACGATCGATGGCAAGATTTTCAGCAATATCTACAAACTCACATCCGCCATAATATCTTTTAGCACTATATCCCTCAGCATATTTGTTAGTCATGATGGAACCTTGAGCTTCAAGAACAGCTTTAGAAACAATGTTTTCAGAAGCTATTAATTCAATTTGATTTTGTTGTCTTGATAGTTCCTTTGAAATACTTTGGTATAAATCTTTATCTGCGTGTTCTAGGTTACTAGAAAAAAAATTCTCACTGAGTGTCATAGTTGCGATATTCTCCTTAAATGTCTGCCATTGTCAAATTCTGTTTTGAAATAGGCATTGAGCATAGCAAAAATATTTTTTTTTACAAAAGGTCTTCCTTTTAAACAAATAACATTACTATCATTGTGTTTTCTTGTCATTTTTGCTGTTTGTGCATTATGACAAAGAGAAGCCCTTATGTGCTTATACCTATTTGCACTTATACTTACTCCTATTCCAGAACCACAGATCAAGATACCCATGCTGGATTTATTGATATTTTTACATAATGTTTTTGTAAATTTTGGATAATCAACAGATTTACCTGAATTTGTCCCTAAATCTACAAAATTGCATTTTTTTTTGCCAAGATATTCTTTGATAATAAACGATTTTAACCTAAAACCTGCGTGATCTGAGGCTATATAGATTGTTTCAATTTTTCTTGGCAACTTCATTTCTAGAAAAAGGTAAATTAATATTCAAATTAATCAATACTCTGTCGACTATTCTGTTCATAAAATCAAAAAAAACAGATTGGTGGTTTTTATTGTTTTTCAAATATTCGTAAATATCTTCATTAGTTCGTAAATTACTCATATTATTAGAATTAAATATTTTTTCTAAAACATTTTGATTGAAATCAGGTTGATAGCCTGAGGTTTTTAAGATTTCAAGCTCCAGTAATAATAGCTCTGACAGATAACTAGACCTATCATTCATTTTAGACATTAATAACAAATAATAATTTATAACATTAGAGTTTTGATCAGCTAAAAAAAGTAACTTATTTATTAAAAAGCAAAAATAATCGATCGCCTTTAGCTCATATTTTGAAAATAAAAACCATTTAAAAGAATTAATAGACGTGGAGGAAAGGCAAACATTATTGCTATCAAATTCAATATTATTAAATCCACCCTTAACATAATTAGTGCTTTTTTTTTTGGACTTTCCTCCAAATACAACAAGAGATTTTTGGCCGTGCTCAGTAGAATAAAATGAAACACTTAAATGATTTTCTTTAAAATTTTCTACTTTTGTTACTATAGCTTCAGTTTTATACAATTAATTATTTATTCAAGTTATTGATGATCTTAATCATTTTTAATGCTGCTAAAATTTCTGCTTTTTGTTTAGAAATTCCCTCTGCCTCTACTTCATTGTCATTGATTTTTAAAGACACTTTAAATTTAGGTTTATGTTTTGTGCCAGATTCTTCAATTAAATTATAGTCAGGAATAATTTTATATTTTTTTTGACTATATTCTTGGATAAATGTTTTAGGATCTTTCTGAGGAAGAGTATCTAATTCATCTTGCCATAATTCCATTATTAATTTTTTTGAAAAATCTAAACCTTTTCTCGTGTATGCAAATCCAATTAAAGACTCTAGAGCATCAGCGTATACAGAATTTTTATTTGAGTTGGGGTCAAGCTGATGTTTAAAAATATCACCTAAGTCATTTTTTTTAAATATTTTGCCTAAAGTATTTGTATTTACAAGATGGATAAATCTTCTTGAAATTTCATCCAGTGTATTATGAGAGAAAGTAGCAATCAAATATTCTGATATAACTAAGCCTAAAACCCTATCTCCTAAGAACTCATATTTTTGAAATGGTTTATCAGAATTTTTTTTTGATTTTTCAAAACTATCATGTTGCAAACTTTTATCGAAGCCTTTAAGGCTTTTAAGAGTTTTGAAAATTTGTGCCTTATTCACAATATTTATTTGATAATATTAAATAGCCTATCATACCTGATATGTAGAGGTAAATTCCAAAATTTTGAAATTGAAAAATCTGTATCAACTGAAAACCAGATAAACCAAACTTTTCCTATTATATTTACCTTGGGAACAAAACCTACCCCACTGAGAACTCTGCTATCAGATGAATTATCTCTGTTGTCACCCATAAAAAAAAATTTGTCTTTAGGAATTTGGTATTCTGGAGTGTAGTCGAGTGGTCCGTTGTCAGTAATATTTAATATTTTATATTCATTTTCTATTAACTGCTGAATATCTTTTTTATATTGATCATCAAAAAAAAACCCATCATCGAA
>CACJLA010000004.1 GCA_902594145.1 uncultured Alphaproteobacteria bacterium | reverse complement strand
TACGGTATTGACCTAGATATAAGATCTGGTAACGGTTCAAGTTCAGCACATAGATTAGTCGCAAATGGAGATAGTGATTTTTCATATGGTTCATGTGGTGCAATGGTTGACCTTGCATCAAAAGGAGCTCCAGTTAAATCAATTGGCGTCATTGATGCTATGGGAACAGAGGCTATTTTAGTAAGACCAGATGCAGGAGTTAGTTCTATCCAAGATCTTAAAGGAAAAGAAATTCTTACTACTGCTAATGCTGGTGTAAATACATTTTTTCCAATTGTATTGGCTAACGCTGGCCTATCTGAGTCTGATATAAACATTACTGTTGTGCCTGATGGTGCATTAGTGTCAAGCTATTTAGAAGGTAGTGGTGGATCCGTGGGTATTTTAGGTGGACTTGATGATAAGCCAGCTGAAATTAAAGCTAATGGTGGTGATCAACCAGTTGCATTTCCATATTCAGACTTTGGAGTAAACCAAGTTGGTTATTGTATTGCTGCGCACACTGACACAATTAAAAATAATCCAGACTTAGTAAAAAGATTTGTTCAAGCTACAATGGAAGCTTATGGTGAGGCTGAAGCAAATCCAGATGCTGCAGTAGATGCTATGGCAGATATTGTAGGTGGATCATTTGCTGAGGACGCAGGTAAGCAGCAAGCAAGAGAAGTTTTAGATGTTACTCTTGGCATCTTATATTCTGGTGCAAATACTGACAAAGTTTTAGGTCTTAATGTGGCTTCAGACTGGGAAGGTATGGTAAAATTAATGAAGGAGTATAACGATCTAGACGCAAATGCAAATGCAGCAGATTTTTATACAAACGACTTCTTATAAAAAAAAACTTATAAAATGCAGCCAAATACTTACTTGGCTGCATTTTTCATTCAATGGATCAATTTATAAAAATAAACTCTCTTAAAAAGGTATTTGGAGAAGGTGAAGATGAAGTTCATGCTTTTGGTCCAGTAGATATTTCTATTAAAAGTGGAGAATTTGTATCTGTTTTAGGACCTTCAGGATGTGGAAAATCTACTTTAATGCTGATGATGGCTGGTCTTTTGGAGCCAACGAGTGGTGAGATTTATTTTGATGACAAGTCTGTCAGTGGCCCCAAAAATGATATTGGGATAATGTTTCAAGACAACACTCTTGTTCCTTGGAGGACAGTAGAGGGCAATATTAAATTACAACTGGAACTCAGAAACTTAGATATAAGCAAATATAAAGATAAAATATTTAATATTTTAAAGTCAGTGAAATTAGAAGATTTTGCCAAAAGGTATCCATCTGAGCTATCCGGAGGTATGCAACAAAGGGCAGCTTTTTGTCAGGCCATGATCCATGAGCCAAATACAATTCTTTTAGATGAACCTTTAGGAAAACTCGACGCCATGACCAGAGAAAAAATTAGATCAGATATTCAAAACTTATGGATGATAAATAAACCCACTGTTATTTTTGTAACTCATTCAATTGAAGAAGCAGTTCAACTTTCAAGTAGAGTTATTTTAATTTCTCCAAGACCAGGAATAGTAGACAGAGAGATTAATATTGATCTCCCATATCCAAGAGATCTAAGTGTAAAAAGATCTAATAAATTTTTTGAATATGTACACGAAATTCAAGAGGTATTTCACGAATATGGCGTCATCTAAAAATAAATTATCAGGTTTTTTGAAGTGGATAGCTAGTGGATGGATGTTAATACTATTCTTTGTTTTATTTTTTTTATTTTGGGAATACTCAATCCCATTATTTGATGTTCCAAGATATATTCTTCCAGCCCCTACTGAAATAGTACAAAAGGGATCGGCAGATATAGATAAACTTATTTATTATACTGGTGTAACTGGTCTTGAGACTATAATTGGATATGCGATTGCCATTATATTAGGCCTCGGATTTGGAATAGCAATATCATTTTCTTCAATTTTAAGAAGAACACTTTATCCTTTTTTTGTCAGTATCGAAATGACACCTAAAATTGCTTTTGCCCCATTGTTCATTTCTTGGTTTGGTTTCGGTTTGTTGCCAAAAGTAATTATTGTGGTCTTGGTTTGTTTCTTTCCAATAGTTTTAAATGCTATTCTGGCTTTTAACTCATTAAGTAATGAACTAACTTTGTTCCATAGATCTACAGGAGCAAACCCTCTTAAGACTTTTTTTAAAATAAGACTTCCTGCCGCCATGCCCCAATGCTTTGTAGGTTTTAAATATGCAGCGATAAATGCAACTGTAGGTGCCACTATTGCAGAATTTATTGGGTCAGATCAAGGTTTAGGTTTTTATATTTCTATTGTGACTGGAAATATGAGACCAGATCTTGCTTTTGCAGGAATATTTTTTCTCACACTACTTGGTTTGAGTTTATTTGGTTTCGTAACACTTATGGAGAAAATTCTCATTCCTTGGCACATATCAATGAAAAGGATAAACAAATAATGGATATTGAAAAATTAAAAAAGAAACTTCACGGATGTTATGTAACGGTTCCAACTCCGTTTGAAGATAGTGAGGGATTGCCTTTAAGCTTTTCTGCAATAAATGAATATGTAAATTTTCTATTGAAAAATGGATTAAATTCAAAAAACTCAACTTTGCTTTTTGGAGGAGCTGCAGGTGATTTTTCAACCATGACATTTGATGAAAGAAAAGAATTAGCTGAAAAAAGTTCTGATATAGTTGATGGAAGAGTTCCTATTGCTTTAGGAGGTCAAACAACAAGTACTTTAGAATTAATAAAGTTAGCAGAAATAGCACAATCAAATAATTTTGATTTTATACAAGTATCATGTCCTTTTTATTTTATGCATACAGAAGAAGATTTTATTGAATACATACAAGCAGCTTCAAAAGCAGCCCCTAATGTTGGTTTAATTCTCTACAATACATTCTGGACCTCAACGAGTGTATCAAACCAATTAATTGAAAAATTATCTGATCTTCCAAATATCGCTGGTCTTAAATGGGCAACACCTAGGACTGATGCAATGGAATTTGAGGATGTCACTTCAACTTATTCTTCTAAATTTACAATAATAGATAATAATCTTTTTTTTCCTTATTCAGCCATGAATTCAATGGGTGCTCAAGCCTTTGAGGTTCATTTGTGTAATTTTTGGCCCGAATGGGGAGCTAAGCTTATAAACGAAGTAGAAAATAAAAATTATGAAGAGATTGGTAGAATGATGATTGAGGAGGCCATGCCATTTTATAAATTATGGGTTGAAATTGAAAAAAATTATACTTCAGGAGATGGTTATTTAGATAAATTATGCATGGAATTAGTCGGCCTTCCATCAAGCAGATGCAGGCCTCCAACTAGAGATATTAGAGGCGTTTATAATACCCAAACTTTTGACTACATGAAAAAAATTGGCGTTCCTCATTTAACGTAATGAAATGAATAATCAAATTGAAGAAATTAGAACAATTTTATTAAGTGCTAAATATGGACATAAAAAACATCCCGAGATATTAGAATGCTTCCCTAATGGACCTAAAAGAACAATTGGATTAGTAGAGGTTACTTTAAGAGATGGAACAAAAGGTTATGGCGAGGGCTATTTAGGAGTTTTTGCCCCAAAGGTCTTCGAGTCAATTGTTGATTTGTGCAAACCATACTTATTAGGTAAAGACGGAATGGATATCAAAAGAAGATACCTAGATTTATGTAGTGTTTGCGATTATTGGTCCTTGCAAGGAGCTGCTAGACACACAACGAGTGCTATTGAAATAGCATTAATAGATGCAAAAAGTAAAAGTCTTGGGGTCCCTGCATATAAACTGTTTGGAGATAATTTTAATGATAAAGTGGAAGTATATGGTAGTGGCGGTATATGTGATAGTAAAGAACATTTCATTGAAGAATTAGAATATTTAAAATTTCTTGGTATCAAAAAATATAAAATAAGATCTACTGAAAAAGATATTTTAAGGACAGCTTGGATACTTCAAGAGGCAAATAAATATAAGATTGAAATAGGTATAGATATGTGTCAAAATTTGGCAGACCCTCCGCTCTCTGCTCAAAAAGTTATAAGTTTTATAAATGATGTAAGGAAAATAAGCTCAGAAAATATTTTATTTCTTGAGGAGGCAGTGGGCCCAACTGATATAAAAGGTTTTAAGAAACTAAAAGAAAACTTTGATATTAAAATATGTGGTGGGGAAATAATTACAACTCAGGAAGAGATGATTTCGAGAATAAACTTGGGAACCTACGATTTTGTTCAACCAGATGCATCAGTTATTGGTGGAATACAATCAGTATTAGAAATATTTAATCACGCTAAGTCAAAAGGAGTTGACACTGTTGTTCATGCTTGGGGTGGTCCAGTAGCTATTATGGCGAATTACCATGCCTGTTTTGCTGCTGGAGGTAAACTTGTTGAACTCCCAATGATTCCTTATGATTTAGAACCTGATTTATTCACCGATCAAAGACATATAGTAGATGGATGTCTTATAAGACCTGAAAAACCAGGAATTGGAATTACAATGAATAATAATATTGAAAAGAAATATAAGTTTGACGAGTCCGCAGTTTATTCATGTGTAGTAGTAGACAGAGGACAACCTAATGATAACTATTGGAAGCTTTGATTTGAATAAAGACATACTATAATAGGAAAAGGAGGATTTAACATGTCGACAATTGAAAACTACGAAAAAATAGCTGGGAATCTCAAAATTGAAACAAGACCATTTATAGATGGCAAATATGTTGAACCAATTGACGGGCAATTTTTTGAAAAAATAAACCCTGCCTCAGGTGAGATAATAGCAACTGTAGCTAAATGTAATGAAAAAGATGTTCAAAAAGCAGTAGACGCAGCAAGAAAATCATTTAATTCTGGAGTTTGGTCTAAATGCTCACCCGAAGAGAGAAAAGAGTCACTTTTAAAACTAGCTGAACTTATCAGAACCAATTCAGAAGAAATGTCAGTTTTAGAGAGTTTAGATAGTGGTAAAACAATTACTGATTGTTTAAATGAAGTTGGTGGAGAAGTGCCTAATTTTTTTCAATGGTATGGAGAGTTAATTGATAAAACATTTGGTAAAGTAGTGCCAACTGGCCAAGATGTCTCAAGTTTTATTGTTAAGGAGCCAATAGGTGTTGTTGGTTTAGTAGTTCCTTGGAATTTTCCTTTGCTTATGGCTGCATGGAAAGCAGCTCCAGCATTAGCCGCTGGATGTTCAATCATATTGAAACCTGCAGAACAATCCCCTCTTACTGCAATCAAATTAGCAGAATTAGCAAAAGAAGCCGGCATTCCAGACGGTGTTTTTAATGTGATAACTGGATTTGGTAATACCGGAGAGGCAATAGGTAGACACTCAGACATCGATGCAGTTTCATTTACGGGTTCGACAGAAGTAGGCGCTTTGTTTATGAAATACTCAGGTGAAAGCAATCTCAAAACAATTGGTTTAGAGATGGGAGGTAAAAGCCCATTTATAGTTCTAGATGATGCAGACATAAACGATGATTTAATTGAAAATGCCGCAATGTCAGCTTATTGGAACGGTGGTCAAAATTGCTCTGCAAATATGAGGCAGATAATTCATGAAAAAGTTAAAGATGACTTCCTTCATAAAGTTTTAGAAAAAACAAAATCATTAAAAGTTGGTAATCCGCTAGACCCAACTTCAGATATGGGGTCAATGATTTCTCAAGATCATTTTAATACTGTAAATGGATATATTCAAAAAGGCATAGATGAGGGTGCCTCACTTCTACATGGTGGAGTTTCAGCTGGAGGCCCTAAAGGTTCTTTTATCTATCCAACATTATTTGACAATCTAAAAGAAGATATGACAATTTTTAAAGAGGAAATATTTGGACCTGTTTTAGGAGTTCTACCTGTGCAATCAATGGAAAAAGCACTTGAAACTGCAAATAACTCAAATTACGGTCTACACGCAACTGTATTTACTCAAGATGTTGATAAAGCATTTAGTATGGCAAAAAATTTGAGATGTGGAACAGTTTCTGTTAATGGATTTTCTGAGGGAGATATAAAAACACCTTTTGGAGGATATAAGCAGTCGGGCTCTTTATCAAGAGATAACGGCACAGAGGCTCTAGATCAATATTTACAAATTAAGACTATTTGGTTTACACTCAAATAAATAAATTTTAATGCGTATATATATAGCTGAAGAGCTATCCAACTCTATCAAAGCATCTGATAAGAAATATTTTAAATCCAAAGCTAAGGGTTATGATTTATTTTTTTCTAAAAAAGATAAATTTAGTGGAAGATTTTCAAAGTCGAAAATTGTTTTTGGAAATGTTCCACCTACTATGATTGAACAAAGCTCTGAATTGGAATGGATTCAATTAGAGTCAACTGGATTTTCTGAGTATACGTATTTAGAAAAACTAGATAAAAAAATTATTATCACCAATCTTAAAGGTTTTTTTGCAAAACAAGTTGCTCAAACAGCTCTAGCATCTATTTTCTCATTTTATAGAGGAATTATAAAAATAGATAATTTGAAAAATAAAAAAAAATGGATTGGTGATCCAATAAGGAAATCTTTATCTACTTTGGAAAACAAACATGTAGTTTTAATAGGGACTGGTAGTATTAACAAAGTTTTTACAAAATATATTCAACCATTTGGATGCAATGTTGAGTCTTTTAATACTAATTCAAAAAATAGAGATTTAATGAAACATTTAAAAAAAGCAGAGTTAGTTATTTCTGCTCTCCCAGGAACTGAAAAAACAACTAACTATTTTAATAAATCAAAATTAAATGCTTTAAATAAAAAATGTATCTTTGTAAATGTTGGAAGGGGAAATTTGGTTGATGAAAAACACTTAATTCAAATCCTAAGAGAAAATAAAATTAGAGGCGCAGCTTTAGATGTTACTAAAGAGGAACCTTTAAAGAAAGACTCAGCTTTGTGGTCTTTGAATAATTTAATACTTACACAACATACTGGTGGTGGCTCAGAGACTGAAACTATAGATAAAATAGACTTTTTTTTAAGCAATCTTAAAAAGTTTAAAGTTAATAAGAACAAACTTATAAATAAAGTGAACTTATCAAAAGGTTATTAGATTTTATATTGAAAATGGTGCCGCCGAGAAGAATTGAACTTCCGACCCCACCCTTACCAAGGGTATTATCAATGAAAAATACACTGCAAAACAACAATTATGAATTCTAAAATTACTAAATTTTGCTTTGCAGTGTACCCAAAAGTGTACCCAATAAAGTTTATTTTTTAATTGTCCATCCTTGTTTTTGTAGAGCTTTAATTAATATTTCTAATCTATCATCTCTGGACATTTCTGGTTTTATTTCAGTGAGAAATATATTTTTTGAGCCTGTGTCTTTCTCTCTTTGTCTAATATAGTCCTCTTTAGACTTCACCTTATAGATTTTAATATCTTGTTTTGCCATTGTTATTCTCCTTTCGGTTAAACAAGGCAACTAAAATGGAAATTACCGTTTTAGCTGCATTTATATAGCACTCGCAATAGGTTCAAATCAGTGCTGGATTAAGTATATAAAATTAAAAATTATTTAAAATAGAATATTTTAATGCACAAATAAGCAACGGCGTACAAAATAAAGAATATAATTTCATATAACCCGATAATTAAATTATTTACAACTCCACCATTCAAGAAATAATTCACTCTTATGGATATATAATAATCAAAAGTTAAGTTAAAAAAGGTATAGAATAAAATTAAACTAAGTATAAGACTAAAAATATTTGAAATTAGAAAACTTTTAAGCACCAAATTTTAAATTTTTAAATAGCCTATCCACACCTATTTTAGATGAGGTTTCATCAGACTCATATTCTTTAATAATGTCCTCAGAATTTGGCAATTCTTTATAATAAAGCATTTTATAAATTTTATTTTTATTTCTTAAAAGAGTGAAAATTTCATCTTTTGATATATGAAAAAAACAAACAATATTTTTTTTATTATGGAAGATAGGCTTTTTGTCTTCCCAAAGAGGGGAGGCTATACCACCTTCATCATTTAACTTTAAGATATTTGAAAACTCTTCCACCTCTATTAAAGAGACTGGATTTTTAGATATTTCACTTAGAGCAAAAATATTTTCATAACCATATCTATTAACTCTGTACTTGAGCACAGTATCAATTATTTTAAATTTATAATTAGGTATGTGTAATTTTAAATTATTTAACCCAATCTCTATGTTTAATTGGTCAAATTTATCTAAATATTGATCGAAAAATTTATTTTTTTGAACATGAAGTTCTCTCCTTACAGTGTAATGAGAACTATTTCTGCATTTATTGCTACAAAAAATCTTATTTCCAGCACCTAAGGGCGTAATAACGGGTTTGGAACAAACTTTACAATTATTTATTGGTTTTTTTAATTTTAAAAAATTTATAATTTGTTCTGACAATATTCCTCTGATGCCATTTGAAATGGATGATGAGATAAAATTATCTTTTGAGATTTCCTCTTCAATAACATTAGTATTAGCTGTTCGATTAAGAAAGTTATTCAAACTGTTTAAAATAAAAACTTTTAAGAAATCTTTTAAATCATCTGAGTCTAAATCATTAATATTATCACCAAAACTATTCCAATGTATTATATCTTTTGTAGGTTCATCTTCATAATCAGTATCATCAAATAAAGATAAATTTTTTTTATCTTTAAGGTAATTGTTAATATCTAAATAGTTTTCTAGACTGTCTGGAATATATTTAAAAGAATACTCATCATTAATAAAAATATTTTTAAAATTGCTTTTAAATAAATTAGGGTAATTTTCAGATAATTCCTTTAAATCAAGAAGTGAATTGTCCAAATATTTATTTTTACCTATAAAAGAATAGCCCCAATTTAATCCAGTAAATTGAGTATATTTTCCAAAAAATTTATGAATTTCTTCAGCTATTTCACTATTTACTGATTCATTTCCATTATTCAAATTCCAATAATATTTATTCAGTAGATTAATAGCTTTTATTAAAAGTGAAAAATAATTACTCTCTAAAATCCATACTAGTTTAAATTCAAATAAACAGTTATTTATTTCATCTCCACCAATAAATATTTTAAATTGTTTATTAAACTTTGATTTACGAATATTTTTATTATTTTTATTGCTAGTTGTTCCTTTTGATAAAAAATATTTAAAATCTGTAAATATTTTAAAAAAATTCTCATTTTCATGCTTATATTCAAGATTTTCATCAATATTAGAAAAGTTAAGCATTAAATTTGAATACCTCTCTTGTGCTGTGTTTATTTTTTTTCTGAAATTTTTGCCATATCCTTGATAGTAAATTGGCGAGTAAAGATCTTTTTGATGATTTTCATAATAAGCTACAAAAACATCATATTCTTTACCGTTAAATGAAACAAATTTACCTTCTTTAAGAGATAATTGATCATTTAAAACTGAGTCTAAAATGACTTTTTTTCCCACAATTTCTTATATCAAATTATTTATAAAAAACAATATCGTAAATTATTACACATCGTTTTTATAAAACGCTATTGACAAATTGACTGGCAATAACTATATATAACTCAGTAAATGAATAGGGAAAAAATAATGATCAAAAACCACTGTAAAACAATAACTTTTGAAAGATGCAATGAAATTATTGTTATTGAGGTTTTCAGCCTCCAATCTAAATACTTAAAGAATGTAAGTCCAAAATATCAACCAAAAATCCATAATAGATATAAAAGTAAAGCTTTATTGTTTAATTGCGGTGAAAAAAAGAAAAATGTGCAAGTCTGAACATAAATATGAAAATTTTAAAGTAAGTCGTTCGGATCTTGCTTTGTTTTGTGAGTGTCCAAGGTGTTATTATAATAAAAAATTTCTTAAAATTTCCCCTCCCTCAGGCCTTCCTTTTGTAATAAATAATGCTATTGACAGAGTTCTTAAAGACGAATTTGATAATTATCGAAATACTCAAAAGCCCCATCATGAATTTATCAATCACAAAATAGAGAATCTCTTGCCCTACAATGGAAGTGAATTCCTAGGGTATAGAAACAAAGGTATTGAGTACCATGATATGTACTCAAATTTAGTTTTGTTTGGAAAACTAGATGATGTTTGGATAGACCCAGAGACCGAGAATCTTTATATAGCTGATTACAAAGCTACGTCAAAAAAAGAATTAAATGAAATACATCCAGCTTTTAAAATGCAAATGGATATTTACTGTTTTATTGCCCAAAAAGTTGACGATAGATTCCAAGATAAAACATATTTTTTTTATAAAAATTTTGTAAGAGGTAAGGATATGAAATTATCACATTTTGAAACTGATATAATATCTTACGATGCCAATACATCTTGGGTAGAAAAAAAATTGTTTGAATTGAAAGAATTACTAATAGAGGGATTTGCGCCTGATCCAAGTGAAAATTGCAAAAATTGTATTTATCATAAAAAATTACAAAAATTTCACTTTCTTAATAAAAAGGAGTTAAAAAATGACCAAGATAATTGATTTCAGAGAAAAAATTTACGATTTTCAAAAAAAAAATAGAGACATAAAACAAATTGAAAAATTTTTAAAAGAGAGAACATTTGTCCTTAGACTCCCTTTCCCCCTAACAATTCACACACTAATCGACGTTGTTGAAAGAATGGGTATTGAGAAAGAGGGTCTCGTTTTACCTCTTTTAAAAAAAATAAGTAGGGATGTGGAGGCTCATAAAAGAAATGTATAACTATGATCACTTAATTAAAAAGTTAAAAGAAAAAAATGTGTATAGTTTTTTTGAACAACTGAAAGAAAAGAAAATAATTAAATTCAAAAATAATATCCACACAAAAACTTCAAATAACAAAAGTGTAAGAATTGATAAAGCAGTTTAAAAAAGTTTTGATGTACAACAGATCTGAAGATAGAAAAGAAAGACTAGCTCAAATAGTAGTTAAATATCCACTTACTATAGATGATTTAATAATGATTGTAACTGAATATGAAATAGAAGATTACCACGCGGTGATAGACGCTTTAGAGCAGCTGCGTAAGCGTCTTGGGGAAAAAAATGCTAAAAATCTCAACTAGGTCTTGTCTAATCATGGACACCTCCTTTCTACTAGTTGATTTATTAGTTAATTTTCCCACAAAAAGTGGCAAAGGGTTTTTTTGTTCTTGTCTTCGCCCTTTGCCACACAAAATTAAAGGTTTATTGTAAAGATAATGAAAAAAATGATTGAAGATTATAGGTACAACATAATTAAAAGCCTATTTGAATTAAAGAGTTTTTATACTCCATGGCCTATTTGGAAAAAACAAATAAAAAAAAAAATTAAAGAGTTAAATTCAAATAATATCATTAATTTAGGAGATGATTTGAGAGAGATTATGTTTTCAACCAACAAAGGTAGAAATCAATCAACTCAGTCTGCTGGTGGCAAAGCATGGGAATGCCTTATATGCTGGTATTTAAATTTATGTTTAGTTGGTAGTAAAACAATTATAATTAGACCTATAAAAGCCTTTAACCCTAAAGTTATTAAAGATGCTATATCTGTAAATTATTCTACATTCTCATCAAATACTGAGAGCGACTTGATGGCAATCAAGTTTTCAGAGGAAATAAATAGCCTTGAGGGAAGCTTTAATATTGATGATATAGATAAACACATTTCGGAAAATATAGATAAAATTTCAATATATAACATACAGTGTAAAACTAATTGGAATGATAATGCTCAAATACCAATGTTGTGGGATATTGTTTACCAAGCTGAAGGTTTTAAAACTAATTATATTTCAGTAGGGTCCAATAACCGAAAATTGAGTCATTTTAACGAATTTAAATATTGTTTTGTTACAGCTCCTACACAAAAAAATACTAATAAACTATTTAAGCAATCTTCTACATGTGTAAAAAGAGTACACAATATTAGTGGAGGAAATTATTGGGGAATGAAGACTAAACAGGGTGTAGCTTTTTCAATTAAAGAAATAATAACAAAACATTTTGATGATGGAAATAATTTAGGTTCTATTAGAGCAGATTTAAATAATTCAATAAAAAATATTAATAACTATCAGTATTTTGACTTTGCTGATTAATGACTTTTTTTATATGTATTCCTAAAGCTTTTGCTAATTTAACAGGTACTGCATTTCCAATTTGAGTATATTTAGGAAGCTCTCTATCAAATAAATTCTTTCTGGGATTGCCTGCTCTTCTCAAGCCACCAGTTGTTCTAGGTCCTGTAAACTGATACCAATCAGGAAAAGTTTGAAATCTAGCCCACTCTCTTACCGTAAAACTTCTAGGCTGAGAAAAGTGTACATAATCATCAGGTAGTGAAGTAGCAGTAATATTAGGTCCTGACTCACTCCATTTTTTTGGAATTAATCTCTGGGCAAATTTTTTTGTTTTAAATTTATCTTTTATAATACCTTTATTTTTAATCATATCTGCAAATTTTGCTCTAACTTTGGGTGAATGATTACTATATTCCTGTTCAGTTAAATTTTCATTCTTTGTAAAATAAGAATTTTTATTTTTTTTAGTTCTCAATAATGTTTGAATTTCATTTTTTGGATCTGATACATATTTGTCTGATAAGAATTCTTTATCGTAATTAACATCAATTAAATCTGATAATAATTCATCTGGGTGAGGGTAATCATTAGAGGGTTTTGGAAGATATCCATTTTTATATAATTCCTCATTAATTTTAAATCCAGTATCTTTTCTTATACCAATTATCAATACTCTTGGTCTATTTTGAGGTACCCCATAAGATTTTGCATGAATTAAAAAATCATCCATGCTGTAATTTGATAATTTCCTGAATTCTTTTTTTACATCTTCAAATATCTCACCCTTTTTACCATCTTTGCTCCATCTTGCGCTTAATAGACCTCTGACATTTTCAAATATAAAAGCTTTAGGATTTAATTGTTTTATTACTTTAGCCATATCTTTATAAAGGTAATTAGAGGGAAGGTTTTTTTTATCAACCGAATAACTTCTTCTATGTCCGATACCAGAATAGCCTTGACAAGGCGGGCCTCCCACGACTAGTGAAATATCTCCTTTATTTATGTTAAACTCTTTCTTTAAATTTTTTTGAAGTTCATCAAGATTATTACCATTTGTAAGCTCTGAAATATCATTACTATGAAAACGTTTGTCAGATAGGTGACTAAATTCTTTTCTATTTAAGAGGTAAGTATTTAGCGCATCATTGTTTAACTCATTTACATAAACAGGAGTAAAACCAGCTTGTTCAAGCCCTAATGACAACCCCCCGCATCCAGCAAATAAGTCTATAAAGTAATTTTTCATTAGTAGATTTAATTTCCATTTAATAGAAATTTTTTCAACTTATAATTTATTTTTTTCTGTGTACCCAAATGTGTACCCATGAAGTATCTGTGAGAAGAGCTTTGGTAAATTAACCTTGATAAATATGGTGCCGCCGAGAAGAATTGAACTTCCGACCCCACCCTTACCAAGGGTGTGCTCTACCACTGAGCTACGGCGGCATAATTTATACAAATATATATAGTTTTTTCTTCTTTAGTATTAAGTAAAGTTATTTTTTAATTAGTATTTTGATTTTACACCTGGGCATTCATCCATGAGATCGTACATGGCATTTTCAAACCTTGAAATATCAACTAAAATTGGAAAAGTCATTAACGATGTTGGTCCTGAATCAATTCCCCATGCCCATAAGCCATCTGATACATCTTCTCCATCAGGGCTGTAAAGATATACTTCTTGTAAACCTAAATTTCCATTTAGTATAAAGTACTCCCTTCCGTCCTCACCAATCTGACTTGCTGCAGAATTCCACAAGGCTTTATCAAAATCGTATATAGCAATTAAATTATTACCCATTAAGTTTTGTATGTATGTAATTATACAACCATCAATTTGATATTCTGTAGCAACACCATCCCATCCGCTATCTCCACCTAACATAAAACCAAGTGCATCGTGAATCACTTGGTCATTAGCCTTAGAATGTAAAAAAGTGACTTTAGAAAAAATAACAAGAAAAAATACAAATAGAAAACTCTTCATATATATAAAATATAAAATAATTTTATCATTTATTCACTATTAATAAAAAATTTTTAAAACCTTTTTTAGTAATGTTGAAAAACATAAACAAAAGGCAACCATTTGTTAGGTATTTAAACACTTCATAAGCAACTATCCATTTATTGTTATTTTGACTTATAAGCCATGTAAAAAATGTAATAGCTAAATTACCAAAAAAAATAAACTACATAAAATAAGGGTTTTTAGTCAATTCAATAATAGTTGGCATAATTAATTTACAAGATAAAACATATCTACTAAGTAATTTATTAATAAAACTAATCCTATCATAAATACCCAATATAATTTTTTATTCTTTCTTATGAATGGTATTCCAATAGCGCTGTATCTAAATAACTTGTTAAGTCCAAAAATAGCCAAAGGAATTAAAAATAACCAAAATAAAATTTCCCAAATCATTTCTTTACTAATAAGACTATCCTAATTTTAATATTTGAACCAAAATCTATATTTTTTGGAAGGTAATTTAGTGGCCTTGATTTATATATCAAACCAAAATCAGATCTAGATATCAATATATTGTCAAAATTGAGATCTTTCCATAAATCTTCTCTTTGAGTAAAAATAAAATATCCTTTTTTATCTAAATAATAATTAACTAAGTTAAAAAGTGATTGATGATTGTCACAATATGTCATAGCCCCAATTAGACTTACTATGTTGTATTTATTAATAATGTTAATTTTTTTTTCAAAACTCCTTTTATAAAGATTTCTATATTTTCCATTTTCTTCAGATATATTTAAAATCTTATTTGAAATATCTGAGCCATCACATATGCAATTGGGATAAGTTTTCAAAAATTCTTTAACAAAAAGCCCAGTACCACAAGCTAGATCTAAAAGATATCTTGGTTTCTTTTTAATAAATTGCTTTAGGATATTAACTGATTGTTTTGGAGCTTTATAATTCCAATTATACAAAGTCTGATCGTAAGAATTTGACCATTTATCATAAAATATCTCAACATCTTTAGAGTTGCCAATACCTTTACGAAGAGATTTCATAATTTCTAATTATGATTTGAATTTATTTTCCAAAAATTCCAATTTTAACTTCATAATCTACAGCCACACTATAATCAGGATCATCATCACTATTTACCATCAACTGACCTGTTTTAGACAGTAGTCTATGACAGTCGCGCGTTAGATGTCTTAATTTTACTTTTTTGCCTAAATTAGAATATCTATTTGCTATATCCTCTATTGCTTTTAAGGCAGACTGATCAATCACTCTTGATCTTGCAAAATCAATAATAACCACCTCTGGATCTTTTGAAGGTTTAAATATATCTAGAAAACTGTTGGTAGAGCTAAAAAATAGGGGACCTTCTATTTCGTAAACTTTAGCTCCACTTTCCGTGGTAGATGGTCTTTCCACAGCATTAATCCTAGAAGCTGATTTCCAAGCAAAAACTAAAGCAGATACAATTACACCCACAACAACAGCAATGGCTAGATCTTCAAGAACTGTTACAATAGTAACTAAAATTATTACAAGAGCATCTGATTTGGGCACTACAAATAATAATTTTAAAGAATTCCAAGCAAACGTTGCAAGAACAACCATAAACATTACTCCTACTAATGCAGCTATTGGAATTAATTCAATATAAGAGGATGCAAATAAGATAAAAATTAATAAAAACAATGCTGCGGACACACCCGACATTCTAGTTCTTCCTCCCGATTTAACATTTATCATAGATTGACCTATCATTGCGCAACCACCCATACCTCCAAAAAAACCAGTTACAGTATTAGAAATACCTTGAGCCAAACACTCTTTACTTGCACCACCTTTTTTATTTGTAATCTCTCCTACCAAATTTAATGTTAATAAGCTTTCAATTAATCCTATAGCTGCCAATATAACTGCGTAAGGAAAAATAATTATTAAAGTCTCCAGATTTAAAGGAACCATTGGTATTGAAAAAGAGGGAAGGCCGCCAGCAACACTTGCTAAATCACCAACTCTAGGTATAGGAATATTAAAACTTATCACCAATCCTGTGCTCAATAAAATAGCAACTAGAGTTGAGGGAAATACTTTTGAAAATTTAGGTAATATCCAAATTACAATCATTGTTATCACAACGATACAATAGGAATATATTAGAGTATTACCTGACATCCAAACAGACTCACCAGCTGAGTTAATTGTTTTAAATTGATTTAATTGAGAGATACCAATAACGATAGCTAGTCCATTTACAAATCCTAGCATAACCGGTTGAGGGACCATTCTTATAAATTTTCCTAATCGAAATATTCCAGATAATATCTGAAGAATTCCCATCAATACTACAGTGGCAAATAAATACTGGGCACCATGGTCAACAACAAGAGAAACCATCACAACAGCTAAAGCTCCTGTGGCTCCTGATATCATCCCGGGACGGCCACCAATTATTGCAGTTATTAAACCCACAATAAAAGCTGCATAAAGTCCAGAAAGGGGGGTGACACCTGCAACAAATGCAAAGGCTATGGCTTCTGGCACTAATGCGAGGGCAACGGTTAAACCAGATAAAATCTCTATTCTAAATAATGAAAACGATGGGCCTTCTTCAGGAATATAGTCTTTAACCAAAGAATTTGCAAATGATGAAATATTAGTACTTTTCATTATTTATTTAAATTTAATAGATATTAAGAAAAACTTATGAATTTAGAAAATTCTTCTTTATTTTTTTCAAATTGATCAGGTATTTTTTCACCAAATTTTAAATTCTCTAAATCTATGACTTTGTAAAAATCTCCTCTTAACTTGTCCCATTTGTAAAATCCATAATAAACAAGCATCACATTATTCACAAATGAATTAATCCACTTATCTAAATCCTCATTTGATAGTTTTATTTTATCAAATTTCATATGATTAGTAATTTCCTCTTTCAATTTTGCATGAGACTCTGCATAACTTGTCTCTATTTTGTTTTCAGGGTTAGGAGTATGTTTAGGAAAATTCTTTCTAATGACAATATTAATAAACCTATTTCTCATATAGCTTGTTTCAGGAAGAGTAGATTTATTTAATATCATCCATCGATGGTATTGAATTTGAAAAGCTAGTGCTTGACCATCAGTTGTATAACGATAGTCATCTTTGAAGTTTTCAGTTTGTAAATTATTTTGGTGATCAGAATTTTCAATATTAAAAATTGCTTCATATATAAACTCGGAAGCTTCATCAAGGACCTTAATATCAAGATTTTTTGGCGCTGATTTTTTAAATGCTACAGCTAATGATATTAAATAAGCATTTTTTGTTTCAATAGTTTCAAAAATATTATGGGCAAGGCTTATTGCTGAGGAAATGTCAGATAAAAAATCTTCTTCTTTATCTCTCCATATAAATTTTAAAGGGTGACTGTCAAATATAGGATTTAACATCACTTTGTTATAAATAGAATTATATTCCTTTTGACTGGCAACTTGGTTTTGAATCTCTGGGTAAGAATAAATTTCTTTTAAAGATAAAGAAAATGTCTCAAGTAGTTTTTCTTTATCTCTTATTGGGTAGTCATTATTTGACCATGTTTCAATAGTTGCTAGAGAATTGTTATACATATATACTTTAAGTTGGAGAATTTAGCTAATTAATCCAAATTTATCAACTAATTTCATATAATTGTAATTATACAAAAACAATGATATTAAAAATTATGGATACGAACAAACCAAAACCTGATTGTGGATGTTCCTGCTCATGCTGTTGCACTTGTGGCGACGGTTGTTGTCAGTAGATAATTTTTAATAGAACAACTATTGCTAAAATAAAACCAAATACAATATCTACGTATTTACCCTTCATCTTAAACATTAAGAAAAATGAAAATAAAGCTAAACTTGTTACTATAATACTTGCTAGGTTTGCGACAAAAGGAGAAGGTTCCATATTTTAATCTTCCCATTTAAAGCGATTGAAAGATTTAAAAATTTCAAATATTCCTTTTTCCCATTGTTTTGAAATATATTGATAATCCTCATCATTGATTTCTAAAGACTGCTGATACACCAATTTTGATAAGTTATTTTTATAAACCACTAAGTCGATTGGTGGGCCAACAGATAAATCTGCTTTCATTGTGCTATCCATACTTATCAACGCGCATCTGGCAGCATCACCTAAATTGGTATCTGACTTAACTACTCTATCTAGTATAGGTTTTCCGTACTTAATTTCTCCAATAACAAGATATGGTTTGAAATCACTAGACTTAATAAAATTTCCTTGAGGATAAACTAAATAAAGATCAGAGTCTTGATCTTTAATATGTCCTCCTACGATGAATGTTGACCCTAACTCTAATGTTACTTGATTGATGCCATCTGGAGAGGAGTGTCGGACTGTTAATCTACCAATATATTTCGCAATCTCATTAAGGTTATAGAGATTGTTCAAACTATTTCCATTTGTGGGATCCTCTAAATCTTTGTTAATTGAATTAAAAACAGCTTGAGATGTTGCCAAATTACCAGAAGTTAAAATAACAATATTTCTATCAATACCATTGTGGACATACATTTTGGAATATGAATTGTAATTATCTAGTCCCGCATTAGTTCTTCTGTCTGAAGCAAAAACCATTCCCTCATTCACTTTAATGCCTACACAATAAGTCATATATTTAATTAAATAGCTAATTTTAAATAAATACAAACGAATATTTACATATTAGCAATCTAAACTATGCATAACCGGTAATTATCATTTACTGTATTCTGTCAGAGTGTCCATTAACTGGAATGATTATAATTCTAAGAGTAGTTATGATGAGTATCTTACGTCTGATAGAAAGTTAAGAAAAGAGGCAAGAGTAATCTCAAAAATATTAAATGGTTATACAAGTAAAGATTTAGCTAGAATAGAACGAAATTGTCAAAGCACTATTAGCTCTAGAGGCATTAATTTTAAAGTTTATTCTGCAGATAAAAAAGCTGCGGAAGAAAAAAAATGGCCACTAGACATTATACCAAGAATAATATTAAGGTCACAATGGTTGAAAGTAAGAAAAGGGTTAATTCAAAGATGTAAGGCCTTAAATCTTTTTATTAACGATGTTTATAATGATAAAAAAATATTTAAAGACAAGGTATTACCTTACGAATTAGTTTTTGACTCAAAAAATTATTTAAAACAATGCGATGGATTCAAACCTAAAAGAAAAATTTGGTCTCATATCTCTGGAATAGATTTAATAAGAAATATAAAGGGGGAGTTTTTAGTTTTAGAGGATAATTTAAGAGTTCCCTCAGGCGTGTCATATATGTTAGAGAACAGAATGGTAATGGGAGAAGTTTTCCCGGAGTTGTTTACTCGCTACAGAGTTTCCTCAATCAATCAATATTGCAATAGGTTATATCATTGCATGGTAGATGCAATTCCATATAAAAAAAATACACCAACAATGGTTGTATTAACTCCTGGAGTTTACAATTCTGCATATTTTGAACACTCTTTTTTAGCTCAGCAAATGGGAGTTGCATTGGTCGAAGGAAAGGATTTGTATGTAGAAGATGATAAAGTTTATGTGAAGACAGTTAAAGGGGGACTAAGAGTAGACTGCATATACAGAAGAATTGATGATACTTTTTTGGACCCTAAAACGTTTTATAAAGAGTCACTTTTGGGGGTTGCTGGCTTATACAAATCCTATCGAAAAGGAAATGTGGGTCTAATTAATGCCCCAGGTAGTGGTGTTGCTGATGATAAAGTTATTTATTCTTATGTTCCAAAAATAATTAAATATTATTTAGATGAAGAGCCTAAACTTAATCAAGTAGAAACTTATTTATGTAATAATAAAAAACAAAGAGATCATGTCATAGCTAATTTGTCAAAAATGATTGTAAAACCAGCTGATGGCTCTGGTGGCTATGGAATATTAGTTGGACCTAAAGCTACAAAATCAGAAAGGGATACATATGCTAGAAAGATCACCCACAGCCCAAGAAACTACATAGCTCAACCATTGGAAATTTTATCAACTACTCCCACACTTCAAGGAAGTAGTATGGAGCCCAGACATCAAGATTTAAGACCATTTATATTATCTAGCAAGGAAGCTTATGTGACTATGGGGGGTTTAACTCGGGTTGCTTTGAAAAAAGGTAGCACTATTGTAAATAGCTCTCAGGGTGGTGGCTCAAAAGATACAATGGTTGTTGAGGATTAGTGGTTCGAATTTTTACTTAGGTATTAATACTCTATTAGTTAAGTGAATAATACCATTAGAAAACTTAATATCGGACTCAACAACTTCAGCACCATTCACATATAAAATTCCATTAGTTTTTTTAATTTCTAAATTTAAACCATTAATTGATTTTGTGATGATCGTATCTTCAACATTTTCAGTAGTGAATTTACCTTCAACAAAATGAAAATTTATTAGACTTTTAAGTTGATCTTTATTTTTTTCTTTTAGATATCCATGGTAAGTTTTTGCACTTAAAGCAGCAAAGGCATCATCTAAAGGAGCAAATAATGTCAGATTTTTATAATTTAATAAATTTTTTGAAAGTCCAGAAGCAATAACAAGTTCATTTAATTTTTGTAATCTTTGATTCTCAGATATTGAGTCAACAATATTTCTTTCGCTGGAATGTAAAAAAGAGAATATAAATAATAAAGATATTGAAAAAATTTTGGTCATAATGATTGTTTTACGATAATTGTTTCATTTAGATTTTTCACATCATACAAATCCTCATCACCGTTAGTCCATTTAACTTTAAATTTAAATTCAGTTTCATTTTTTCTTATCCCGTAGTGAGCCACTGGTTCCATTTGACAAAGATAACCAGATCCAGCATCAATTGTTTTAGAGTGCTCTCTTTTATCTGTTATTAGTGTAACTGTTGCTCCTCTTGCAGGTGCACCGTGCATATTTAAAGGTCTTATCCTCAAATAAGATGTTTTTTCTTCTGAGTTAAATTTAAATAATGAGAGTGGTTGTAATCCAGACTCACCGTGCGAAATGAGAAGTTCAAGGATGCCATCGTTATCTATATCTGCAACCGCAGCGCCAGTTCCAAGTCCTTTTGGCTCTAAAGCATTGTTTAGTTTAATTTCCTGAAACAGACCATTTTCAACTATTTTGAATAATTTATTTGGTTCTCCGATATTATTTAAAAATACTTCATCGTAACCATCATTATCAAAATCTGCAGATATAATAGTTCTTATTCTTGAAGGTTCATCAAAAGAGGGAACTGCTATATCTTTAAATTTGTAATCATCATAAACATAAGCTCTGTGATAACCACCCCAGTTACCGTTTAGTATATCCAGCCTACCTCTGTACAAGATATCAGATAATGCCGTGCCCCGACCATTTTGATAAATATCTCTTACATTCATTTGACCTGCAACATCCAAAAATTTTCCTTCTTTATTAAAATATAGAAAATTCGGACCTCTTTCGTTGGCTGCAAAAATATCCATTTGATCAGATATTATATGGCCAGCAACTACAGCTCTTCCACCTGTTATTTCATTTAACTTAAGACTTTCAGCTAAGTCTACAACTCTGTCATCTATATATTCATAAAAGCGAGTAGGGCCTCCATAGTTAGCAACATAAATCCCATAATTACCTTTGCCCTCTCTGTCAACACAAACAACTGATCGACCAGCAGTTAAGTTTAATTCATCTTTATTAATGTCTTTTTCAAACAAGTCCTCAATATTTTTATCAACAAGTTTTAATAATCTATCAGAATACATTTTTTGGCCACTGTATGTATCAGTATTCAAAAAATATAATTCTTCGTGACCATCTTTATCGATATCACATGCAGCAACTCCTATAGTGGATCTGTTGAAGTCACTAAAAATATTTTCTTTAATTTTATTTTGAAGACTGTTTCCATCATAACCTAGAGCGAGATTTTCATATCCAAAACCTGTAACTATAAACTCATCTACCCCGTCATTATTAAAATCAGTAACTGCTACACCGTAGCTCAGTCTTGGTTTTTGGTCAGGAAGGAGATTGCTTATATCTTCAAAAAAACTTTTTTCTGCAAATGATGACATAGAATAAAAAACAAAAAAAACAAAATATAAAAATTTAGTAAGTTTCATACATTTGTTACTCAAAATTCTATGATCTAGATTTCAATCACATGTGTACCTATGAAATATGATACCTGCTATGTTTTCTTTAAAATTTAACAGATATCTTTCTCTAATTATTGTTCCATTATTTATGTCAATTTTTTTTAACTCATTACAGGCTAATGAAAATACAATCAAAAATGAGGAATATTACTATGAAACACTAAGAGTTAATTGGGGAGATATGTTTCCAGACGGTAACAGAAATGCTGCGGGACCAAAGTTTTTTAAGTATCTAATTGACCAAGACCTCGATTTTCATGATTTTGTGGAATTCAATAAGCGATATTGCCCAGTATCAGGCTCACTCATTCGACCAGGGTCTGTACCAGATTTTATCAGTATGCTTGAAGAGTCAACTAATAATAAAACTTGCGGGTACATGTATAGGTGTTGTTGGCCCTGTACTTGTGACTCAATGAAGTATGCAAAGGCCATGAATATTTCACATAAATTTAAAGGTGTTGAAGAGCAATTTACTGTTATGACAATTGATAATCCTTGTGGCAAAGAGGAATTTCCTTTAGAAGTCAATCGAGATTATTTTTGCATTGGCGAAGAAATGAATATGGATCAAGTGTTTGCAGTTGATGGGAAAATGGTGATTGGTTTTTTGCACAGCCCCACTAGTTGTAGTAGTAGTGATCTTTTAGCTATAAAAAGCCATCCCGTTGTTGGTGAACAATGTAATGTTAGAAATAATACAGTAGAAGAGGAATTGATTTCTGGTATGGGTGATATTTTTATAAAATTGTCTAAGTAATATTTATTTTATAATTTTATAATCAGCATAAATAATAGTATTTGCATCTTGAGCTCTATATTTTTTTAAAAATTTAATTTTTTTATATTTCATCCTTAATTCTTTCAATTCATTAGCTGCCTCTCTTCTATATTTTCTATTTTTCCACCACGAAGTATTTCCAACTTCTAATGTAATTACCTTCATTTTAGAAGACTGTTTCTGCTTTTAAAATATCTAGGATCAACATAAATGTAAAATATCCAGCATTAATAAAAACAATAAAGCTAAACATATAAATAATTTCTTTTGATATATTCTCACCCACAAAGTTTGGGAAAAAATATTTCCCTAAAAGAAAGCTAATTTCAGAGTAAATAACCGTAATTGTTGAAGCTATAAATAAGACATATGTAAATTTACCAAAAAAATTTACAACTAACAAACTTGATAAAGTTATTAATAATAAAAAAATTGAAGAATATATTGATATATTTGAAATAGTTATTTTTTTCTTATAAATTTTTCTCGTTAAGAGCAGTAAGAAAAAAATAATTGTTAAAATAGAAGAAACTAAAAAGATCTTTGTGTTATATAACGAGTCTGAAAAAAAAAGTTCCAAAAAATTATTTTTTTCTAATTTTTCTTATGGTCATAACGGAAAGATACAAAACAAAGAAAATTAAAGCGAAAGCTCCGATTAAAAATACCCACTTCATTTCTCAATTATACTAATTTTATATTAAGTTGGAAGTTATGATCTCATAACATTTAGGTTTTTATTAGCAACCGCTAACCCGTATTTAACTTTAGTAAAAATTAATTTATCTGGAATATTTTCACCAATATCTAATATTACCTCTGACAGAGGATTTAAAACCTCATCTTGTAATAATCTTTTTAAAGGTCTTGCACCGAACAATGGATCAAAACCCTTTTCTTTAAGATACTCAATAGCTTCATCGGTAAAACCGATAGATATTCCTTTAGAGGAAATTCTTTTTTCAATCAATTGAATTTGATTATTTAAAATCGAACTTATATTTTCTTTAGTTAATTTGTTAAATAAAATTATATCATCAATTCTATTTAAGAATTCTAACCGAAAATGATTTTTAAGATCTTCGAGTGCTAAATTTTTCTTAGTCGTATAATCAAAATTATCATCAATAGGTATTTGTGAACCAATATTGGATGTCATGACAATAAGTGTATTTTTAAAATTCACTATTTTACCTTTAGAGTCAGTTAACCTACCATCATCAAGTATTTGTAATAAAATATTAAATACATCTGGGTGTGCTTTTTCAATTTCATCAAATAAGATTACTTGATAAGGACGCCTTCTGACAGAGTCTGTAAGTTTTCCACCATCATCGTAACCAACATAGCCTGGGGGAGAACCTATCAACTTACTAACTGAGTGTTTTTCCATGTATTCAGACATATCAAGCCTTAGCATTTGTTTTTCATTATCAAAAACGTACTCTGCTAAAGCTTTTGATAATTCCGTCTTTCCTACACCAGTTGGACCTAAAAAAAGAAAAGAACCAAGGGGTTTATCTGGATCTTGAAGACCAGCTTTTGAAATCTTAATAGCTTTAGAGACTTTCTCAATGGCATCTTGTTGCCCAATGACCCTTTTTTCTAAAAGTTTTTCAATATTTATTAATTTATCTTTTTCTCCTCCAATAAGTTTTTCTAAGGGGATACCTGTCCATTTGGAGACTACACCTGCAATATCTTCAGCATTTATCACTTCATTTATAATAGTAGCCTGCTCTTTTTGATTTAATTCCTCATATTCTTTTTCAAGACTTGGAAGTAAGCCGTACATAAGTTCGCTTGCCTTTGTCAAATCCCCACTTCTTTGAGCTCTCTCAAGGTCTTCTTTTGCTTGATCAATTCTTTCATTAAGATTTCTTTTTGTATCTAAAATCTTTTTTTCTGACTCCCAAGTACTATTAAGGATATTTAGTTTTTCTTGTATATTTGATATTTGAGTAATAATTTCCTGATTCTTTTTATCATCTTTATCATTTTCTTTAGAGAGAACGTTTTTTTCCATTTGAAGCTTGATAAGATCCCGGTCTAATTGATCAATTTCTTCAGGCTTACTATCAATTTCCATTTTAACTTTGCTTGCTGCTTCATCCATTAAATCAATAGCTTTATCAGGAAGAAAACGGTCAGTAATGTATCTATCAGATAATTGAACTGAAGATAAAATAGCTTCATCACTAATTCTAATTCCATGATGAATTTCATACTTTTCTTTCAAGCCCCTCAAAATAGCAACAGCATCGGTAGTAGAAGGCTCGTTAACAAAAACTGGTTGAAAACGCCTTGTCAAAGCTGCATCTTTCTCAAAGTATTTTTTATATTCATCAAGTGTTGTTGCTCCAACGCAATGTAATTCACCTCGTGCTAATGCTGGTTTTAACATATTAGATGCATCCATCGCACCGTCTGTCTTTCCAGCACCAACAAGTGTATGAATTTCATCGATAAATAAAATAATCGAGCCATTTTCTTTATGAATTTCTTTTAAGACGTTTTGAAGTCTCTCCTCAAATTCTCCACGATATTTTGCTCCTGCAAGTAACAAACCAAGATCAAGTATTCGAATAAATTTATTCTCTAATGAGCGTGGAACGTCTTTGTTTACTATTCTTTGAGCTAAGCCCTCTATCAGGGCAGTTTTACCAACACCTGGGTCACCAATTAATATTGGATTGTTCTTAGTTCTCCTCGATAAAACCTGAATGGTTCTTCGAATTTCTTCATCTCTACCAATAACAGGATCTAATTCTCTATTTTGTGCTTTTTGAGTAACATTAATGGTATACTTCTCTAAAGCATTAAAGTTATCATCTGAGTTTTCACTATCAGATTTTCCATCTTTTCTAAATTCTTCTATTTTGGATTTAATAGATGAGTTACTGAGACCATTTTTTTTAAATAAACTTTCAATTTGATCATCTGATTCTATACAACTTAAAAATAACGTATCAATTGATACAAAACTATCTTGATTTTTTTTTGCTATTTTTTCAGCACTTCTAAATAGATTTACTAATTTAGGATCAGCATAAATTTGGCTAGTGGTTGAATTGCTTACTGGCTCTTTAGAAAGCAATTCAGAAATAGTTTTTTTCATGTTTTCTGTGTTAATTTTCTCAAAAATTTTTGTTATAAATTCATGATTAGAATTTAATAATTCATTAATAATATGAATAGGTGCAATCTTTTGATGTTTTTTGCCTAATGCTAAATTTTGCGCAGAATTAATAATTTTTTTTGAACTATTAGTATATTTTTCAAAATTCATCATATAATTTATTTGGTTATAATTTATGAAGAAACAAGACCTAAATAGAAAAAATGTTGAACAGCAAAAAAAAGACAAATTAGCTCAGAAACTTAGAGAAAATTTAAAAAAAAGAAAAAAATTAAAAAAATAGATCTATGCAAACTGTAGTTATACAAGGTCCCTCAACCTTAAAAGGACAAATAAATATCTCTGGTTCAAAAAATGCTTCGTTACCAATTATGATATCTAGCTTGTTAGCAAAAGGTAGTTGTTTAATCAACAATGTACCTAACCTCAGAGATACAAGATTTTTGGTTTCAATTCTGAAAGATTTAGGCTGTCTTGTCGATTTTCAAAAAAATACTTTCATTATAAAGAGCACAGTTATTAAAAAAAAATCTGCTGATTATAAATATGTTAGTCAAATGAGAGCATCTATTGTTATTTTAGGCCCTACTATTACAAGATATAAAAAATTTAAAATAGCACTACCAGGTGGTTGCTCAATTGGCACAAGGGGAATTGACTTACATTTAGATGCATTAAAATTAATGGGTATTAAAATCTTAATAAGGAATGGATATGTAATTGCAGAGAGAAAAAAAAATAAATTAGATCCAATCATTCACAAATTTCCAAAAATTAGTGTTGGTGCTACACAAAATATATTAATGGCGGCCACTTTAGCGAATGGAATTAGTAAATTAAAAAATTGTGCCATCGAACCTGAGGTCATCGATCTAATAAATTTCTTAAACAAATGTGGAGCCAATATAAAGGTAAAAAACAGAACAATTACCATTAAGGGTGTTAGAGAATTGAAACTTGAAAATCATAAAGTCATACCTGATAGGATCGAGGCTGGTTCCTATATTTTAGCTACCATGGCAACCAAAGGTAGGCTCACATTAAATAACTTTAATCCAAATGACTTAACTTTTCCTCTTAAAATTTATCAAGACATGGGTTTAAAAATAAAAAAGATATCCAAATCGTCTTATGAATTTAATTGTAAAACACTAAAACCATTAAAAAAAATTTCTACTAAAGAATTTCCAGGGTACCCTACAGACTTACAAGCCCAACTTGTAGCCACGCAACTTAAATCTGCCCTAAAATCTAAAGTGGTTGAAAATATATTTGAGAATAGGTTCATTCATATCCCTGAACTTAGAAGATTTGGAGCAAATATATCAATTATTGGAAAAACAGTGACAATACATAAAACATTGAATTTATTTGGCGCTGAAGTGATGGCAACTGATATAAGGGCTAGTTTTTCTCTTATAATTGCTGCGATGATGTCTAAAGGCACAACTGTAATAAATAGAATTTACCACCTAGACAGAGGGTATGAAGAATTTGATTTAAAATTAAAAAAATGTGGCGTAAACATATCTAGAAAAAAATGAACTATCAAAAATTAATTATTGCTTGTCCTAAAGGAAGGCTCGAGGAAAAGGTTGTAAAATATCTCTCTCAGAAAGGATTAATTATAGAACAAGCTTTTTTTAATGAATCTGTCAGGAAATTAACCTTTGATACAAACCTCAAAGAGATAAAAGTTATTAAGTTAAAGCCCTCAGATATTCGATCTTATATTATGTTAGGAGCTGCAGATATTGGATTTGTTGGATACGATGATATTTTAGAGAATAGCTCACAAAATATTGTTTTATTAAAAAAAACTAATATAGGAAAATGTAGAATATCCATAGCATCAGATAAAAAAGAAGTTAATTTCTCTGAAAAGAAAATATTTAAAGTTGCAACAAAATTTAAAAATATTTCTGAAAACTACTTTAGAGATTTAAACATACAAACTGAAACAATAAAATTAAATGGCTCCATAGAACTTGCTGTAAAATATGGAATTGCTGATTTTATTTTGGATCTTGTACAATCAGGAAAGACTTTAAAAGATAACCAACTTTTCGAAAATGTAATCATAAATAATGATATCTCAACTGTTATCATAAGCAGTTACTTTGCCTATGATTTAAAGAAAAAATTTATAAAAAAATTACTAACAAAAGGATTATAATGAGAATTGTTAGTAAAAAATGGATTTTTGATAGTCTCAACTCATCATCACATGTAAATAAAGTAGTCAGTGGTAAAGTAAAAAATATCATAGAGGATATAAAAAAAAATAAAGATAGAGCTTTATTAAAGTATGTCAGAAAGTTTGAAAATAAGAGGGCGACTTTGAATAATTTAATAGTAAACCAAAAAACCTTAAAGGAAGCATATAATTCAATATCAAATGATAGTAAAAAAGCGCTCAAATTAGCCTATAAAAGAATTCACTATTATCACTCAAAACAAAAAAAATTATCATATTCTTTTAAAGATCAGCTTGACTCAAAATTTTATATTGAATGGAGTCCTATTGAAAATGTTGGTTTATATATCCCTGGAGGATTAGCCTCTTATCCTTCAACTGTGTTAATGACTGTTATACCAGCAAAAATAGCTAAGGTACCAAACATTATGATCTGTGTTCCCTCAAAAAATGGTGAAACGTCAAAACTTACTTTAGCAGCTGCTTATCTTTGCGGTGTAAATAAAGTCTACAATGTTGGAGGGGCTCAGGCTGTTGCAGCGTTTGCTTTTGGCACTAAGTTAATAAAAAAAGCTGATAAAGTATTTGGTCCGGGAAACCAATATGTGGCCGAAGCAAAAAAACAATTATTTGGAATTATTGGAATAGATTTACCAGCAGGGCCATCAGAAATTTTAGTTATAGCAAATAATAATTCAAATCCCTCATGGATAGCTTATGATCTTCTCGCTCAAGGTGAACATGATCCTAATGCAAAAACATATGTTGTAGCTAAAAATAAAAATATTTTACTTAAAATAAAAAATGAACTCCAAAGAATAATGAGAGAGATAAAATTAAAAAATGTTGATCAATCTATTAAAAATAATTGCTTCTTAATTTTAGCTAAGAGTCAAAAAGAAATATATGAAATTACAAATTTTATTGCCCCAGAGCATCTCCACATACATGAAAAATTTAATAAAAATATATTAAAAAATATAATAAATGCTGGATCTGTATTTTTAGGTGAAAAATCTCCTGTAGCTTTAGGAGATTATGCTATTGGAACTAACCATGTCTTACCTACAGATCAAAGTGCAAAATTTTCATCTGGTTTAGGTGTTGAAGATTTTACTAAAAAAACAGTTTTTATTAAGCCTGGCAAGAAAACTTTAAAGAAAATATCAAAGCCGACAATCAATCTTGCAAGACAAGAGGGTTTAGAGGCACACGCTTTATCAGTTGAAATTAGAAAGATCAAAACATAAGATACACCGACATGTCCAAAGAAGATGCAATAGAATTTCAAGGTGTAGTATCAGAACTACTTCCAAATGCTATGTTTAAAGTTAAGTTAGATAATGACCATGAAGTCATAGCTCATACATCTGGAAAAATGAGAAAAAATAGGATTAGAGTGCTCGCTGGAGACCGAGTAACAGTTGAAATGACACCGTATGATTTAACTAAAGGCAGAATAACATTTAGGTCAAAGAACTAATGAATAATTTTTTAAAAGGAGTATTACAATGGCTACAAAACTTATTGTTACAAACTACAAAAATTTCAAGTGTGGAGTTAAACTAAATGAAGGTGAATTGGTTAACATTCGCTTTCAACCAAACGAAGATGTTCAAATAGGGGATATCTATAAAATAAAAATTACAGAAATTTTACCCAATGATAGTGGAGCTTTTGTCTCTTACGGTAGTGGAAACCAAAGAGGTTTTTTTAAAAGAATAAATTTTCCTAATGGAGATAAGGCACATGAAGGTCAATCATTTTTACTTCAAGTCAGAAGCATAGGCTCCAAAGATAAAGTACATCTTTTTACAAACAATGTGATATTAACAGGAAAATTTATTAATTTACTGCCCTATGGTGATGAAATTATTTTAAGCAGAAGAACTAGAAAAAACTTAGACACAAATCAACAAGATAAAATTATGGATGCTTTAAGTGAGTCTGAAGTTGGATTAATAGCTAGACACAATCTTATTCCAGAAAATATCGAAATTGCTCAATCTGAATTAAATTATTTAAATAATCAATGGAAAGAAATTGAATTAAATGCAAAAGAATTAAATGAAGAGGGTCTTGTTTTTAAAAATACTTATTTTGATCAAAACTTTGTTTGCGATTATTCAGACAAAAATACTGATCAAATTATTTTTAGTGACAATGATCGATTTGAAAGAGTAAAAAACTGGGATGAAAAGCTTGACTCAACTTTTGCAAATTTGTGCGAAGAAATGTCAAATGATCAAATTGAAGAAGTTTTTAATTTGAGAGAAAAAATTGATTATTTGATTGGCCATAATTACGATTTACCAAGTGGAGGCAATATCATGATTGGTAAAACTGATGCTCTGACTGCGATTGATGTAAATACTGGTTCTGCAAAAAGATTTGATACTAACAGAGAGGCCATTCAATTAATTTCTAAGCTCATCAAATTAAAAAATATATCTGGAAAAGTTGTAATTGACCCAGTTGCAAGTGACCAAAATACTCTAAGAAAACTTGTTGGCATGCTAAAAAATGAATTTAGAGATGATTTGAGTATTACTAACGTTTATGGCTACACTAGGGGCGGACTTTTAGAATTGAGTAGATCCAGAAACGACCGTTCAATTGATGAGTTAAATCTTCAATAACTATGATAAGTGGTGGCCAGAGACGGAATCGAACCGCCGACACGAGGATTTTCAGTCCTCTGCTCTACCGACTGAGCTATCTGGCCGTAGCGAATAATTCTTATTATAAATAATTTCTTTTTACTAGTAAAAATTAGTTATTATAGGATAGAGGAGTTCTAAATGACAAATTTTGAAAAAGTGAAGTTATTCATGAATACTTATGGTCAAGAAGTAAAAGACAAAGCTGAATTTAGTGATGAAAAGACCAACAAATTAAGAATTGACCTTATAAAAGAAGAATTAGAAGAATTAACTCATGCAATGAATGATAAAAACTTACTTGAGGTAGCAGATGCATTAACGGACATACTTTACGTTACTTATGGAGCTGGCCATGCTTTTGGTATTGATTTAGATAAATGCTTTGATGAAGTTCAAAATTCCAACATGAGCAAATTAGGTGAGGATGGAAAACCTATTTATAATGAGTCTGGAAAAGTAATGAAAGGCCCGAATTATTTTAAACCGGACCTTACAAAATTTATTAATTAAGCTTTTGGCATATTGGTGGCACCAGTTTCTAAAGAGAAAATTTTACCATCTTTAAAAGTAAATACTGCCATTACAGCTTGAGTATTGCCATCTGAAAAAGTCACGAAAGAATGCTCAATTCCAATTTCATCGTTTTCATAAATAATTCGAACCTTTTCTCTGTTAATATCATCGCTCATTGCCCACTTTATTACATCTTGTTTACCTAAAACATTTCCGGATGCGTGCATTGTAAATTTATAATCATCATGAAGCACCTCATTCATTCCAGCTTCATCTTTGTTCATAAAAACTTCGTTGTATTTTTCTAATAAAGACATTTATTTCCCCTTAAATTGTTAATCTTAATTACTCTCCCCAAGCGCCATGAAATTCTATCATAACAGCAGTTTCATTACCAACGACCCATCCATCATGACCTGGATCAATTGAGTAAGCTTGACCTGAAGAGTATGTTGCTTCTGTGCCGTCATCCATTCGTACACATACAGAACCGGATGCAATATAACCTAAATGTTTTGTTTGGCAACTTTCAGTACCAACATGTGGCTTTACATCATTAGACCACTTCCAGCCAGGCTCAGCAGTGATTCTCATCATCCTTTGATCACCAACTTTAACAACGTCTACAGTTGCATTATTAAAGTTATTATTTTGATTATCTGGATTATTAAAATCTTTTATTTCTATTCCCACCAAATCCTCCTTTTTTATTTAATATCAACTGAGGTTAATTCAAATAATTCTATACTCTGCATACATTCATCATAAATTGGCTTCATCACAGGGTTGGTTCCATTAACTAACGCCATCATACCCTCTTCATTATGAACATGCACTTTGAACATAATTCCACTTTTATCTGGAAATATACCAGGTACAGTTTTTTCAACATGTGCAACACCTCTTCGCATCTCCATCCCCTCGTCAGACTGGAAGAAAGTCATAAATTTTTCAAGCATTCCCTCTCCCTCTTTAAACTTTGCAATCGCTAACATCATTTTTTCCATAAATTACACCTCCATTTATTAATTAATTATAACTTATTATTAACTAATAAGTATTAATTTTTCATTAAACCTTTATGCAAATATTTCATATTTTATTTTCATCTAGTATTATTTTTTTTTTCGTAAAAAAGCCATGAAAACAATTTTTAAGATAGGTTCTAAAATCTACACACTCAAATACCAAAGAAAAATGTCTGAAGGTGAAGTTAAAAAGATGAAATCTTTCGTTACCGAAAAAGGTGAAAAATTAAATAAGACAAATAAATTTAAAATTACAAATATTGAAGACTCAAAAGACCAGAAAACTTATAAAGTAATTTTGTAATCAAACATTTCGATCTTTATTTTTATTTACAATATAAAGGGGCGTTCTGTTGCCCGGCCGCCCCAAAGCCGCGCTTACCTAATTAGATTAAGCAGCGAGTGCTAATTCATTATCGTTAGCAATTATTTTAAGTTTCTATATCGAAGAAACGCTTACAACGAGCAAAAACTATATCCTTCAGAGCACGTCAAACCTATATCACCCCCATAAAAATTTTTATGGTGGAGGTGTCGGGTACCGCCCCCGAGTCCGATACACCTATTACATACAGCGTTTATTGCCATAGTTGATAAACAACAAAGATAATATAGTCTAATAAATGAATCCTTTAAACATCAATGAAGAAAAAAATCACTAAAGTGCCTAAATTTAAAGACTTTAAAACAACAAGAGCTACATCGTCCGCTCTTGAAAAAATACTCTATAAGCAAATACCTATATTAGACCATGGCTTTATAAGAGTTATTGACTATATGGGGACTGATCAGTCTATAGTTCAAGCGGCAAGAGTTTCTTATGGTGAGGGAACAAAAAAATTGCGTGAAGACAGGGGCCTTATTAGATATCTGTTAAGTCATTGGCATACAACTCCTTTTGAGATGTGTGAAATTAAGTTTCATATTAAACTACCTATTTTTGTTGCTAGACAATGGATTAGACATAGAACTGCTAATGTAAATGAATACTCTGCAAGATACTCAGTACTAGATAAAGAATTTTATGTTCCAGAAATGGATCAATTAGGATCTCAATCGACTACAAACAAACAAGGAAGATCAAATACTTTAGATAAAAAGTTTGCAAAACAGGCTCAAGATTTAATTTATAAGAATTCGGAGCAACTTTATGACGACTACCAAAATTTATTAAATGGTAAACTTTTGAATAACGACGAATACGTTGAGGGCGAGGGGCTAGCGAGAGAACTAGCTCGAACAACTCTTCCATTAAACTATTACACACAGTGGTATTGGAAGGTAGATCTTCATAATCTTATGCACTTTTTGAGATTACGTGCAGATAGTCATGCCCAGTACGAAATACAAATTTATGCTGAAAAAATGGTTGAAATATTGAAAAAGTGGGTACCTTTAACATACGAAGCTTTTGAAGATTACCGTTCAGACTCCTTCCAACTCTCTAAAGAGGCTTTGAAAATTGTTAAAGATAAATTAGCAAATAAAAAAATTAAAAAGTCTAATTATAAGTTATCTCCAAGAGAGCTTAGAGAGTTAGAAGTAAAGTTTAATATTAAATTATTTTAACTTTGAAATTTTTTTGTAATTGCGTTAGTAATATTTTCAAATTTTACAGAATAATCATCCTTATAGTCAAAACAATAAGGCTTTCCTTCATCACAACTTTTAGGGATATTTAAATTAAAAGGAAGCTCTTCAATTAAATTTATATTTTCTTTTAATAATAAAGACTTAGTCTTAGACTCACCAAAAATATATTTTTTTTCATTTTGTTCTTCTAAATAAGACATATTTTCTACTACACCAAGTATTGGAACATTCACCTTGATAAACATATTAATACCTCTAATGACATCTTTTAAAGATAGTAGCTGTGGAGTTGTAATAATAAGAGTTCCATCCAGTTTTAGTTTTTGAGACATGGATATTTGTACATCTCCAGTACCAGGGGGAAAATCAACAATTAAATAGTCTAAATCACCCCATATAGTCTTATTAATCAGACCATCAAGCCCTTTAGCTAACATTGGTCCTCGCCAAACAATTGCTTGTTCTTCATTTACCAGGAAGCCTATCGACATCGCCTTTATTCCAAATACTTCAAAGGGCAAAAACTTTCCTTCTTCTACTTTGGGTTCCTTATCTCCAATACCAAGTAATGTTGGGACACTAGGTCCATATATGTCTGCGTCTAAAAGGCCAACTTTGTATCCTTGGTTGGCTAAAGTTATAGCGATATTGCATGCTACAGTGGATTTACCAACGCCACCTTTGCAGCTTGAAATTCCAAAACATGTCTTGATATTCATATATTAAACACTACATATATTGTATCGTGAACAAAAACAAATTTAAAATTTTCTCACTTGATGGCCCATGGGGATCTTCTTCAGGAAACAATAATAGAGGATCTGGTGGAGGTTTTTCTGGAGGAAACAACGATTCAATTGATGAACTCCTTAAAGATTTAAAGAACAAGTATAAGTTTAAAATGCCTTTTAAAGGAGGACTTAAAGGTTTTTCATTCTTAATTTTAATTGCTTTTGTAATATGGTTAGCAACTGGCTTCTACAGAGTTGAACCAGATGAACAAGGTGTTGAGCTATTATTTGGCAAGTGGAATGAAAGCACAACTGACCCAGGTCTTCATTATTTCTTTCCCACACCTATAGGAAAAGTTTTAACACCGAAAGTAGAGGCAATTAGAAAAATTAATGTTGGGTTTAGATCTAATGGCAGCTCTACCAGAGATGTACTTGAAGAGAGTATGATGCTTACTTCTGATCAAAACATATCTGATTTAGATTACACCGTTCTTTATAGAATTAAAGATGCTGGACAATTTCTTTTTAATTTAAGGGACCCAGAGGAGACAGTAAAAGTTATTTCTGAAAGTGTGCTAAGGGAAGTTGTTGGACAAACAAATCTTGAGGGTCTACTTACAGTATCTAGACAGTCAGTTGAAAGAGACTCTCGATCTTTACTCCAAGAACTCTTAGATGAGTATGAAGTGGGAATATTAATCCAATCTATACAATTACAAGATGTTAACCCTCCAAGAGAAGTAATTGATGCTTTCGATGATGTCCAAAAAGCCAGACAAGATAAAGAGAGAACTGTCAATCAGGCAGAAGCATACAGCAATAGAATTGTTCCTGAAGCTAGAGGTGAGGCCGAAAAAATTCTTCAAGAAGCAGAGGGTTACAGAAATAAACTCATTAAACAAGCAGAGGGTGAGTCAAGCAGATTTCTACAAGTGCTAAATACCTATGAACAGTCAAAAGAAACAACCAAAAAAAGAATTTATCTAGAAACTTTAAGAGATGTTCTTTCAGGATCAAGTAAAATAATGATCGATCAAAACTCTGGAAATGGAGTTGTCCCTTATTTACCTTTAAATGAATTAAACAAAACCAAACAGTCAGGAAGTAACTAATGAAGATGAGAAATTATATAATTGTTGGACTATCTTTTTTCTTTATTTTATTTGCTTCAGGATTTTTTTTCGTCGTTGATCAGACAAAACAAGTAATTGTCTTACAATTTGGTGAACCACGTGCAGTGCATCAAACACCAGGTTTAAAATTTAAATTACCATTTATACAAAATGTTGTTTATTACGACAGTAGGGTTTTAAACTTAGATCCTGCTCAAGAAGAAGTGATTTTACGAGACCAAAAGCGTATTGTTGTTGACTCTATTGTGAGATATATGATTCAAGATCCTTTGAAGTTTTTTCAGACCACAAGAACAGAATTAGCGTTAAATGATCGTTTAGGAAGAATTGTTAACTCTTCAGTAAGAGGAGTAATAGCACAATATCAATTAAATGATTTATTATCCGATGACCGAGAAAAAATTATGGCCGAGATTTTCGAAAATGTTCGAGAAGATCAAGGTAATTTTGGCATTGAAATTGTTGATCTTAGATTAAAAAGAACAGAGTTAACCCCTGAAGTTCAATCAAATGTTTTTGATAGAATGAGAACAGAAAGAGAGAGGGAAGCTAATCTTTTGAGAGCTGAGGGCCAAGAAATTTCTCAAAAAATTAAGGCGACTGCTGATAGACAGAAAATAGAAATTATTGCAGAAGCAGATAAACAATCCAATATTCTAAAAGGAGAAGGGGAAGCAGCGAGAAATCAAATTTTGAATGAAGCATTTGCTCGGGATCCAGAGTTTTTTGAGTTCATTAGATCTATGGAGGCATACTCAGACACTTTTAAAGATGGAACAACCACTATGGTTATATCCCCAGATAGTGACTTTTTCGAATACTTTGAAAACTCTGAGGGCTCAGATTAAAAATATAATAAACATATGAAAAGACTAGTTCTCTTATCTCTTTTCACTTTTTTTTTTACAAATACAACATTTGCTCAATTCGAAAGAGGATATGCTGACTTAGTAGACAAACTTTTACCATCAGTTGTTAGTATTGCAACAAGTCAAACTATAGAGAGACAGACAAAACAATTACCTGAATTACCTGAAGGTCATCCATTTAATGACATGTTCGATGATTTTTTTGGAAATCAAATGCCAAAACGTGAAAATTTAACTGGTCTAGGATCTGGATTTATTATTAATGATGAAGGCTACGTAGTAACTAATAATCACGTCATAAGTGGTGCAGATCAAATTACAGTAATTTTTAATAATGGAATTGATGAAATTTCAGCTGAGCTTGTTGGAACAGATCCGAAGACTGACATTGCTGTTTTAAAAATCGATCCATCTTCTGTAAATATTCAAAGTGTAAATTGGGGTGACTCAGATGTTTCTAGAGTAGGAGACATTGTATTAGCTATTGGTAACCCTCTTGGCTTAGGTGGAACTGTAACCTCTGGAATCATTTCTTCAATTAACAGAGATATCGGTGGAGGCCCATATGTGGACTTTATACAAACTGATGCCGCAATTAATAGAGGTAACTCTGGTGGACCATTGTTTAATTTAGAAGGAGAAGTAATTGGAATTAATTCTATGATTATCTCTCAAACCGGTGGAAGTGTTGGTTTAGGTTTTTCAATACCATCTAAAACAGCAAAATTAATTGTTGAACAAATAATTTCATTTGGCCAAGCCAAAAGGGGAAGGCTTGGTGTTCAAATTCAAGATTTAACTCAAGAATTCTCTGATAGTTTGGGTTATGACTCTACTGATGGCGCCTTTGTAGCCTCTGTTGAACCTAATAGTCCTGCTGCACTATCAAACATACAAGCTGGTGATATAATTATTGAATTTAATGATCAGAAAATTTTATCATTTAAAGATTTACCAAAAGTTGTTGCAGAAACTCCTATTGGAAGTCAAGTAGTGGTTAAAGTTTGGAGGAATGGAGAGATAATAAATATTGATGTCAAGGTTGGTGAATTAGAAGAAGGTGGAAAGCTTGCTAAAAATGAGGGAGTATATCTTGAAGAACTAGATATTACTGTTGAAGAGTTGACAAGTGAAGCTATAAACAACTTGGGATTAGACTCAAAAACCTCAGGTATTTTGGTCAAAGAAGTTGGAGATAAAAACAAAAATTTATTAAATAATGATGTTATAATCCAAGTTTCAAGTGAAAAAATTAGAGATATTAACTCTTTTCAGTCAATAATTGCTAAAAGCATCAAATTAAATCGTGATAAATTATTATTAAGAGTTATCAGAGATGGTAATGAATTTTGGTTAATTAACCCATTCATTATTGACTAAGTTTCTTTATGTCGTAGGTCCTACCTGCTCAGGTAAAAATGATTATGCTTATGAATTATCAAAGCTAATAGATATCGAAATTATTAATGCTGATAGTATCCAAGTATATAAACAATTAAAAATCCTATCTAATAGACCTACCGATAAAGAGTTAAAGTTAGTCCCCCATCATCTCTATGGACATATCAATAATAAGGATTACTCAGTCAATCATTGGACAGATGAGGTTAAACAAGTAACTAAAAATATTCAAAGTAGAAATAAGATACCTGTTTTTGTTGGAGGCACAGGATTTTATATTCAATCTTTAGTTGAGGGACTGTCAGAGATGCCTTCAATTAGTCAAAAATACAAAAAAGAGGCTGAAGATTTATTTTATAGTAAAGGCTCAGATCATTGTTTAAATATTCTAGAAAAATATTATAAAGAAAAAATCTTCCCAAAAGATAAACAAAGGTTATTAAGTCGTTTAGCTTTCTGTTTGGAACACAACGATACTATGGAAAATAATTATGGTAATAAAGTTGCTATCACTCCTAATCCCCTAGTAATACAAGTTACAAAACCTAAAAAAGATCTTTATGAAAAAGCAGAATTAAGATTTCATCAAATGATTAATAATGGTGCTTTAGAGGAGGTTAAATCTCTTTATGAAAATAAAAAAATATCTAAAACTCTCTATAAAGCCCATGGTCTACCTGAATTATTATCATGTATCAGAAACAAAATGAGTTTAGATGAGGCCATCTATCTAGGTATTAAAAATACCAAAAGGTATATCAAAAGACAGTTTACATGGTGGAATAACCAAAAATTTAGCAAACTTAATCTGAGAATAAACTATAAAAAAAGCTTCCCTAAAGATTCAATTGAAAATATAAGTATATACCTAAATGGACAATGAAAACGAATTTACCGGAGCAGATATTCTATTAAAGGCCCTCAAAGAGCAAGAAGTAGATACAATATTTGGCTATCCAGGCGGAGCTGTTCTACCTATTTATGATGCAATATTTGGCCAAAATTTTTTAAAACATGTTTTAGTAAGGCAGGAAGCTGGTGCAGTTCATGCAGCTGAAGGATATGCCAGATCAAGTGGAAAAGTAGGTGTCTTATTAGTTACTTCAGGACCTGGAGTTACTAATGTAGTTACGGGATTAACTGATGCATTAATGGATAGTATACCAATCGTTTGTATTAGTGGGCAAGTCCCTTCACATTTAATAGGTACAGATGCATTTCAAGAATGTGATACTACTGGAATTACAAGACCTTGCACTAAACATAATTATTTAGTCAAAGATGTTAGTAAGCTCTCCGAAACAATTCATGAAGCATTTAAGATTGCTAGCTCAGGAAGACCAGGTCCCGTGTTAATCGATATTCCCAAAGATGTTCAATTTGCAAAGTCAAAATATATACCAAAAAAAGAAATTAATTTTAGAGAGCATAGAATTAAAGCTGGTTCAAAAAACGTTGATAAAAATTTTGTTCAAGAGCTTGTAAATCATATTAAAAATTCTGAAAGACCTATTTTTTATGTTGGTGGAGGCTGTTTAAACTCTGGGCCCCAAGCCAGTCAAGAATTAATCAAACTTGTAAATAAGACCAATATCCCAATTACAACAACTCTTCATGGGTTAGGATGTTTTCCAGGTGAAGATAAAAGTTCACTTGGGATGTTAGGGATGCATGGTAACTATGAAGCAAACTTGGCCATGAACAAATGTGATTTAATGATCAATGTTGGAGCAAGGTTTGATGATAGAGTCACTGGAAGACTAGATGCATTTTCTCCAGACTCTATAAAATTCCACATAGATATAGACCAAAGTTCAATTAATAAAAATGTAAAGGTTGATTTTCATACAAATACTGACATTACTCAGACACTAAAAGAAATTAATACTTTTATAGAGTCTAATAAAATTGAACTTGAAAAGAAAGATTATAGTAATTGGTGGGGTCAAATCAACGATTGGAGAAAAAAAGAATGTCTTCATTACGAGCAAGGTGATGAAGTCATCAAACCTCAACATGCCATTTCCAGGTTGTATGAATTAACTAATAAAATAGACACATTTATTACGACTGAAGTAGGACAACATCAAATGTGGGCAGCTCAGTATTATAAATTTTCAAAACCAAACAGGTGGATCACCTCTGGGGGTCTAGGTACAATGGGCTTTGGTATGCCCGCTGCAGTAGGAGCGCAAATGGCAAATCCTGATTCATTAGTTATAGATGTTGCTGGAGAGGCATCTTTTCTAATGAACATTCAAGAAATAGCTACAGCAGTTCAATACAAGTTACCAATTAAGATTTTCATTTTAAATAATGAATATATGGGGATGGTAAGACAATGGCAGGAACTATTACATGGTAGTAGATACTCTGAGAGTTATGTCGATGCTCTGCCTGATTTTAAAAAACTTGCTGAGAGTTTTAATGCTATCGGAGTTAGAGCAAAAAATGTTTCTGAGTTAGACGATGTTATTAATGAAATGGTTTCAATAGATAGACCTGTTATTGCTGACATCTGGGTTGATAAAAAAGAGAATTGCTTTCCAATGATACCATCCGGTGCTGCGCATCATGAAATGCTTTTGTCAAAATATGATAAAGAAAATCCTGAAAATCAAGAAAAAGGAAAAGTGCTAGTTTAATAAATTTTTTAATTATGTCCTCTTCATCTGTTTACCCTACACCTATTAATGCTTTTAAACAGTCTAAGCGAAGTGTACTTTCTGTTATCGTAGATAATGAACCAGGTATTCTTGCACGGATTGTTGGATTATTCTCAGGACGTGGATATAATATTGAAGCACTAAATGTAACTGTAGTAGATATTAAAAATAATCTTTCACGTATAACAATTGAAACTTTAGGAGAAGAAAAGGTTATCAGCCAAATTATAGCTCAACTAGAAAAACTCGTTCCTGTTCACAGTGCTACAAACTTAGCAAATTTAAGTGAGTCATATGAAGCAGAAATTTGCTTGGTTAAAATCGAATTTAAAAACGAAGAGCAGGATCAAAAAATACTTAATTTTTCAGATATTTATCGATCAAGAACTGTTCAAAAAAGACAAAATATAGTGGTTTATGAAATTTCTGGTACGAGTGAGCGAATAAACAAATTTTTAGATGACTTAAATACAATCGGTGGTATAAAAGTCGAATTAGTTCGAAGTGGGCCAATAGGGCTCGGTATATAACGTTTTTAGGGGGTAATATGAAAGTTTATTACGAACAAGATGCTGATTTTAACTTAATTAAGGATAAAAAAATTGTAATTATAGGTTTCGGATCTCAAGGCCATGCTCATGCATTAAATTTAAAAGACTCTGGTGCATCAAATGTAGTTGTAGGGTTAAGAGAAGGATCCTCTTCAATTGAAAAAGCAAAAAAAGTTGGCCTAGTGACACAAAATCTTGCAGAGTCAGTAAAAGATGCTGATATTGTAATGATCCTAGCTCCTGATGAAAATCAACAAGATATTTATCTAAGTCAAATTCACGATAATATTAAAAATGGCGCTGCTTTAGCCTTTGCTCATGGTTTGAATATTCATTTTCAACTTATAACAGCCAGAGAGGATCTAGACGTATTTATGGTTGCTCCAAAAGGACCAGGGCACACAGTTAGAGGAGAGTATCTAAAAGGTGGAGGTGTTCCTTGTTTGCTGGCAGTTGATAAAAACGTAAGTGGTAATGCAAAAGAAATTGGTCTTGCATATGCCTCTGCTTTGGGTGGAGGTAAATCAGGTATAATTGAAACTACATTTAAAGAAGAATGTGAAACAGACTTATTTGGTGAACAAACAGTTCTTTGTGGTGGTTTAATGTCTTTGGTTAGAAATGGATTTGAAACACTTGTTGAGGCAGGTTACGCCCCGGAAATGGCTTATTTTGAGTGCTTACATGAAGTAAAATTAATTGTTGATTTAATGTATGAAGGGGGAATGGCTAATATGAGATATTCTATATCTAATACTGCTGAATACGGAGATTATACAAGAGGTCCTAGAATTGTACCAAATGAAGCTACAAAAGCTGAGATGAAAAAAGTCCTTTCCGAAATTCAAGATGGTACTTTCACTAAAGAATGGATGTCAGAGCACAAAGCAGGCCAAATAAAGTTTAAACAAATGAGAGATCAAGGTGCAAAGCATCAAATTGAAGAAGTAGGAGCTAAATTAAGATCGATGATGCCATGGATTGCATCAAATAAACTTGTAAAGGATATCTAATATTGCCAGATAAAGTATTAATTTTTGATACAACTCTCAGAGATGGAGAGCAATCCCCTGGTGCCTCTATGAATCAAGAAGAGAAACTCTCTATTGCTCGATTATTAGAAGAGTTAAAAGTTGATATTATTGAAGCTGGTTTCCCCATAGCTTCAAAAGGTGATTTTAACTCTGTTCAGGCTATTGCTCATGAAATCAAGGATTGTCAGATAGCAGGATTGGCTAGAGCGAAACATGAAGATATTGAAGTAGCTTGGAATGCTGTAAAAAAAGCAAAAAATCCAAGAATACATACCTTTATAGCCACTAGCCCCATACACATGGAATTCAAACTAAAATTAACTGAAGAACAAGTGTTAGACAAAATTAAAGATAGTGTTTCTTTCGCAAGAAACCTTTGCCCAAATATTGAATGGAGCTGTGAGGATGGTGGAAGATCCTCAATAGATTTTCTCTATAAGTGCATAGAGTTAGCAATCAAAAGTGGCGCATCAACAATAAATATTCCTGATACTGTCGGATATACTTTACCATTTGAATTTGGGGAGATTATAAAAAAAATTAAAAATAATGTAACAAATATTGATAAAGCAATAATTTCTGTTCATTGTCACAATGATTTAGGTTTGGCAGTTGCAAATTCTCTAAATGCAGTTGAAAATGGTGCAAGACAAATTGAGTGCACTATTAATGGATTAGGTGAAAGAGCAGGTAATGCAGCTTTAGAGGAAGTTGTAATGGCTATGAAAGTTAGATCAGATATTTTAAAGGTTCATTCTAATATCAATACAAGTGCTATTTCAAAAACTTCAAAACTTGTATCTTCAATTACAGGTTTTCCTGTTCAACCTAATAAAGCAATTGTGGGTGCTAATGCTTTCGCTCATGAGTCAGGAATTCATCAAGACGGTGTATTAAAAAATGTTCAAACTTATGAGATTATGTCACCAGAGACAATTGGTTTAAAAAAATCAAGTTTGGTTCTTGGTAAACATTCTGGTAAACATGCCTTCAAAGAAAAACTTAAAATTTTAGGATATGAAGTTGGTGATAATTACATCAATGAAATCTTTGAAAAATTTAAGCTTCTGGCAGATAAGAAAAAGGATGTTTACGATGAGGATTTAATAGCTCTTGTTGATGATACATATTTTAACAAATCTAACATTTTAAAACTTAAAAATTTAAGTATTATGTCGGGAACTAATTCCAAACATGTGGCTTCAATAGAATTAGATTTCAAAGAAGAACAAAAAGAAATAAGTGGATCAGGAAATGGTCCTGTTGATGCTGTATTTAGTTGTATTTCAAAAGTAGTGGGCTTTTCTCCAAAATTAGTTTTGTATCACATAAATGCCATCACTCCAGACTCTGATGCTCAAGGAGAAGTTACAGTTAAACTTGAGTATTTTAATAAAGAATTCATCGGTAAGGCTTCAGATATAGATATAATAGTTGCGTCTGCAAAATCTTATATCAATGCATGCAATAAAATATTAAACTTTGAAAAAAACTCTAATATGCAAGAGGGAGTTTCTGAGATCAGCATCTCAAATATTAAAGGTATATAAATGTTAAAATCTTTCAGTTCTTTCTTAAGCGAGGATATGGGCTTAGACTTGGGAACAGCCAATACACTTGTTTATGTAAAAGGGAAAGGGATTATACTAAATGAACCTTCTGTCGTAGCAATAGCTACAGATAATAAGAATAACAAATCAGTCTTAGCTGTCGGAGGTGATGCCAAATCTATGCTAGGACGCACACCAGGAAGAATTGAAGCCATAAGACCTATGAAAGATGGTGTTATTGCAGATTTTGACATAGCTGAGGCAATGATTAAGCATTTTATTAAAAAAGTTCATAAGAAAAGTTTTTTTGCTAATCCCAATATTGTAATTTGTGTGCCGTCTGGAGCGACAAATGTAGAGAGAAGAGCTATAAAAGAGTCAGCTGAGACTGCTGGAGCAAAAAAAGTTTATCTCATTGAGGAACCAGTAGCTGCTGCTATTGGGGCTGGCTTACCAATTTCCGAACCCTCAGGTTCTATGGTGGTAGATATTGGTGGAGGCACTACTGAAATAGCCATCTTATCTCTTGGTGGTGTTGTTCATGCTAGTAGTATCAAAGTAGGTGGAGATACTATGGATGATTCCATAGTTAACTTTATGAGAAGCGTACATAAACTTGCTATTGGTGAGTCAACTGCAGAAAGAATTAAAACAGAAATAGGGTGCGCAGGTATACCTGACAATGGTGATGGTAAGACCCTTACAGTTAAGGGACGGGACCTAATAAATGGTTTGCCAAGAGAGGTTGTGATATCAGAAAGACAAGTAGCCGAGGCTTTATCTGATTCACTATCTCAAATTATTACAGCTTTAAAAAGAGCACTTGAGGTTGTCCCTCCAGAATTAGCTGCAGATATAGTCGATAAAGGAATCATGCTTACAGGTGGGGGTGCTTTGCTTCAACGTTTAGATGAAGCAATTAGAGTCACTACGGGACTTCCTGTATCAATAGCAGACGATCCTTTAACTTGTGTAGCTCGAGGAACTGGTATGGCTTTAGAAGAGAACCAAAACCACCAAGATGTGTTCTTAAGTGATTAATAACAAAAAAGTTTTTTTAATATACATAATCAGTTTTTTTTTATTCTTAACATTAATATTATTTCCAAATTACAATTCTAAAACTAAGCTTTTTACTTTTTTTGTAAAAGAAAAAATAGAATCTCCATTTACTTTTGTAGGTAAAGAAGTACGAGATTTATTTATGGTCCTCAATCTTAATTACGATTATACGTATACTATAAAAAAATTAGAAAATGATAATAATTACCTTCGTTCAATCAACAAGTATTTATTAGCATTGACTTCAAAATATTCAGAGCAAAATAAAATTTTTCATCAGTCTTCTATTACAATACCAATTTCAATTGGCGTCCAGATTTTAGGTGATAGGAATTTAGTTTATAATAAGAACTTTATAATAAATAAAGGCTCAAAAAATGGTCTTGTAATAGGTGATTACGTTATTGATGGACTAAATATAGTTGGTAGAGTTGTTAACATAAACCATAACACCTCTGAAGTTGTTACTGTCAAGAGTATTAATTATGGAGATGAGGTTTTTATTAATGGAAAGTCTTATATCGTTAGTGGCACTAATAATAATTATCTTAGTTTCTTAAGACAAAAAGAAAGCACTGAAGTACCAAATTTTCAATCAGGTGATGTAGCTGTTGTACATCTTAATAATGTAATATTAAGACTTGGCATAGTTTCTTTTGAAAATAATCAACCTATATTGTTAACATCTGACATAACAAATTTTGAAAATTTAAGGGCAGTTACTAATGATTAGACTTTTTTTTGTAATAATTTTATTTTTAATTTACGGAAACTTTAATATTGTTATAAATGATATTGTTGTATTTTCATTGATAAACTTAGCTTTTTATACAGCTCTTAAGGAAAAAAATATTAAAATTATCGATATCCTTATATTTATTTTATCAACTTTTGTTACAGAGGTTTTTGTAGGTTTGCCAATATTAATTGGTATTGTAGTTTTGTTCATACCTCTCCTTCTATTAAACTATTTTATTAATAATTATAATTTCTCTAAATTTATAAAATCATTTATTATTTTTTTACTTAGTTTTATTGCTTTCTTTCTTTTTGACCAAACTATTGTATTTAGATTACTAAATTTACAATATTTTATAAGTATATTAATTTTTACTTTTATTTTTTTAGGACTATCAAATTATGGAAAAGAATAAGACTAGTGAAGATAGTATTAAAATATTAAATAGAAGATCATTTATCATAATTATAGTCGGTGCTATTTTATCATTCATAGTTTCTTTGAGATTATTCTCATTACAAGTTATCAACTTTAACTTTTACAAAAAAAAATCAGTTGAAAATAAACTTTCTATAAAATTAACACCCCCCTTAAGGGGAGATATATATGACTCTAAAAAAAACTTAATAGCTGGAAGTTCTTCATTATATGAATTTTCAGTTTTTAAAAATTTAAGTAAAGATCATTTTCAGGAAATTGAAAAACTCGATAGTCTTATAAACCTAAATTTAAATTTTGAAGAAATTTCAAAACGATTAAAAAAATATAATGAATACTCTGGTTTTAGTTTAAGTAGAGCTTCATGGGAGCAAATAGTAGAATTTGAAAAAAATAAATTTCTATTTAATTCTATTAAGATTATTGAGTCCAAAAAAAGATATTATCCATATAAAAATTTTTCACAGATAATTGGCTATATGGGACAACCTACTCAATCTTCTGAACTTTACTCTAAAGGTGTATTTCATTTAGAAAAAAGTTATGAAAAACATTTAAAGGGTACACCAGGTAAAATATTTAGCGAGGTAAACGCTAAAGGTAAAACTATAAGAGAAATAGCTATTGAAAAATCCATTAAAGGTAACGATTTAGACTTAACATTAGATTTAAGCCTTCAAAATTACGCACAATCTCTACTTCCAAGAAATAAAAAAGGATCTATTGTTGTTATCAGTGTTTCAGATGGATCAATCTTGTCGATGAATTCCAATCCTACTTTTGATGCACAAATCTTTGAGGATAGAGAAAATAATAAAATTCAAGATTTGCTAAACGATGACCAAAAACCACTTTTTAATCGTGCTTTCTCTGGTTTTTATCCTCCAGGTTCGGTGTTTAAACCTATTTCAGCTTTAGTTGGTCTTCAACGTAATCTAATAGACTCTCAAAAAGAGGTCTTTTGCAAAGGGCATTCCACACTTGGTGATAGGAATTATTACTGTTGGAAAAAGAAAGGCCATGGAAAAGTTAATCTTAAAAAAGCCATAAAAGAGTCTTGTGATGTATATTTTTATGAATTAGCTAAAAAAACAAATATTGATGATATTGCAAATCTATCTAGTAATTTAGGTTTAAATAAAGAGCACGATATTGGTTTATCAAACATTGGAAAAGGACTTGTCCCGAGTAAGAAATGGAAAAAAGCTTTTTTAGAAGAAAGTTGGTATCAAGGTGAAACATTAATTACATGTATTGGACAAGGATACAACCAAACATCTCCCTTACAGCTTGCAACACTTTATTCTGCAATATTAAATGGAGGAAAATATCCAATACCTAAACTTGATAAAAATACTCCTACAAAATTTACAGGCAAATTATTAAATAATGAGCATCAAAAAATTATAGTTAATTCCCTTAATGCTGTTGTGCAAGAGCCAAGAGGAACAGCACATAAATTGAGTATTTCTAATCCAGAATTTGTAAAAATAGGAGGTAAAACGGGCACTTCTCAAGTAGTAAGAATTAAAGAGAGTGAAAGAGAGGACGATCAGTATAAATCAAAGGAAATAGAAGAAAAATTTAAAGACCATTCAGTATTTGTGGGATATGCCCCTTATGATAAACCAAAATATATAGCTTCAGTTATTATAGAAAATGGTGGATCTGGATCAACGGTAGCTGCTCCCATTGCCCATAAGATCCTTGATTTTGCTTTCAAAAACAATGTTTAAAGAATTTAAAAGCATATTTAATTTAAATTGGATTTATATTTTTATCCTTTTGATAATTTTTTGGATTGGAGAGATCAATCTTTATTCAGCTGCTGGCGGTTCTCTTGATCCATGGGCATCAAACCAATTAATAAGATTTTTATTTTTTCTCCCTTTGTTTTTTCTAGTTATTATGTTGGAGCCAAAGTTTATTTTTAATTTTGCAGAAATTTTTTTAATTTTAGTTTTGATTGGGTTAATAACAACATTAATTTTCGGGTATACAGGAATGGGAGCTACGAGATGGATAAGAATTGCTGGTTTCAATTTACAAGTATCAGAATTTACAAAAATTGCTTTAGTTGTATTTATGGCTAAATATTTTCATAAATTAAATGCAGAAAAAACCATAGGTCTTTTTAAATCAATATTGCCTCTCATTGTATCAGTGATTTTTTTTATTTTGGTTTCTATTCAACCTGATTTAGGCACTGGTATAATTATTTTAGCTTTGGGCCTGGTAGTTATTTTTTATGCAGGTATTAAATTAATTTATCCCTTAATATCAATAGGTATTATTTTATCAATAAGCCCAATTTTATGGAATTTTTTAAAGCCCTACCAACAAAATAGAATACAAATCTTTCTAAATCCTGATTTGGATCCACTTGGAAGGGGATATCATATTATTCAGTCTAAGATTGCAATAGGTTCAGGTGGGTTAAAAGGAAATGGTTTTCTTGAGGGTTCACAAAGTAGTTTAGATTTTCTTCCTGAAAAAGAGACAGATTTTGTTTTCGCAATTTTTTCTGAACAGTTTGGCTTCACAGGGTCAATTTTGCTGATTTCATTATTTTTTATCATGTTTTTAATACCTGTTTTAAAGACATTCAAATTAACCCAAGTATTTAATAAAATAATCTTGTTTGTTTTATCCTTTAAAATTTTTTTTGAATTCTTAATAAATATATCTATGACAATAGGGATCTTGCCAGTGGTTGGAGTAGCTTTACCGTTTATGTCTTATGGAGGAAGTTCTTTGTTGAGTAATCTAATTATTTGTGCACTATTGTTAAACTTTATGTCTATAAACGAAAAAAAGAGAATGTTCTCATGACAAAAACTATCAAAAAACCTTGGGGATCATATGTTGTCTTAAGTAAATCAAAAGATTTTTTAATAAAGAAAATTATAGTTAAACCAGAGGGCGTTTTATCCTACCAATCTCATAATTTTAGATCAGAACATTGGATTATTATCGAGGGTAAAGCAACTGTTATTATCAATAACCGCACATTTTATAAGTCAGAAAATGAAAATATATTTATACCAAAAAAATCAAAACACAGAGTATTAAATGAGAGTTCTAAAAAGAAATTAGTTTTAATTGAGGTTCAAACAGGAAGTAAATTTTTAGAAACAGATATTAGAAGATATTCTGATATTTATGGTAGAAAAAATTGAAAATATTAGCTGAAATTTCTGTTGGAGAACTGTTTGATAAAATTACTATATTAAATATTAAACTAAAAAAAATTAAAGATACTGAAAAATTGGAAAATATTAAAACAGAATTAGAGGTTTTAATAGAGCAAAGTAATAAAATTGTCTTAAACAATAAAGAGGCTCTTAATAAAAATGTTCAAAAACTTCAGGAAATAAATGAAAAACTATGGGACATAGAAAATATTAAAAGAGAGTTTGAAGCCAATAAAGACTTTGGCGAGAGCTTTATTAAAATTTCAAGAGATGTTCACTTTAAAAATGATATAAGAGCTTCTATAAAAAAAGAAATTAATCTTTTATCTGACTCAAAGATAACTGAAGAAAAAGAGTATTCTAAGTATTAACTTTATTTAAACTTATTAATTTTGGCTTAATTTTAGACCTTCCGTTAAGAAAGCTTAATTCTAGTAAAACAACTATTCCTTTGATTTCAGCCTTTGTTTTATTGATTAATCTCATTGAAGCTCGAATAGTTCCGCTTGTAGCAAAAATATCATCAATAATTACAACTTTGTCAGAACTTTTTATCATATCGCTTTGTATTTCTAACTGATTAGAACCATATTCAAGTTTGTAGCTTGTAGTATAGGTTTTTCCTGGAAGTTTCCCTTTTTTTCTTATCATGACTAATTTTTTTTTTAATTTGTAAGCTACAGCTGAGGCAAATATAAACCCTCTTGAGTCTATTCCAACTACAGTACTTGCATTTAATTTAACTACCTCCTTGGACATTAAGTCTACTACATTATTAAATACTTTAGGGTTTGATAAGATTGTTGAGATATCATAAAAAGCGATACCTTTTTTTGGAAAGTCTTTTATAATTCGAATACTTTTTAAACTACCTGTCATGAAAAGAACAATTAAATCAGTATTTAATAAAAAAAACAAAAAAAAAATTATTTGTTTAACATCATATAGCTATAATTTTACAAAAATTATTGATGATTTAGTTGACGTGGTACTGGTAGGCGACTCTATGGGTAATGTTCTTTATGGTATGGATACTACTAGAACTGTAGATGATCAAATAATGGTTAATCATGCAACCGCTGTAAAAAAAGGTGCAGATAAATCCTTAGTGTTTTTTGATCTCCCATATAATAGAGATTTTAGTGAATCCACAACAGTTAAACGGGTTTTAAGCATTATGAAAAAGACATCTTGTGATGGTGTAAAAATCGAGGGAAATACTGAATTAAAAGATGTTATAAAGTATTTAAGTAAAAAAAAAGTTCCAGTAATGGCACATTTAGGTTTACAGCCACAGAAATTTAGCTCTTCTAAAAAATTTAAAATTTATGGAAAAGATAAGAGGGACCTAGATAATATAATTTCTGACTCATTGTGTTTAGAAAAGTCGGGAGCTGTATCTATATTGTTGGAGGGAATGCTAACCAATATTGCAAAAGAGGTCACCAAGACATTATCTGTACCCACAATAGGAATTGGTGCCTCTGAGTATTGTGATGGTCAAATACTGGTATCTGAAGATATGTTAGGAATCTTTAGAGACAATCATCCTAAATTTGTAAAAAAATATGCTGATTTATCCAAAAATATCAGGGTTGCTGTAAATAAATATTCCAATGAAGTGAACAATAACAAATTCCCAAATAAAAAGTTTAGGTATGATTAATTGGTTCTATTGATAGAACTACTTAACAAATCTACAAAAAGCTCTTTTTGATAGCCTTTAAAAGAAGTTAATATTTTCAATGATAGACTATTATATTTTTGAGAGAATTTTTTGACATCATCTTTAATTTTATATTTTTCCATTAATTTCATAAGTTCAATATACTCACTCTTAGACCTTTTACTTTTATTAAAAATTTTTTTTGTAAAGCGAATTTCATTGATTGAAGTCTTTTTTAAAAGTAAAATGACTGGCAAAGTAATTTTTCCTTCATAGAAATCTTTACCATTCTCCTTCCCAGTTACCTTTTCACCAAAATAATCAAGATAATCATCCATGATTTGAAAGATAATTCCAAAATACAAACCTAACTTATTTAAATTTGAAATTATTTTTGAATTTTTACCAGATAAAATAGCGGGTATCTTCATTGCAGCAGCAAATAATTCAGCAGTTTTTAAAGATATGATTTCAATATACTCCTTTTCAGATATTTGAGTATTATTTTCATGTGTGAGTTGCATAAACTCACCCTCAGAAATTTTACTACTTACTTGCGAAAGAGAAGCCATCGCTTCCAAAGATTTAGCTTTCGTCATTAATTGAAATGATTTTGAAAATAAGAAATCCCCAAATAAGACACTAAACTTATTATTCCATATTGAATTAATACTCTTTTGCCCACGTCTTATTTTACCCTCATCTATTACATCGTCATGTAGTAGGGTTGCACCATGTATAAATTCAATCGCAGTAGACATATAAATATCACTTGATATTTTTGAATAATTTTTATTAATCATTTTACTTGATAATAAACATAATACTGGACGTAATTGTTTACCTCTTTTTTTAAAGAAATAATTTCCTAATTTTGGGATAATTGTGACACTACTTGATAAAAATTTATCAAGTTCGTTGTTTGTCTTAACTAACTTTACATTAATTTCTTTATGAATTAATTTGATAGTTTGTTCAAAATTATTTTTTTTCATCTGCTATGAATTTATACTCTAGGGATTATCTACTAGATGGTAAGATTGTATACTATCAATTAAAAAAAGGTTATAGGAGTGGAATTGAGCCAATTATTTTAGCTGCCCACTGCAAAAAAAAATATAATAAAATACTAGATATGGGATCAGGATGTGGATCAATATCACTAATAGTTGCCTATAGAAATCCTGAGTCAGAAGTTATTGGCTTTGAGAAAAATAAAATTCACCATCAAGTTGCAATTTTAAATCATAAAGAAAATAATTTAGAAAATTTAAAATTCAAGATACAAGACAATTGTATCTTTGATCCTCATTATGAAAACTACTTTGACTTAATTTTATCCAATCCACCTTTTTATTTTGCAAATAAAGTTATTCAGTCAAAAGACCCCTCAATAAACACATCAAAGTACATATCTGAGTCAGATTTAGAAAAATGGTTGAATAATATAACCTTATATTTAAAAACAGATGGATCCGCATTTATAATAAATAGATATGAAAATACTGATTTAATGTTAGATATGTTAAAAAATTATAATTTAGAAGTGACAACAACCCCTTTATTATCTTTTAAAGACTCAAAACCTAAAAATGTTCTCTTAAAAATCACTAAAAGTAATTATTTTATAGAGAAAACATTAAATGCAATTATAATCCACGATGATTTGTCAAATTATTCTAAAGATATAGAAAATTGGTTTAAATAATGTTTAGTCCACAAAAAACAATAGTTTCAATTGACCTAAAGGGAATGATTGCATCTGGAAGTAGAGCCCCACTGAATATGGATAATTTAAACGGTCTATTTTCAAAATTAATGAAAATGAAATTTAATGGACTTTCGATTGTTATTAACTCACCTGGAGGTTCGCCTGTACAATCATCATTGATAGCTCAAAAAATTAGAGAAATTTCAGCTAAGAAAAAAGTTAAATGCTACTGTTTTGTTGAAGATGTTGCCGCTTCTGGAGGGTATTGGCTTGCATGTGCCGCCGACGAAATTTATGCAGATATTAATTCAATTATTGGTTCAATAGGGGTTATTTCTGGCGGGTTTGGATTTACTGATTTAATAAAAAAAATTGGAGTAGAGAGAAGAATATTTACAGCAGGGGAGAACAAAAGTTTTTTAGATCCATTTCAAAAAATTAATAAAAAAGACGAAGATAAATTAATTAAACTTCAAAAATTAATACATCAAAACTTTATTGATTGGGTTTCTTCAAGAAGAAAGAAGAAACTTAATGATAAAAATAAAAAAATAATATTTTCAGGATCTTTTTGGTTAGCAAATGAAGCAAAAGATCTAGGTTTAATTGATGGAATTACATCCGAGTCGGCTTTTTTTAAAAGTAAATTTGGTGAAAAGACAAAAATAAAAAAAATCAAACAACCAAAGTCCTTAAAACAAAAGCTAGGACTTGGCATTAATTCTTTTAACAGCGAAGATTTAATTACCAAAGCAAAAGAAGAACTTCTTTTTAATAAATTTGGTATCTGATAAATGACTGCAGATAATATGGAAGACCTAGTATCCTTATGTAAAAGAAGGGGCTTTATTTTTCCATCTAATGACATTTATGGAGGTATGAAAGGTCTATATGACTTTGGGCCTATGGGTGTAGAGCTTAAACTAAATTTAAAAACAGCATGGTGGAAATCAATGGTATATGAAAGAGACGATGTTGAAGGACTGGACTCCACTATTTTAACTTCACCCACTGTTTTGAAATATTCCGGTCATGAGGATACATTCTCTGATCCATTAGTTGATTGCAAGGTTTGCAAGGCAAGATTTAGAGCAGACCAATTAGAAAATAGTGAGTGTCCTAGAGGTGGGTCCTTAACTAATTGTAAATCTAAGGATTTAACTGAAGCGAGGCCATTTAATTTAATGTTCAAAACTGCAATAGGACCAGTTGATGATGGTAGCTCATTTGCATATTTAAGACCTGAGACAGCTCAACAGATTTTTGTAAACTTCAAAAATGTTGTTGACTCAACTAGTAGAGTGCCTCCTTTTGGTATAGCTCAAATTGGAAAAGCATTTAGAAATGAAATTACACCAAGAAACTTTATTTTTAGGGTTAGAGAGTTTGAACAAATGGAGCTTGAGTATTTTGTCAAACCTGGTTCTGATGAAGATTGGCATAAATATTGGTTAGATAAACGTTTAAATTGGTGGGCTGAACAAGGAGTCAAATCAGAAAAATTAAAACTACTTGAGGTGGAGAAAAAAGATTTATCTCACTATTCAAAAGCTACATTCGACATTATGTACGACTTCCCGCATGGTCTTGAAGAACTTGAGGGTATTGCTAATAGAACTGATTTTGACTTAGGATCTCACTCTAAGAATCAAAAAGATTTTAATATTAAAGCTAATATTCAAGAAAATAAAAACTCTACAACAAAATTAGCTATTCAAGATTTAGAAAATAAAGAATGGTTTATACCTTTTGTTATAGAACCCTCTGCAGGAGTTGAGAGAGGTGTTTTGGCTGTTTTGAATGAGGCATATACTATTGAGGAGGCAAATAAAAGAACTTTGCTTAAGCTACAACCTCATTTATCGCCAATCAAAGCAGCTGTAATCCCACTAAAAAGAAATAACTCTGATTTGGTTAATACCGCCAATAATGTTAAATCAGAACTTCAATCACTTGGTTTAGGAAGAGTTATTGTTGAAAATACTGGAAATATTGGCAAAAATTATCGTAGACATGATGAAATAGGAACGCCTTTATGTATCACGATTGATTTTGAAACTCTTGAAAATCAGACAGTTACAATTCGTGACAGAGATACAATGAAACAAGAAAAAGTATCTTTATCTGAAGTGGCAAATTATTACTCTAAATATTTTAGGTAATTTATTTTTTAAGAACCACGGGTTCTCTTAAAATAAAATAATTATTTAATTGAAATAATATTTCAGAATTATTTGGGAGATTTCGTGGTTTTTGCTCAAATACTTTGACTGTTACTTTTTTTTTATTTAGTTGTCGATGCTTTATTCTTGAAACTACCTCTTGCCCTACGAAACATCCCTTTGAATAATCCACTAATTCATCATTAATTTCTGATGGGAGCAAAGAGGAATGTTCAAGGAGGTTCGCGTCAATATTACCAGATGATAGTTGATTTAAGATATATTTTTCGTCATATTCTGCAGCATCAATATTTTCAATATGAAGATTTACATCAGACAATGTTGCATATTTTTTTAAATAAGTGGTTAAATCATTTCGATCATTAGTACAAACTAAATCATAAGACTCCTTTGAATTAGTAATTATTATTTCACATAGAATCTTTCCTTGAGGGGTAAGTATATAACTAAACAACTCTTGCTCTAATTTATTCAAGTCGTTGGTAATAATATTTTGTATAAAATCAAATCTTTCTGATCCAGATACTTTAATTTTTATTGGATTAAGTGTTTCAATTTGCATGTAATGTATTATCTATATGTATATATATGCATTTATTATTTATTTCTTCAAATAGAATAGGTGACTCACTAATAAACCTCCAAGTCCTAAATAAGTATATACGAAAAAATAAGAAAAATATTGAAGTAACATTAGTTTCCGGTTCTTTGCCAATGCCAATCTATGATGATTATTCAATGATTTCTAAAAGGGTAATATTAACTAAGCAAAAATATAATTTACATTGGTTTAAACTGTATAAAGAGCTCTCTGCATTTAGATATGATGAAATAGTAGATTTTAGATCTTCACTTATTGGTTATTTCTTAAGGGTAAAAAAAAGAAATATATTTAGGATGAAAAAATCTAAAAATATATATGAACAGATTCATCATAAATTTGATACAGATTTAAAAAAAGACTTTAAAATATTAACTGATCGAGTACGAAATATTTTCCCAAATTCAAATTACGCATGTTTAGCCCCTTTTACAAATTGGGCTCCTAAAGAGTGGCCTACGGAACAATATGTAAACATTGCTAAATATTTAATAGATAAAGGAATAGATAAAATATTTATTTTAGGATCAGAAGAAGAGAGTTCGAAATTTCATCATTTTGAGTCAGCACTGGGTAAAAAGGTAATTAATAGATGTGGGAAACAACATATTCTCAATGATTATGGTTTATTACAAAAATCCAGACTTTTTATTGGCAATGACTCTTCCATGATGCATATGGCCGCTTTAAGTAAAACTTCAACTTTAGGTCTTTTCGGTCCAACTAATGATAATATCTATTTCCCAGAAATCTTTGATCATTGTCACTTAGTTAGGTCAACAGAGTCCTTTGAAAGTCTTGTGAGTAAAACTCAAAACTATACTTTAAATAATTGTTTAATGAATGATGTGTCTTATAATCAGGTGATTGATAAAGTAAATTATATATTAAATGCTCAAAATTTTTAGGCCTTGTGATTTTCATGTTCACTTAAGAGAAGGACAAATTTTAAAATATGTTTTAAAAGAAAATAATAAAAATTTTCAAAAAATTTTGGTTATGCCAAATTTAGCAAATCCAATAACTAATGAAAAAATTTTATCTAAATACAGAGCATTAGTCTTAAAAAATAATCGAAACACTGAAATACTTTTTACTATCTATTTAAATCAAGATTGTAAGATTTCAGATTTAAAAAATATGATAAAAAATAATCTGTTTTTTGCAGCCAAATTATATCCCCTTCATGCAACTACTAATTCCTCTTCAGGAGTAAAAGATATTAAAAAAATGTCAAAATACTTTGAGTTTCTGGAAAAATACAAAATTCCATTATGTTTACATGGAGAACATATCCACAAAGATGACGATCCTTATGAACGTGAAAGGAAATTTCTTGAGTATGAGTTATCTTGGCTTGTAAAAAATTTTAAAAGTCTAAAAATAACTTTAGAACACATAACTACTAAAGATTCTGTAGATTTTGTAAAATCAAATAATAACATAGCTGCTTCTATAACAACCCATCATTTATTAGAAAATACAAATACTTTTCTTGGTGACTATTTAAAACCAGAGTTATTTTGCAAACCTATTATTAAAAGTACAAAACACCAAAAATCATTACTAAGTGCTACTCTATCTGGTAATTCAAAGTTTTTCTTTGGCTCTGACTCAGCTCCTCATCTAAGAAATTATAAATTTACTGAAAGTTGTTGTGCGGGGGTTTATTCAACTAAATATTCAGTATCCAATATATTGGAACTTTTTTATTCCTCAAAAAAAACTAAGAATTTAAATAAATTTCTAACAATCAATGGATGCAAGCACTACAATCTTAAATTCGATAACAAACTAATTTCATATGTGAGACAAAAAGATTTTAAATTTCAAAAATATTCAAAATTTAAAAATGATAGTTTAATTAACTATAATCACTTTAAAAATTACTGGATTAAAAATTAACTCAGTAATTTGGTAAAATGGCCCATTTTCCTGCCAATTTTTGATTCCTTTTTAAAATAATCATGAAAATATTCATCTTTTTTGAATTCTTTATCACGATAATTATAAATATCCTCTCCAAGAATATTTGTCATTTCAGATTTATATCTTAGTATCGGCTTTATTTTTTCAAGATCGCATACAGATCTGAGGTGGGACTCAAACTGACTTACATTATATGACTCAATAGTTAAATGCCCTGAGTTGTGCACTCTAGGTGCTATTTCATTTAATAACAATTCATTTTTATCTGTAATAAAAAACTCTAAACAGAAAGTACCCACATAACTTATTTTATTGGCAAAATTAACAGCGTGGTTTTTTGCCTCCTCAATAATTGATTGATTTGAATTTGCTGGTGAATATGACTTGAAAAGAATTTGATCTTTATGAACATTTTCTATCGGTTGATAGGTAAAAATTGTTCCATCTTGATACCTCACAGCAATAATAGAAATTTCTTGTTGTAAATTTATTTTCTTTTCTAAGATATAATCATTTTTAGGTATATCAGGTATTTCCATTTTACTATTAAGCACATACTGTCCTTTACCATCATATCCAAGCTTGCGAGTTTTTAATATTGCTGGAAAAAATTTTGTATTAACTGATTTTAAATCTTCTATATCTTTGATTTCAATATATGGAACTGTGGGAATATTAATTCCATTTACGTAATTTTTTTCATTTAAACGGTCCTGAATGATTTTATTAATTTGAGAACTAGGAGATACCGTTATTTTATTTTCTATATACGATAAAGTCTTAAATGGAATATTCTCAAACTCATAAGTAATAAAATCACACCTTTCAATGAAAGTGTCTATTTCACCAAAATCATCATATTGTTTGATAGCATAATTATTTGCATATTTAATTGCTGGGGAGTCATTAGAGTCGGTGTATATAAACGTTTGGATATTCAATTTTTTAGCTACTTGACATAACATCATACCAAGTTGACCTCCACCTAGTATACCAATGATCATTACTTAGGTGTCTTTTTGACTTTTTTTGTTTGAGCCAGTCTCCATTTAATCAATTGATTTTCAATTTTAGAGTCGTAATTACTAATAATTGAAGCTGCATATAAAGCAGCATTTTTTGCTCCATTTTCACCAATTGCAACAGCTCCTACAGGAACACCAAAAGGCATTTGTGCTATAGAAAGTAAACTATCCAATCCTTTTAATGTTTTTGACTCAATAGGAACACCAATTACTGGGATATGAGTTATAGCTGCGATCATACCAGGTAAATGAGCCGCGCCGCCAGCACCAGCAATTATTATTTTAATACCTTTATCGTAAGCTTGTTCTGCATATTCATATAACCTTTTTGGGGTTCGGTGTGCAGAAACTATTTTTTTTTCATGACTAATCTTTAATTCTTTTAATACAGTGCTTGTATTTTTAAGAGTTAACCAGTCACTTTGGCTGCCCATTACGATTGAAATTTTAGGATTAGATATTTTCATTTTTTTGAAAATTTTTTCTCAGTAATTTTAAAATAAAATTTATATGGTAATAGTTTACCAAATTTCATTATAGAATTAAAAGGAAAAGGAAATGTAATCTCGAAGCCTTTTTTATATATTTTATTAAAAATTATCTCAGCTGCCCTATTGGGGGAAATTAAATATGGCATTTTGAATGTATTTACTTTTGTGGCAGGAGTTTCTACAAATCCTGGGCATATTAATTTTACATTTAATCCATTATAAATTTCAGATTTCATAGACTCAGCCAAATTTATTAATGCCGCCTTTGAGGGTCCATATAAAATAGACTTTGGAAGACCTTTATATCCTGCAGTGGATGACATTAATGCTATAGTATTTTTTGAGTCGAGTTTAAAATTCTTTCTTATCAATTCTAAAGATAAATAAATACTAAGAACATTGGTATTAAAAGTTAGTTTGGCATTTTCAAAATTAAAATCATTAAAACTGTCAGGTATATAAATTCCTGCATTTAAGATAAATGTATTTATGTTTCTATTTTTTTTAAATACTTCTTCTATTATTGATTTACTCGAGTCAAAATCTGCTAAATCTATTTTTATAAATTCAAATTTAGTATTATTTAATGTTGTGGTAGGTATCTTTGTATTGTCCCTAGCTAAGCCTATAACACTCCAGCCCTGTCTAAGATATTCCTCGCAAAGTGCATAGCCAATCCCACTGCTTGCGCCGGTTATAAAAACTTTGCTATCTTGTGTATTCGCTGATGAATTTTTTTGCATTAGAAATATGAGTACTTATTTTAGATTTGTCCATTTTATTTACAGTATAGTACATCATAGAGAGCCTCTGGTTAGTCTTAAAATAATTTTTATTTTTATATATAAAATTCCAGTATAAACCATCAAGTGTTTGAGTCCAATCACCTCGACTATAATTACTCATTTTCAATAAATAATTCGATCCACATAAATAAGGTTTTGTTGCAAATATTCCTCCATCACTAAACATTCCCATTCCATAAACATTTGGTGTCATCACCCAATCTGAGGAGTCGATAAATGTCTCCATAAACCATTTATAGACCTCTGAAGGTTTAAGGCCTGATAAGTTCATTATATTACTAATTACCATTAATCTTGGAATATGATGAACGTATCCACTTTTATTTAAATTAGATATCATGTCATTTAAAATTGGAATATTTGTTGTTCCTTCATACCAATGCTTTGTTAATTTTCTAGAATTTCCAAAAAAATTACCTTTATTAAAATCTTTATAATAATGGATATTTAAGTACCTCATAAATTCTCTCCACCCAAAGATTTGTCTTATAAATCCTTCATAATTGTTGATACCAACTTTACTATAGGAAATTAAATTTAATCGATCTAATACGTCTTTTGGAGTTAATAAGCCCATGTTTAATGGAGCGCTAATTAAACTATGGTTTATATATGGATCATTAATTCTTATAAAATCTTCATAATGGCCAAAATTTTCTAGTTTCTCATTAATGAAATTATCAAGAACTTTAGATGAATCTTTAAAATTCATAGGAAATATTATTTTTTTTTCTAAAATTCCAAAATGGTTTGCAAAAAACTTATTAATTAATTTCTTAATATCTTCGTAATGTTTCGACTCAAACATATAAGATTGAGGACTCTCATATTCTTTTGGGACTCTTTTTCTATTGTCTTCATCAAAACTCCATTTATCTCCAATAGGTTTGTTCTCTTTCACAAATATTTCAAAAGTTTTTCTAACATTACTGTAAAAATTAGCTAACTGAGGTTTTTTGGTCGTAACCATGCCCTGATAGTCAGTCCTACTTACAAGAAACATAGGTGATTTATGAAAGGTTAATTCAATTTTGTTATCTTTACAAAATTGTTCAAATTTTTTTCTAAATTCTAAGTCCTCTATCTCAAAAATATTAATTTTAAAAATATTTTTAGATACCAAGAAGCTTTTTAAGCCTTCAAAATAGTCCTTAAAATTAGAAATATTTTTGTCAAGTGTAATATAATTTACTTTGAAATTATTTTTTTTTAAATAGTCCCTATATTCTCTCATAGAGGCTAGAAAATAATATATTTTTTGTTTGTGATGCTTAAAATAGCTACAAAGACCAAGATCCTCTTGAATAAAAAATTCACATAAATTTTTAAAATCTTTTAAATTCTTTTTTTCAAATAGCTGATTTCCAAGAACTACAAAGCACTCTTTCATTCAGGTTTAATTATCTTGTAATTAAGGTAGATCTACCACCATCAACTTGAAAATTTTGACCTGTTATCCATGATGATTTTTCAGATATTAGGAAAGAAGCTAAGTTTCCTATGTCATCTCCCGTACCAAGTCTTGACATTGGATGAAGTTTGCCTATTCCCTCAGCAACTTTTTCATTTGATACCATAAAATTTGACATTTTAGACACAGATAGACTGGGAGATATTGTATTAAATCTTATCTTGGGTGCAAAATCAGCAGCTAAAGAATTTGACAAACCTATTAAGGCACTTTTAGCTGAAGCTATTGCAGTATGATTTTTAAATCCCCTTACAGCAGCGATTGAAGAAAAAAACACGACAGAGGATGACTCAGACATTTTACTGATACTGTGGTTTAAAAAATGTACGATATTATAAAAGTTTTCATCCATAATTTTCTTAAAATCATCTAAACTAGTACTAGAAAAAGGTTTAAGATTTATAGAACCAATTGCAAAAACAATGCCAGAGATTTGGTAATCAATATTTTTAATAAAATTTTCTGCCTCAGAAAAATCGTTTATATCCAATACATTTTTTTCGAAACTACCTTCAACGTCACCATCAAAAGCACTTCTTGATAGAAGGACTAATTCATTATCATCTTTTAGATTTGCAACACATGATTTACCTACAGAACCGTTAGCCCCTATTATAAGTATTTTACTCATAGTTTTTTATACCAAATCAGGCTCTAATTAGATTTAATTCTTAATGATTTTTAAACTATAACATGTCGTAAAAACAAATAGTAAAGTCCCAATTATTTGATGAATAGAGCCCAAAGAAACTTGAACATTACTTAAAACAACAAAAACTCCAACAAACAGCTGAATGAAAACTAAAGAAATTATTAATAGAAGATGTAATTTTTGATACTTATTACTAATTCCTTTAAGGTGCCTCAAACCCAAATAAAGTATTGTAATGAAGGATAAGTAAGCTAAAGCCCTATGGAAAAAATGTACAAAGACACTATTGTCAAAAAAACCAAATAATCGATCATCCAAGAAAAGCAAATTTTCAGGTATGTAACTATCTCCCATTTTAGGCCAGGTGTTAAATGATTTACCTGCATCTAAACCTGCCATAAATGCCCCATAAATTATCGTGAAAAAAATTATTAAATTAAATAAAATAAAAATTGATTTATGGGAATTAAACTTACTTTCGTAATTACCAATGCTAAGTCTTTTAATAAACAAAAAAGCAATTAAGGAGAGAATTATTTGGGCGATGATCAAATGAACTGCCAGTCTAATATGACTTACATAGGGGTTCATATCTAAACCACTTTTTACCATCCACCAACCTATTAAACCTTGAGAACCTCCAAGAAAAAGAAGAAACAAATATGATAGCAACTCTTCTTTAGAAAAGTATTTCTTTAAAGCAAAGACAACAAAAGGAACTATAAAAATAATACCTATAATTCTACCAAGAACTCTATGTCCATATTCCCACCAAAAGATATATTTAAATTCTGACAGTGTCATGTTTACGTTTTTAATTTGATATTCTGGATATTGTTTGTAATCGTCAAAAACTCTTAACCAATCTCCATCAGACAGCGGAGGAATTGTTCCCACAAATAATTTCCAATCGACCATGGACAGCCCTGATTCTGTAAGTCTTGTAAGCCCTCCCACAATAATCATTAATAAGATTATTGTCATAAGGCTTACTAACCAAAGCTTGATTTGAAAACTCTCAGTTTTATACATCTAATCTAAACTTATAATTTTTTAGAATATAATTAGTATATTAATTTTAGTCGCATTCAGCCTATCGAACTGATAGACCTAATAGTCTAAAATACTGTAAATTTCAAATGTCATACCATATCAACGTTATAGATCACGATGGTTCCCCTCATAAAATTGAGGCAACTATTGGATTTTCAATTATGGAAATTATCAGAGATGCTGGTTTAGATATCGAAGCAATATGTGGGGGTTGTTGTGCTTGTGCTACCTGTCATTGTTATGTTGAAGATAAATGGTTAGATAAGATATCAAATGCTGATGATGATGAAGAATCTATGCTCGACCAGGCAATGGATATAAAAAAAAATTCGAGACTTTCATGTCAAATCCCATTTACAGAACAGCTCAATGGTATTACTTTAACTTTAGCTCCTAAATTTTGACTGATTATAACTCATATAAATCTTGGCCTTTTAATGAAGCTAAAAAAATTGTTAAAAGGTTTGGTGAAAACAATACCAAAGAGAAAATTATTTTTGAAACTGGTTATGGTCCGTCAGGTTTACCACACATAGGCACCTTTGGTGAAGTTTTGAGGACTAATATGGTTCGGTTTTGCTATGAAAAACTAACTGGTAAACAAACTGATCTTATTGCTTTTTCTGATGACATGGACGGTTTTAGAAAGATTCCTGATAATATTCCAAACAAAGAAAAACTATCTGAGTATCTAGATTATCCTTTAACCTCCGTGCCAGATCCTTTTGATAAGTTTAAGAGTTTTGGTGAGCATAATAATTCCAAGCTTAAAGAATTTCTTAACAGATTTAATTTGCCCTTTACATTTCAAAGCTCAACCGATGCATACAAATCTGGTTTATTTAATGACACAATAAAAAAAATTATAAAAAATTATGATGAAATAAAAAATATTGTTCTTCCAACTCTTGGCGAGGAAAGAAGAAAATCTTATAGTCCATTTTTCCCTATCAATGAAAACACTGGAAAAATTTTGCAAGTTCCTATTGAAGAAGTAAATTATGATGATTTTACTGTAACCTACTTTGAGGATGGGGAATTAAAATCGAAATCAGTTCTTGATGGAAATTGCAAACTTCAGTGGAAAGTTGATTGGGCCATGAGATGGGCAGCTTTTGGCGTAGACTATGAAATGTGTGGAAAAGATTTAACCGATAGCTATAGCTTATCTTCAAAAATATGCAGGATTATCGGCTCAAGACCTCCAGAAAATTTAATTTACGAGTTATTTCTTGATGAAAATGCTGAAAAAATAAGTAAATCAAAAGGCAATGGAATAAGTATCGACGACTGGCTTAAATATTCCATTGAAGAGAGCCTATCGATGTTTATGTATCAAAGACCCACTACAGCTAAGAAACTTTTCTTTGATGTTATTCCAAAAAATACTGATGAATATTTATCCAATGTTAACAAGTTTAATAGTGACAACCAAAATGCAGATAATCCTGCATGGCATATTCATAAATCAGTGAATCCCCTTTATGGTTCAAAAATAAATTATAGTTTAATTTTAAATGTCATATCTGTTTGTAAATCTGAGGATCCTAGTGTGATATTTGGTTTAATTAAAAATTATCAAAAAAATTTTAGCAAAGTTGAAGAGGATCTTATTAATAGAATGATTGATTGTGGTATAAATTATTTTAAAGATTTTATTCAGCCAAATTTAAAGTTTAAAATTCCAAATTCAGAAGAATTAATTATACTAAAAGAAGTTGTGAAAAAAATAAAAGAGATAGAACCATCTGCAGATGCAGATGAATTTCAAACTGTAATTTTTAGTGTAGGTAAAAATTCTATTTACAAAGATAATATAAGAGAATTTTTTAAACTTATCTATCTAGTTGTTTTTGGTCAAGAAAATGGTCCCAGATTAGGCTCATTTACAAAAATATATACAAAAGACAAAACTCTAGAGTTATTTAACTCTAAACTTAATGTATAGTATAGCTCACCGCATCTTAAAAAAACTCGATCCAGAATTGTCTCACAACCTCTCTATTAAAGCTCTAAAGTTAGGAATTTACCCAAAGATAACCTATAAAAATACTGAAATACTTGAGCAAACTATATGGGGAAGAACTTTTAAAACCCCAATTGGCCTATCTGCAGGTTTTGATAAAAATGCAGAAGTAATCAACCCTATATTAAATTTAGGATTTAGTTTTACAGAGTTAGGTACAGTGACACCTTTGCCTCAAAAGGGAAATCCAAAACCAAGAATTTATAGATTCCCATCACAAAAAGCACTTATAAACTCTCTGGGTTTTAATAATAAAGGCATGGATGTTTTTGAAAGAAATATTAACAACTCCAATTTAAAAGAAAATTTTCAAGATAAAATTATTGGAATTAATATTGGTAATAATAAAGATACTATCAAAATATTAGATGATCTTAAAAAACTGTTCGACAGGCTCTATCGACTAGGAGATTACATTGTAGTAAACCTGTCTTCTCCTAATACACCTGGTTTAAGGGATAATCTTAAATCTCAAAACTTTGAGAAGATCGTTGTAACTATTCATAAATTTAGAGATCAAAATAATTCAAAAATACCAATTTTATTCAAAATTTCACCAGACATTTCAGATCAGGATAAGAAAGATATTTCACTAATTTCTCTTGCAAATGATGTCGATGGGCTGATATTAACAAATACCACAATTAACAAATCTATGGTTAATGAGAAACTAGAGGGAGGTGTTAGTGGTAGACCATTATTCCTCAAATCAAATGAATTAATTAGAGACTTCTATACTCTTACTTCTGGAAAAATAAAAATTATTGGTGTAGGAGGTATTTTTGATGCCAATGATATTTTGACAAAAATGAAATTAGGTGCCTCTCTAATTCAAATTTATAGCAGTTTTACCTACGAAGGGCCTTATCATGTAAAAAAAATGACTTTAGATTTAATTAATTTAATACAACAACAAGGTTTTAGAAGTATTTCTGAGGTAATTGGCCAATACTCTTGAAAAAAATATCATCCTTTAAACACGTAATTAATAATTATGACTATTTCTTATTTGACCAGTGGGGTGTTCTACATAATGGCTACAAAAAATTTTTAGAAGCAGAAAAATGTTTAGAGTTTTTGAAACTTAAAAATAAGAAAATAATTCTTATTTCTAATTCTGCTAATCCCTCGCTTCAATCTGAGGCCAATCTAAAAAGATTAGGCTATAGTGAAAAATTATTTGATTATTGTGTTACGAGTGGACAAATTGCATTAAATAATATTAAAAAAGATATCTATAAAAAATATGGAAGAAAATGCTTTCCTTTAGAGCTGTCCAAAGAGAAAATCAAATATTTTGATCTTGATTGCACTAAAAATATTGAGAAAGCTAATTTTGCTATGATTGCAGATTTAAAAGATGGTTTATCTATTTTAGATTTTGCTGAATATTTGGACAAAATCTTTAAGTATAAACTTCCTCTTTTATGCGCAAATCCAGATTATTTGGTGCATAACAATAGTACTCTTTCTATGTGTGGAGGGACAGTAGCTCAGCTTTACTTTGATTTAGGTGGAACTGTCTTTAGGTATGGTAAACCATACGAACCAATATATGATGATATTATTAAACGAATGAGTATTAAAAATAAAAAAAAAGTATTGGTAATTGGAGACTCATTGTGGCACGACATAGCTGGAGGCAGAAAAATGAAATTTGACACGCTTTGGATTGAAAATGGGGTTCATAAACCTCAGTTGACAAAAAAAGAGGATATTAATCAGCTTTTAAATGAGTTTACACCAAAATACTCAATGAGTGAGTTAAAACTGTAAGAAACTATTATTGTAAAAAAGGAACTTTTATATTATAAACTCACATCATGTCTAGATCTTGCGATATTACTGGAAAAAAACACCAAACCGGCCATAACGTAAGCCATTCTAATATCAAATCAAAAAGAAGATTTATGGTTAACTTGAATAGTGTTACTCTATTTAGCGAGTCATTAAACAGAAAATTCAGATTGAGAATAGCCTCATCAACTCTTAGAACAATTGATAAACAGGGTGGTTTAGATCAATATCTAAATAAAACAAGTTCTCGATCTTTAACTGACAAAGCTCTAAAAATAAAAAAACAAATAGAAAAAAATGTTAGCCAAAAAGCTAGCTAGATGTTTCAGGATTTATTTTTCAACCTATCCAATAATTTAAATAATACATCGGTTCTTATAATTTGGCTGTTCCAAATTATATTCTGCTATTTTTCAATTTTATTTTCACTAAAGTTTTTCGGAAAAATAGGTATCTATGTTTACGTAGCAATAGCGATAATACTTGCAAATATTCAAGTTCTAAAAGTTGTAGATTTTCCTTTCTTTCCTGAACCCATGGCATTAGGAACAGTACTGTTTATTTCAATTTTTCTTTGTACTGATATTCTAAATGAATATTTCGATAAAAAATCTGCAACTAAGTGTATTTATCTTGGTATTGCAGCTTATTTATTTTCAACAGTAATGATGTTTTTAACAATATCTATGACCCCTATTAATCCAGATGCACATCCTGAATGGTCTTGGAGCTATGATATGCATGAATCAATTAAAACAATTTTTCTTCCACAATTTCCTATAATAGTTGGAAGTATTTGTGCATTTTTTATTAGTCAGAAAATTGATATTTTTATATTTTCTTATTTAAAAAATAAAAATACTAACCTTTGGTTTAGAAATAATGCATCCACAATAGTTTCTCAATTTATTGATAATATTATATTCAGTGTTCTTGCATTTAATATTTTAACTTCAAATCCTGTGCCTTTGTTTGACCTAATTATTTCTTATGGCTTGGGTATTTATTTTCTGAGAATTTTATTAAGTCTGTTTGATACAATTTTTATATATTTAGCCAAGAATTTCCTACCTTCTAAACTTGACTAATTTTTTTCAAGTAAAAAAAAAGTCTCAATTATCTAATGCTCGACTTGGGTTAATTACCACTGAACATGGTAAAATAAATACACCAGCTTTTATTTTCTGTGGCACTAAAGCCACTGTTAAATCTGTACTACCCTCTCAATTAAAATTAGCAAGCACACAAATTATTCTTTCAAATACTTACCATTTGATGCTTCAACCCGGTCCAGAAATAGTTTCAAAAGAAGGAGGTTTACAGAGTTTTACTCATTGGAATGGACCTATGATGACTGATAGTGGTGGGTATCAAATTTTTTCACTAGGACACGGCTCAGTTTCAGAGGAAATAAAAGGGAAAAATAACAATGCAAAAAGAAAGTCTCTTATAAGAATAACTGAAGAGGGAGCCTCTTTTAGAAGCTATATCAATGGTGATAAAGCATTCCTTTCACCTGAAAGGTCTATTGAATTACAACGTGACTTTGGTGCTGATTTAATATTTGTTTTAGATGAATGCACACCTTTTAACGTTTCAAAGAAATATACAGAAAAGTCTATGTATATGAGTCATCGTTGGGCTGTAAGATGTAAAAAAACGTTTGATTCGAAATTTAAAAGTTATGAACCAACTTTTGGCTCCTCTGGGAAACAGTCACTTTATGGAATAATACAAGGTGGTGTATATGAAGATTTAAGAAAGATCGCATGTGAAGAGACTTGCTCAAAAGATTTTGATGGAATTGCGATAGGGGGTTCCTTGGGTAGCACAAAAAACCAAATGTACGATATTTTTTCATTGTGTGAACACTATTTGGATAAATCCAAACCAATACATATTTTAGGAATTGGAGGATTAGATGATATCTTACATGGTGTAAGTTCTGGATACGATACGTTTGATTGTGTGTCACCAACTAGAATTGCAAGACATGGAATCATGATGTCAAAATTGAGTAGTAGAGGAATTAATTTAAATAATTCAAAATACAAAGATGACCACTCCAGTTTAGATGAGGGTTGTGGAATGCAGGAAATTAATAAATTCTCAAAATCGTACATACACCATTTATTTAAGTCTAATGAAATGTTAGGGATGATTATTTTATCAATCTATAATATTTGGTTTATGAATAAGTTTTTTGAGGAAATAAGAATATCAATAAATGAGGGTAATTTTGAAGAGTATAAAAGTAGTATTTTGTCTAATTTAGTTGAATAATGTTTCTATTTTCTCAAACATAATACCACCTAACTCTTCTACATCATGAATAGTTATAGCCTTACTGTAATACTGACCAACGTCATGCCCAATACCAATGGCTAGTAATTCAATATTTGATTTCTGCTCTATTGCAACAATAGTGCTTTTTAGATGCTTTTCTAAATAATTACTGTTATTAACTGATAATGTTGAGTCATCTACTGGTGCTCCATCTGATATTACAATTAGTATTTTTCTGCTTTCAGGTCTTTTTGAAATCCTAGAGCTAGCCCAGAGTAATGCCTCGCCATCAATATTTTCTTTTAAAAGGCCTTCTTTTAACATCAGACCTAAATTTATCTTAGATTTTTTTGAGTTTTGGTCCGCAGATTTATATATGATATGTCTTAGATCATTTAGTCTCCCAGGATTTTTTTGCTTCCCATTTTTGAGCCAATGCTCTCGAGTTTTACCACCTTTCCAAGCTTTTGTTGTAAAACCAAGAATTTCAACTTTGATCTTACATTTCTCCAAAGTGGCTGCTATCATATCTGTTGTTAATGCAGCTATCATAATTGGTTTTCCTCTCATAGATCCAGAATTATCAATTAATAAAGTTACGGTTGTATCTTCAAATTTTATCTCCCTCTCTTTTTTGAAAGATAGTGAATTATTTGAATTAGTTATAACTCTTGTTAGTTTAGATGTATCCAATACACCATCATCTAAATCAAAATTCCATGACCTATTTTGCTTAGATTGAAGTTTACGATATAATTTATTTGCTAATCTTGATATTTGCTTTTGATAAAGGTTACATTTTTCATCCAATTGTCTTCTTAGAGCAATTAGCTCTTCATGGTCACATAGTTTAAAAGCTTCAATTATCTCATCGTATTGATTTGTAACAGTTTTATAATTTTGACTTAAGTTTCTATAACTATCAATTGACTTGATTATATCATCAATTTGTTGATCTGAAATTTCAATATCAACTTCTTCTCCTTGCACGCTTGATTGATCATTGTCGGAGTCACTTTCAGGAGTGTGCAAACTATCATCTAATTGGCTTTCTTCAGGTTTCTGAGCTTGATTTTCTTCTAAATTTTCTTGCTGATTAAAATCCTCTTCGTCTTTTCCTTCATCAAGATTTTTATCGTCTGGCTTATTTTCTTCTTCAAAGGAAGGAAAAATAATTCTAAGGAGATTTACTGATAAAGATAAGTATTCTTTTTGCTCTTCTATATTTAGGGACAATTTTTTAAGTATTTTAAAAAAGTCAGATACATTATCCTTAGACGTTATATTCTTCAAATGTTTATTATTTAGTTTCCAAGGTTTATCATTTAGTAAATCAATAAAAAATAGTGTTAAAGTAAAGTAGAATAAATCTTTTGAGTCTTTTTGTTTTTTTGAATTTAAAACTTCTAATCTTTTTAGCCATTTATTTTCAATATTTTTTACTATGCCTTTAAAAGGTTTCGAGCCATAAGTTTCATATCGCAAACGCTCTAAAAAAATAATTTCTTCTTTAATATCAACATTTTGAGAAGTTATTTGGTTTAATTGTTTTTCATTATGATATTTTTTTTTTAAGGCAAAGGAGTCAGCTGCACTCCGCATATCTTTATAGTTGAAAATATTTGATATTGATGGAAGGTTTAAAGTATCATCCTTTTCTAAAACAATATTTGAATTTATATTTATTTTTAGGTCTTTGTTTTCAGATATAGTTTTATTAACAGAATTAAGCGTATTTGAGATTTGTTTTGGCAGATTTAATTGTTTGAGATCTGCCAATTAAATGTCAATTGCAAAAGTTCTCTGAAAATACTCTTTATAAATATCGATTTCACTTTCATCACACTTATTTAAAAAAGTATAGTTCAATGAGCTTTTTATATCTTTTATAATTTTATAATTTTCTGCCCACATTATTACTGTTCTTGGGCTCATGACTATGGATATATCTTTTTGTTCAAAACCTTTTCTTGTCAAATTAGCCATTTGGACCATCAATCCAATAATTTGTTTATCTTCGATACTAGCTGAAACTTTTTTTGATATTATTTCTATTTCATTCTTTTCTTCTAAGTAATTTAATTTTGCTACTATATTCCATCTATCCATCTGACCTTGATTAATTTGATTTGTTCCGTGATAGATACCAGAGGTATCACCAAGACCAACTGTATTAGCAGTAGCAAATAATCTAAAATAAGGATGAGGTGAAAGAACTTTACTTTGATCAAGGAGTGTTAATTTTCCCTCAGCTTCAAGTATTCTTTGTATAACAAACATAACATCTGGTCTACCTGCATCGTATTCATCAAAAACTAATGATACATTATTTTGAAAAGCCCAAGGAAGAATACCCTCCTGAAACTCAGTGACTTGTTTATTTTCTTTTAAAACTATCGCATCTTTTCCAATTAGATCAATTCTAGATACATGACTATCTAGGTTAATTCTAATACATGGCCAGTTTAATCTCGCACATACCTGCTCAATGTGAGATGACTTCCCAGTTCCATGCAGACCTTGTAAGAAAACCCTTTTATTAAATTTTAGACCCAACAAAATTGCAGTTGTTGTGCTCTCATCAAATACATAGTTTACGTCAATCTTTGGGCAGTGTTCTGAAATATCATTAAATTTTGGAATTTTTATATCAGTTTGTATACCAAAAGTTTCTTTTGATGAAACTTCTGTCATTTGTATAGACTCTTTTTTTTTGAGAGCCTCAATTTTATTCATTTTTTGTATCTTTCAATTAGGTAGTTATATGCTTCTACTATTTCCCTAAATTTATCAATAACTTTTTTACTATTACCCTTTACATCTGGATGATACTCTTTGACTAGTTCTTTATAGCTTTTTTTTATCAATTTTATATCAGTATTTATATTTAATTTTAAAATATTAAGTGATTTTAGCAATTTATTTGATTGCGGTTGATATGCAACAGGGTTGTCAAAAGAACCCATATCCTCACCATTAATTGTAAAATTATAGAATTTTTTTCCTGATCCGAAAGAATTTGTTGGCCTTCTCCAGATAGTATCAAAACGAATATCTTTTTCAATTTCATTAGCATCCATTTTCTTATGGTAATTCCATTTTTTATTAAACTCTTTTACATGTTCCATACAAAACCACTGATAATTACCTAAGTTATCATAATCTAAAGGGGCCTTGTAAACACCTTCCTCCATACAATTTGGATGATTACACAAAATTTCTATTTTATTTTTTTTATTCATTTAGTATTAAATTATGAATTTAGATAATATTAAAATCCTTTTAAAGGATATTAGTCAATTCGAAATTTTAGAAATAATTGATAATAGTGAAAAACATAAGGGACATACTGGAGTTGAAAATTCATCCTCTTTAATAACTCACGTAGAACTGAGAATATTTAATAAAAATAATCTTAATAAAATAGATATTCACAGGACAATTCACGAAAAACTTGATTCAGTATTCAAATTAGGTCTGCACTCTCTTGAAATAAAAATATCAAATAGATAACTTTACTTTATTAATTTTATTAATAGATCTAGAAATAATTTGTAATTTTATATCGCCAACATAAAAAACTTTTCCAACTTTAGGAATTTCTTTAGCTAAATCATGTATCAAACCCGATAAAGTTACAAATTGATCTGGTAAATCAATATCTAAGCTTCTATTAACTTCTCTAACACTGGCATTTCCATTAAACAAATAATTACTATCATCAATCTTCTCTAAATAAGTTTCATCAGTGTCAGTTTCGTCAAAAATTTCACCTATAATTTCTTCAATGATATCCTCTAATGTAATTAAACCCTGTATTTCTCCATATTCATCTACTATTAAAACCATATGTTCTCTCGAAGATTTGAAATCAATAAGCTGTTTCATGGCAAGTTTGTTTTGTGGTATGAAAACAGGTTGTGAAGTATTTCTTTCAATACTTTCATTCGACTCCTCCATACTTGAGTCTTTTAAAAAATCTCTAATATCAAAAATACCTATGATGTTGTTAAAATTACCCTTTATAACTGGTATTCTTGTAAATGCAGATGAGCTTATAATTTTTAAATTCTGCTTATAAGGATCGTCTAAATTAATAAATAAAATTTCATTTCTATGAGTCATTAATTCATCAACTTTTAATTTTTTTAACTCAAGAATATTACTCATATAATCTGCTTCATATTCACCATCTTTTGAATATTGTTTTTGTAATTGTACAGCTCCCTCAAACTCCTCTTCTATAATTTTTGATTGGTCTGTATCTAGATTTAAACCAATAAATTTTATTATTTTATTTGAAATCTTATTAATCAGATTTACAATTGGTTTAATCAATTTTGTATAAATATAAAAAAACTTAGAGACTCTCAGAGCAAAAGTCATTGGTTTGTTTATTGCAAATATTTTGGGAGTTACTTCTGAAAATATAACAATCATTAATGTCATAAAAATTGTTGCAACCGTCACACCCAAACCACCAAATTCTGAAACAAGTATTTCTGTCATTAAAGCTGTAGCTAAAATATTAAATAAGTTATTGGCAAGTAAAATTCCAGTAATAAATTCGTCTTTGAATTCTTTAATTTTCAAAATAAAATTCGCATTTTTCACTCCTTTATCTCTTTGCCTATAAGCTCGCTGTTTTGATACTGCTGTTAAAGCAGTTTCTGAACCAGAGGATAGAGCAGATAATAAAAGTAGTAT